>CAJOHG010000063.1 GCA_905234395.1 uncultured Selenomonadaceae bacterium
AGACGCATTTTCACTCGTTACGACAAGTTAGACGTTCTTTTTGCCGGTTTTATCCTTTTTGTTTTGATTGTTGATTCTTTAGTGTGAACACTCTCTAGAAATAACAGCGATCCTTTGTTCTCGAAGATGTCAACGTAAGGCAAGAGACCTTATGCCCAATATTTGCCGACCAGTTGAAATATTGCAGAGTCATCGCCCCAAGAAGTATAACGCGGGCTCGTCGAATGCGAGAACATGTAAACGAACGCGACGCTTGTCAAAATCAGCGCGACGTGAAAAATCAGCACCTTGCGCGAAAAAATTTTCTCTTCGCCGCAAAATATTTCGCTCAACGAATTCATCAGTCCTTTAATCGATAGAGTTTCATCATTTGCGGGAAGATGTATACTTCGCCTTTGAGCGAATATTTTTCTGCAAGCAAATGCTCAAATTCCTCGTCCTCGTTCAAACTTTTAGGAGGTTCGCTGATTTTTCTATTGAGTGTCGTGCCATAGATTATCCACAACGGATAATTGCGTCGCAAGTTGCTGAAGAATTCCTCGCGTATTTTTGGATCTATTTTCATCAAAAGCCCATTGTTCATGAAAAAACGTTCACGCGGTTTCATATTTGTTCGCAAAATCCAATGCGCTCCTGTATTCCATGCACCCCAGCATACAAAAGATTCTCGTTCATTTTCGGGAATAAACTTTGCTAAATCCGATATATTTTTTTGCTCGTTTGAATTTGTAAATTCTTCGTAGAAACCGTAAGCAGGAAAAAGAAAGTACACTGAATTTTTTTCACGCATCAAAAAAATTTTCAAGAAAAATACCAGCGTGCATAAATGAATCACTGCGAAGAATATTAAAATTTTGATGAGCACTCTTTTCAAAGAAAATTTTGGAGAATTCCATATTTTTTGGAGATGAACGTTGTTATCGGAAAGAATAACAAATAAAAACGGCGAGATAGGAAAAAATAACATCATGTAGTGCAGATAAGTCCGAAAGCTTATGAGCAAGGAAAGCATCGCTATTCCAATAAATAAAACGCTCTGTGATAATTTGTTTGAATGGTTTTGCTTGAGAGAAATGATAGCAACAATTATCATAGTATAAATTGGTAATAAATGAAACAGCTTGTAAATCTTTGAATATTTAGGCGGTAAGGTAAATGAACTGACACCTGTATATTTTAAGTTGTATAAAATTGTTCCGTAGAGCATATCATAAAGAATTCCGTGCGCCGCGAAATAAATCACGCACGGCAAAACAATTATCATGAATCCTGCGCACAAGCTCAAAAAATTTTGCTGAAGAATCTTAAATTCTTTGTTCTGCAACAAAAATATCGCCGTCAAAAAAATTTGGCAACATATTTGCGCGGCGTCGGACAGTCTGATTAAAAGACATGCGCCTAAGCCCAAACCGTAGACGAAACCGCATAACGGAGGGAAAGTATTCTCTTTTAAACTGCGCAGGAAACAATAAGTTGCCGCCGATAAAAATAATACGGTGTATTCTTCGACGTGATTGCCTTCCTCATAATGTGCGGCATAAAAAATCAACATAACTATCAAGAAAAAAATTTTCCATGGACTTGACGAGTAAAGACTTATCGCCCGCCAAACAAGCAGACATGATAAATATAGCGAGATTGTTTGTAAAACTATCATACCTGTGCGCGGGTGAATTGCATATCCGACCATATTTATAAAAAAAATCAGCGACCCTTTGTGGTCGAAAACATTCACGTAGGGCAAATAACCTTCATACCAATATTTGCCGACCACTTGAAAGAGTGCCGAATCGCCGCCGAGCAAATTATACAAAGGGCTTGTCGAATAGGAAAATATCATGACGAACAAGATGCTTGTCAAAATCAGCGTGGCGTGAAAAATCAGCACCTTGCGCGAAAAAATTTTCTCTTCGCCCAAAAATATTTCGCTCAACAAATTCATCAGTCCTTTAATCGATAAAGCTTCATCATTTGCGGGAAGATGTAAACCTCGCCTTTAAACGAATATTTTTCGGTCAGCAACTGTTCAAGCTCGGCGTCTTCCGAAAATTTATCGTCAACAGTGCCGCAAAGAATCCAAAGCGGATAATTTTTCCGAACGTTATCAAACCATTCTTTGCGAATGCGCGGATCAATGTAAAAATGATGACTGTTATTCATAAAGAAACGTTCACGCGGTTTCATGTCGGTTTGAAAAATCCATTGCGAAGTTGTATTGACCGTTCCCCAACAAACGAATGATTTTCTTTCATTTTCGGGAATAATTTTTTGCAATCTCAAAACGTTTTGCTGTTCACTTGAGTGAAATAGCTCTGCTCTTTTATTATGCGCCATAAAAAACATTATTGATGCCGCATTTTCCTCGTTCAAACAAAGTGCTTTTAAATAAAAGGTCGACGTGTAAATTTGAATTACCGCGAAGATTATTAAGACCTTGACAAAAAATCTGTTGATTGAAAATCGGCGAGAGTGCCAAATTTTTTGGAGCGCATTAGAGTTTTCATGAAGAACTGCAAATAAAATCGGCATGACAGGAAAAATGATTAGCGCGTAGTGCATGTAAGGACGCAGGTTTATCAACATAATTGTCATCATTGCTCCGATAAAAATTGCGCTGTGAAACAAACGATTTGTCGGATTTTCTTTCAGAGCAACGACGCCGACAATTATCATGATAACGAGCGGCAGGAAATGAAAAACATCATAAATCGCTTGAATTATAAATGACTGATGGAACGTCGCGCCCGTATATTTCAGATTGAAGAGAATCGTCCCGTAGAACATTTCATAAAGCGCACCATGCGCCGCGAAGTAAATCACGAACGGCAAGACAATCACCGCAAAGCCCGCGCAGAAGTTCAAAAAATTTTTCAGCAGACCTTTGAAGTCGTGAGCTTGAATCAGAAATATCGCCGTCAAAAAAATTTGGCAACAAATCTGCGCGGCGTCGGACAGTCTGATTAAAAAGCACGCACCGAATCCCAAACCGTAGATGAAACCGTACAGCGACGAGAAAATATTTTCCTTCAAACTGCGCAGGAAACAATACGTTGACGCCGACAAAAATAATACGCTGTATTCTTCGACGTGGTTGCCTTCCTCATAATGTGCGGCGTAGAAAATCAGCATAACCATCAGGAAAAAAATTTTGTGTAATGCGTTCGACGAGTAAAGCTCCATTGTTCGCCACGCAAGCAGGCACGACAGATACAAAAAAATTATCTGCAGAACCATGAGACCTGCGCGCGGATAAATCGCATAGCCAATCGCTTCGATTAAAAACAGCAGCGGTCCTTTGTGCTCAAAAAGTTCGACGTAAGGCAGATAACCTTGCGCCCAAAATTTTCCGACGGCTTGAAACAAAACAGAATCGCAGCCGAATAAATGATAGCCGAAACTTGTCGAATAAGAAAAAAGATAAACGAATACAAAGCTCGTAAGAATCAGCGCGACGTGAAAAATAATTCCATTCAAAGTGAAAAATTTTTCCTCGCCGAAAAAAATATCTTCGACAAACTCACGGCAAGGCTTCAAAGTCTCTTGGACAGTTTTATAAAATCCCATAATGCTTCCCAACCTATTTTTAAAATCTTGCTCAAACGCACCCAACTTTTGCCGGTCTTGCGCTTCTTGAAAGTTATCGGCAAATATTTTATGGCGAGATTGTTCTTTGCGTACATTGCGGCAATTAACGCGTTTGAATGCTCTTGCCCGTCAGGTATTCGGTCGATGAATTTTTTCAAAGTTGCGGTCTTGAAGAGTCGGAAAGGCGTATTGGGATCGACGATATTAACGCCGAAAATTATTCTTAGCATGAGTCGAAGTGTGAGCGTAACAATTTTGCGAAAAATTCCTTCGTCGCGCTCATGACGGTTGCCGATAATCATATCAAAAGAATTTCGGAGCTCCCAAAACTTTTCAAACTCGGAAGGCAGAGTTTGTCCGTCCGAATCCGTTTGAAAGATAAAGCCATACCCCCCCCCCAAGTTAATTTTATCTATGGCGTAGTGATAGGCTGCCAAAACCGTCGCGCCGTGTCCGCTGTTAGGTTTGGTTATCGGCTCAAACAACGGACGATTCTTTTTCTCGTCAAGCATGATGGAAAAAGTTTCGTCCTTACTGCCGTCATCAAAGATAACAAGCCGCGAATCTGCGTTGCCAAATTTTTCAACAATCGGATACCAATCGCGAATCACTTGTCGAATATTTTCAGCTTCATTGTACGCGGGCATAACGATGTAAAGTACAGATTTTTTTTCCATGTAACGTTGCCTCGCTTAAAATTTCAAATCGACGCCGATTGTAGCACTGCCCGCAAAAATTGACAACCTCAAGCCGCGAAGGTAGAATTAGCTTTAAGCTGTAAGCTTTGAGCTGTAAGGTAGTGAATCGTTTTTCCTTAAAGCTTAAAGCTCTAAGCTCTAAGCTAAAACAAAGGAGATATTCAAATGAAAGACAGCGTTAAAAAAGTTGCACTCGCATACAGCGGCGGGCTCGATACTTCCGTTATCATTCCGTGGCTCAAAGAAAATTACGGCTGCGAAGTCGTGGCGGTCTGCGCGGACGTCGGTCAAGGTGACGAACTCGACGCGGTGCACGACAAAGCTCTCAAATCCGGCGCGGTCAAAGTTGTCATTGCCGACCTCACGCGCGATTTCATTGAGAATTACGTTTTTCCGACGCTCAAAGCCGGCGCGACTTACGAAGAAAAATATTTGCTCGGCACATCGTTTGCACGCCCGATTATCGCCAAAAAACTCGTCGAAGTTGCATTGGCTGAAGGTTGCGACGCTGTGGCTCACGGTGCGACCGGCAAAGGCAACGACCAAGTCCGCTTTGAACTCACCGTCAAGGCTCTGGCTCCCGAATTGAAAATTATTGCTCCGTGGCGCGAATGGGAACTCGACAGCCGCGAATCAGAAATCGAATACGCAAAAGCTCACGACATCCCAATTCCGACCGCGAACAAAACTTACAGCATGGACAGAAACATTTGGCACCTTTCGCACGAAGGCTCCGACCTTGAAGACCCGTGGAACGCTCCGCAAAATAAAATGTTCTTGATTAGCGTTGCGCCCGAAGATGCGCCCGACATTCCCGAACAAGTCGTTATCGAATTTGACAAGGGCATTCCCGTTGCCGTCAATGGCGAAAAACTCGGTGCAGTCGAACTCGTCACGAAACTCAACGAAATCGGTGCACGCAACGGCGTCGGCATCGTCGACATCTGCGAAAATCGTCTCGTCGGCATGAAGTCTCGCGGCGTCTATGAAAATCCTGCCGGCTCAATTCTTTACTACGCTCATCGCGAATTGGAATATCTCTGCCTCGACCGCGCGACGTTCCATTTCAAACAGCACATTGCGGTTAAATACGGCGAACTCGTTTATGACGGCATGTGGTTCAGTCAACTGCGCGAATCTCTTGCGGCGTTCGTCGACGAAACTCAAAAGACCGTCACGGGCACCGTTAAATTGAAACTCTACAAGGGCAACATCATCAGCGCGGGCAGCAAGTCTCCGTATTCGCTCTACAGCAAAGAATTCGTGACGTTTGAACACGACGACGTTTACAATCAAGCTGACGGCACGGGCTTTATCAATCTGTTTGGCTTACCGTTAAAAGTTCGCGCGTTGGTGAACAAGAAATGAGCGAAAAACTTTGGGGCGGACGTTTTGAAAAATCCACCGACGAAATGATTAACGACTTCCAAGCGTCGATTGATTTTGATAAGCGCATGTATCGCGAAGACATCGAAGGCTCCACGGCTCATGCAAAAATGTTGGCGGCTCAAAAAATTATTTCCGACGACGACGCTCAAAAAATCTGCGCGGGCTTGCAAAAAATTCGCGAGTCGATTGACGCGGGCAAATTTGAATTCAGCGTTGCGCTCGAAGATATTCACATGAACATTGAAAAAGCGTTGACGGATTCAATCGGCGCGGCAGGCGGCAGACTTCACACGGCACGCAGTCGCAATGACCAAGTCGCACTTGACACGCACCTTTACATTCGCCGACAAGTCCGAGAGATTCAGCGTTTGATTGTCGATTTGCAAAAAGCTTTGGTTAATGCCGCCGAAAAAAATCGTGACGTGATTTTTCCGGGCTACACACATTTGCAACGCGCTCAACCGATTTTGTTCGCTCATCATCTAATGGCGTATTTCTCAATGCTGCAACGAGACTTCGACAGATTCAGCGGAGTTTATCAACGCGCGGACATCATGCCGTTGGGCGCAGGAGCATTGGCGGGCACGACATTTCCAATCGACCGTGAATTTGTCGCACGTGAATTAAATTTCAACGCGATTTATTCAAACAGTCTCGACGCGGTCAGCGACAGAGATTATCTGTTGGAATTTTTATCGGCGGCGTCAATTTTGATGGTGCACCTGTCACGATTCAGCGAAGAAATAATTCTGTGGTGCAGTCGCGAATTCAGTTTCGTTGAGCTTGACGACGCGCATTGCACGGGCTCATCAATGATGCCGCAGAAAAAAAATCCCGACGTGCCGGAACTTGTTCGCGGAAAATCGGGACGTGTCATCGGTCATTTGATGGCGTTGCTTACGACTGTCAAAGCCTTGCCGCTCGCTTACAACAAAGACTTGCAGGAAGACAAGGAAGGCGTATTCGACGCGCTCGACACCGTGAAATTTTCGTTGGCAGTCTTCGCGCAAATCGTCGCGGGCATGAAAATTCGTCGTGACAACATGCGCCGGGCAGTCGAAGAAGATTTTTCAAACGCAACCGATCTCGCCGATTATCTTGTCAAAAAAAATCTGCCGTTCCGTCAAGCTCACGCGGTCGCAGGAAAACTCGTTCACTATTGCATTGAACGCGGTGTTTATCTGAAAGATTTGACGCTTGCCGAATTCAAAACTTTTTCCAATCTGTTTGACGCCGACATTCACGACGCCATTAAGCCCGAAACTTGCGTTGCGTCCAGAAATTCTCAAGGCGGCACTTCGCCCGCGCAGGTCGACTTGCAAATTGTTGCGGCTAAGAAATGGATTAAACATCATGAACACATCGATTAACAATATCGTCTTTGAGTGGGACGAAGAAAAAAATCGAATCAACAAGCGCAAACACCACATAAGTTTCGAGACGGCGGCGAATGTATTTTTTGATGAAAACTGTATTATCAAGTTTGACTATGAACACTCGGATAAAGAAGACAGGTGGCAAATCATCGGTAAAGTGAATGATATTTTATTCGTCATATACACCGAACGCGGCGACAAAACGAGAATTATTTCGGCAAGGCGAGCCGACAAAGACGAAAGGAGAGAGTATTATGGCAATAGTGACTTATACTTTGCATAGAGGTCAACCGCTTACTGAAGAGCAGAAAGCCGAACTCGAATACTTGCGAAACATGAGCGACGACGACATCGTTTACGACGAAGACTGCCCGAAACTTACCGAAGAACAACTTGCGCAATTCAAACGTGTCAATCCTTTGCCTAAAAAGGCGGTCGGCTGATGATTATTCGACGAGTTATCTATGAGGGGCAAAAACCGACGCCCGAACAAATCGCAGAAATTCGCGCACTCAAGGCGGAAAATCGCCCGATCCTTTACGACGACGAATTTCCCGAACTTACCGACGAAGAGCTCAAAGAATTCCGTCCTGTGCATCCACGTCGCAAACGGAAGGTAGCAAGCTGATGATTATTCGACGAGTTATTGATGTCAATGCGCCTTTGACGGAAGAGCAGAAAGCCGAACTCGAATACTTGCGGAACATGAGCGATGATGAAATTATTTGCGACGAAGATTGTCCAGAACTTACCGACGAAGAGCTTGCGCAATTCAAACGTGTCAATCCGCGTCCGAAAAAATCTGTCGGCTGACAATTTCGCGGCTGTCATAATAAAAACTTCCTGCTTGCTTGCGGGAAGTTTTTTTTCGTCAATGTGATATAATCGGCGGCAGAAAGAAATTCGGAGGTCTTTTCTTTGGAGATTATAAAAAAATTCAGCGGCTTGACGGAAAAATTTACGCGTCCCGTTGTCGCGCTCGGCATGTTCGACGGCGTTCATCTCGGTCATGCAAGCGTTATCAATCACGCGCTCGACAAAGCCAAGGAGATTGACGGCACCGCGATTGTCTTCACGTTCTCGAATCATCCGTTGACGGTCATTGCGCCCGATGCCGCGCCGCTCATGATTGGCAGTCGAAACTTGCGCCGCGATATTTTTGCCGATATGGGCGTGGACGTGCTGATAGAAATTCCGTTCACGAAAGATTTCAGCCGCAAATCGCCCGAAGAATTTTTGGAACTCCTGCGCGAAAAAATTTCGCCTGCTTACGTCGTCACCGGGCCCAATTATACGTTCGGTCGATTCGGTCGCGGCAACGGTCGTTTGCTCCTGCGTGAGGCTCAAAATTACGGCTTCAAGGCGGAAGTTTGTCAAGCGTTCACGGTCGGCAGAAAAACTGTCAGCTCCACGAGAATTCGCGCGTTGATTGCGGCAGGCGATTTGAATTCGGCAAATGAACTTTTGGGCAGAAATTTCACTTACGCGGGCGAAGTCGTCAACGGTGACAGACGCGGACGCAAAATCGGTTTTCCGACGGCAAATCTTGAGATTAGCGACAAACGCGCCATGCTCCCGAACGGTGCTTATATCGTGCGCGTGAAAGTTCGCGGGCAATTTTTCAACGGCATTGCCAACGTCGGCGACAACCCGACATTCAAGGCGCAACGTCGACGGCTGGAAGTTTTTATCGACAAATTCAGCGGCGACATTTACGGCGAGGAAATTTTTGTCAGTTTTATCGGCAAATTGCGCGACGAGAAAATTTTTGCCGGCGTCGACGAATTGAAGGCTCAACTTAACGAAGACTTGAGGACGATGCGAAATGGCACAGCTGATTAAAATTCACGGACTCGGCTCAAGCGGCGAAGGAGTCGGAAAGGCAATTAGGAGTTATAAGTTAGAAGTTAGTAATTCAACTGACAATCAACTCCTCACTCCTAACTCCTCACTCCTAACTGTTTTTGTCGAAGGTGCGTTGCCGGGCGAAGAAGTTTTGGCGGAAATTGAGACGGTCAAAAAAAATTACGCGGTTGCCCGATTGCTTGAAGTCGTCAAAAAATCTTCGGAGCGCGTCGAGCCTTTTTGCCCGCTGTATAAAAATTGCGGCGGCTGTCAACTTCAACACATGAGCTATCCCGCGCAGTTAAAGTGGAAACGTCAACAGGTCGTCGACGCCATTGAACGAATCGGAAAGCTTGACGGCGTGGAAATTTTTGATACGCTCGGCATGGAAAATCCTCTGCGTTATCGCAACAAAATGCAATTTCCCGTTGGAAGGAATCTGCAAATCGGTTGCTATGCTCGCGGCAGTCACAAAATTATCGACGCGCAAAGTTGTCCGATTCAAAACATTGGCAACGATAAAATTTTAGCCGCCGTGAAAAAAATCGCCGCGCAATTCAATCTGCAACCTTACGACGAGGACACGCACAAAGGTTTTCTGCGCCACGTGATGGGTCGTGTCGGCTGTGACGGCGAATTGATGATTGTGCTCGTCACCGCGACGAAAAACTTTCCCAACGAAAAAAATTTTGTCCGCGCCCTGCGACGTGAACTGCCCGAAGTCACAAGCATTCAGCAGAACGTGCAGACTTATCATAACAACGTTATCCTCGGACGCGACACGAAAATTTTATTTGGCAAGCCGACAATCCACGACAAAATCGGCAAGCTCAAGTTCAACATCTCGGCGCGAAGTTTTTTCCAAGTCAACACCGCGCAAGCAGAAGTTCTTTACAACACCGCGCTTGATTTTGCCGAACTGCGCGGACACGAAACGATTATCGACGCTTACTGCGGCACGGGCACGATTGGCTTGTTTATGGCTCGACGCGCACGAAAAGTTATCGGCGTGGAAGTTGTCAGTTCTGCCATTGCCGACGCGAAAAAAAATGCTCGCGAAAATAACATTCGCAACGTTGAATTTTTTATCGGAGACGCCGTGAAAGTTTTGCCGCGACTGGTTGACGCCGATGTTCACGCTGATGTTGTCGTAGTAGATCCGCCGCGCGCCGGTTGCGATAAAAAAGTTCCGGAGACTTTCGCGGCAATGGAGCCCGATAAAATTATTTACGTCTCTTGCAACCCGGCGACACTTGCCCGCGATTTGGCGATACTCAAAAGTTTAGGTTACGTCACGACAAAAATTCAGCCCGTCGATATGTTTCCGTTCACTTCGCACGTTGAGTGTGTCGCGCAACTGAAATCAACTGCTCGCGCCAAGAAATTGTTAAACTTTCCCTAAAATATTCAGCTGCACTTGAAAATATGATTTTTATCGTCTAAAATGGCAAGACAGCGATTGAGGAGCAGTGTAAAATTAATTTAACAGGCAGAAGTATTTTTGCCGATCTTCAGATAAAACATGGAGGCGAATTTTTGGTGGAAACTTCAGAAGTGCAAAAGTTCAACCTAAAAAGTTTTCTCTCACTCAAAGGCGCGGCAGCTGTGGCGGGCGTAGTGGCAGTCGCGGGCGCGGGCACTATGGCTTTTTCCAATTCCGTTGCCAATGGCGATAAAATTGTCATGGGCATCCAAACATACGGTCAACCAATCGGCGGACTCGATAAAGCCGGTGCGGAAAAAGTCTTCACGAATATCGCCGCGCAGAAAATTCACAACATCACGTTCAGATACGGCACCGAGGAATTTGTCGTCACGCCCGAAGAAATTGATTTAAAACCGCTTGTCGACAAGGCAACCAAAGATGCGTTCAGCTACGGACGCGGCGGCACGACTTTGAGCAACTTGAATGAGCAGGTAAGTTGCGTTTTCAACGGACGGTCGGTTGATCTCGTTGCCAATTACGATTCAGACTTGCTCACCGAAAAACTCAACGAAATTGCCGCCAAAGTCAACTGCGATCCCGTCAATGCAGAGTGCAGACTTTCGGGCGACGTGATTGAAAAAATTCCCGGCGTCGTCGGCAAAAGATTAAACGTCGAACAGCTTGCCGCGTCGTTGAAAGAGCCGCTCACCACGCTCAACATTCCCAAAGGCGCGATTGACCTCACGCCCGAAGATATTCAGCCCTTCATAACCACGGAAGATATTGCCGCCATCGATTCCGTTCTCGGTTCTTACAGCACTAATTATTATCCCGGCGATCGCGGCGACAACATTTGGCTTGCCGCAAATTCAATTTCTGATAAGATTGTCAAACCTTCGTGGACTTTCTCCTTTAACGACACTGTCGGCGAACGCACTCGTGCGGCGGGCTACAAAATGGCGGGCGTCATTGTCAACGGTCAATCGGGCGTCGACTATGGCGGCGGTGTCTGTCAAGTAAGTTCCACGCTCTACAACGCGGTTTTGCTCTCCGGACTCACTCCCACTGAACGCACTCCGCATTACTTCCAGTCAAGCTACATCGGTTACGGCAGAGACGCCACTGTTGCCGACGGACAGATTGATTTCAAATTCCGCAACGACCTGCTCCACAACGTCTATCTGCTTGCCGAAGCTTACGGCTCCACGTTAAGCGTCTACGTTCTCGGCACCAAAGCTGATTTAGGCGGCTCGGATATTGCATTGGAACTTGACGGTGCGTCGCTCTATCGCGTCTACTACAACGGTGGGCAAGTCGTCAAAGACGAATTCCTTCACACCGACTCTTATCATTAAAAATTTCCTTGCGTTGAAGTCAACTCGACGTAGTATTATAGCTTTAAGCTTTAAGCTGTAAGCTTTAAGGGAAAAACCTAAAAGCTTAAAGCTCAAAGCTCAAAGCTAAACAGGAGAGTGATTTATCATGAGTTTCGTTTGGCACATCCCGACGAAAATTTTGTTCGGCGCAGGCAAACTCGCTGAACTGCACAAAGAGACACCGCTCGGCAAAAAAGCTTTAATCGTCATCTCGAACGGACGCTCGACCAAAACCAACGGCAGTCTCGACAAACTTCAAGAGGAACTCAAACTTTGGAACGCGGAGTTCGTCGTTTTTAACAAAATCGCCGCCAATCCGACTGAACCGACTGTTCAAGAGGCTGTCGAATTCGGTCGCGCCAACGGTTGCGATTTCGTCGTAGGCTTAGGCGGCGGCTCTGTCCTCGATGCCGCAAAAGCTGTCGCGTCAATCATTCCGCAGCAAGACGGCGGACGCGTGTGGGATTACATTCTTTTCGGCACGGGCGGCAAAAAACCGTTGACTGTCAAAGCGTTGCCGTACATTGCGATAACGACGAGTGCGGGCACCGGCTCCGAAGTCGACGCGGGCGCAGTCATCACCAATCCTGCCACGAACGAGAAGACCGCATTTTTCGGCAGCTATCCCGACCTTGCGATTGTCGATCCG
>CAJOHG010000064.1 GCA_905234395.1 uncultured Selenomonadaceae bacterium
GACGCATTTTCACTCGTTACGACAAGTTAGACGTTCTTTTTGCCGGTTTTATCCTTTTTGTTTTGATTGTTGATTCTTTAGTGTGAACACTCTCTAAATAGCACAAGCGGGCGAGGGTTGTCAAGAAAAACTCCTGCTCGCGTCAAAAAGCTCTTTTTCGTTTCAAAAAATAAAATTCCCGCAGGAAAATTCTTGCGGGAGTTTTTAATTGTCGTTCACTTTCTGTGAAGCAGTTGCAAAAAAAATTGTGCACCGAGCGGCGTGTACTTGAAGGCAAGCGGTGTCGTGAAGATTGTCAACAGCCAATAGCCCAATCCCGTGAAAATTGCGGCGAACAGCGCGAAAATTATTCCGTTGAGTTTTATGCCGAGAATCGGCGCGTAAAAATGCGGCACGCTCAAACTTATCGCGATTGACAAAACTAAAAGTCCCGTCCAGAAAATTCTTTTGCCCGCGTCGCCGACTTCATCGACCTTGAAAAAAAATCTCGTCGCTGTAAACCATATCATTGCACACAAACCGTTGAGCAAGCCAGTCGCCCGTGACAAAGTGAAAAATTTTTCCTGCCAACGCGAATAAGTCATGTTGTCAGACGCCGTCGCCAATGCGTGTCCCGTCACGTTCGAGCCGAGATAATACGTTGCGGCAACAGCTCCGACAGTCACCGCCGCGATTAAAAAAATTTTTATCACAGTCCGTAGCGTTCGATTCATCAATTCATCTCCCCAAGCTCCCGCAAAAATTTTTCCGAGAACAAATCGCCGTAATCGGTGCGCATCAAGTCGACGAAACGTCCCCAATATTTTTTCGCGCGCTTTAAGGCAAAGTAGTCGAAATGATACGGCAGTGGAATGAACGTTGCAATGCCTATGTTGTCGATGATTCGGACGCGGCGTTCAGTCGGCGAAATTCTCTGCACGAGGTAATTGTCGGGGTCGACGCCGGCAAGTAAAAATTTTTCGTCAAAGTAAGTGCGTTTGAAGTCGAGCAAAAGTTTTTCCGTCGCGGGCAAAAGTTTTTTATCGGCGCGAGTGTCGTCAAGGACGTTGAGCATTGTTTGACAATTTTTGCCGTCATAATCAAGCACGCGTTCAAAAAGATAGCCCTTGCCCTTTGAAGTGTCGACTTCGCCGAAAAATTTCGTGATGAGCGTCATTGAATCTGCGCGGGAGCCTAGAGCCTTGCGATAACGCGACTCTTTGTAAAAATCGGGATCGTCGGGCGTGTGAAGAATTTTTACGCACAAATTTTTATCGGTCGGGTGCGCGTAAACAGTTTTGTGATTGCCAACGCCCAAATATAAATCGTCAGTCAAAATAATTTTTTCGTTCGCCATGTTGTCACATCGTCCTTTGTGATTCGCCGCGCCTCGGCTCATCTAAAACATCGTCGTATTCGGGAATTAAACGCCGTTCAATTCGCGGAGCCTCGTAAGTGCGTTCGTCTGAAGTCGTTCTACGGTCGGAATAATCGCGTTCGTCTGAAGTCGTTCTGCGGTCGGAATAATCGCGTTCGTCTGAAGTCGTTCTGCGGTTGGAATAATCGCGTTCGTCTGAAGTCGTTCTGCGGTCGGAATAATCGCGCTTATCTGAAGTCGTTCTACGGTCGTCAACAGTTGTTCTGCGATTATCAGTGCGAACTCGCTCGTCAATGGAAGTTCTACGGTCGGTGGTGCGTCGACGTTCGCGGACGGGCGTGCCGATATTGTCTTCGCCTTCGGGAACGTCTCTTGCTCCGGAAGGTATCGAATCTCTGTATTCGCGGGCATCACGTTCAAAACGTTCGCGAAGTCGAGGATCGACGGGAATGCCCAATGCGTCGGCAACAGAAATCCTCATCTCTTCCACGTCGGGAATCCAATAACTTATATCGTCAATGTAGAGCGGATAGCCGGGCACCATTTCCCGTTCCAAACCGTTCTGCGCGGCAACTTTGAGAGTACCGGCGACTTCGAGCAGTTGACGCAATGTCATATCGGTATCAACGGCGTCAATGACTTCACGGACGATTTTCGGAATGCGCGGAATAATTTCGGGCGAAGTGATTTTATCCATGCACGCCGCCATAAAAGCCTGTTGACGTTTGACGCGCCCGATGTCTCCTTCCGAATCACGATAACGCACATAAGTTACAGCGGTCTTGCCGTCCATGTGCTGTTGACCGGGATAAAGATCGATGACAAGTCCGCCGTCGTCGTCCCAGGGATCTTCGTAGTACATGCGCTTTTCCACGTCAATATCCACGCCGCCGACAGCGTCAATGATTTTTACAAAGCTGTGCGTGTCGACGGTTATATAGTGGTCAATGTCGATGCCCAGGAAACTTTCGACAGTCGCCTCGGAAAGTTCCACGCCGCCGTAAGCAAACGCCGCGTTAATCTTGTCGTAGCCGCGTCCTCGAATTTTTACGCGAGTATCACGCGGAATGGAAAGCAACGTCGCTTTGTCAAGGTGCGGGTCAATCGTGGCAATCATCATCGTATCGGAGCGTCCGACGTCATCTTCGCGCTTATCGACGCCCATCAGCAAAATCGTAACCTTTTCTTTGGCTTTTATGAGTTCCTCCTCGTCGTCGCCTGCGATAATTTTTCGCACGGGAGTTTCGGGATCAAACAGGCTTGACGACGCGAGCATTGCGCCCGCCACAGCTGATCCGATAAAACACAGCAACAGAAGGATTATCGGCAAGTAATTCCGTTTAGTTTTTTGTTGCGGAGTATTTGATTCGTCGTTATAAGCCAATGCAACACCTTCTAAAAAGTTTTCCCGAATTCTACCACGCAAAATTTTTCAGTGCAACAAAAAAGGATTAGAGAAAAATTTTTTCCAATCTTCAATCCGATTAGGGCGTGTTGGTAAATTGTATTCGGCTCGTAACTGATTTTAATTTTTTTAGGATCTACTTTTTCTTTGCTGCGCCCAAAGAAAAAGTAGCAAAAAGAAAGGGCGTACATCCGCCTATCGTCGCATCACGCGACGCGGTCGGCGGCGGAGCTACATTCAACGCGAATTTACCAACAAGCTCTAATCAAGAGATTTTGTTTCGGAAGAGCCACGCCGCCAGCGGTAACGTTATCGCCGCCAAAATTATCATCGGCACGAAATTAAAAGCAACGTCCAAAAGTGAGCAACCTTCCAAATAAATTCGCCGCACGGAGTTCAACGCAAATCGCATCGGATCGGCGTATGTGATTATCTGCAACGCTTCGGGCATATTTTCTACCGGCGTCGCCATTCCCGACAGCAAAACCATCGGCATTAGCAACACGAAGCAATAAACCATCACTTGCTGCATCGTTTGAGAGATCGCAGAGATTGAAAGTCCGAGTCCGACGCAACTCAAGATAAAAACAAAAATCGTCGCGTACAACGAGAGCAAATCGCCCGCGAACGGAATTTCAAACCAGAATCTGCAGATTAGAAAAACCAACGTCGCTTGAAAAATTCCTATCGCTATCGGGACGACTGCCTTGCCGATTAAAATTTCCGGCGGAGATAACGGCGTCACCAAAAGTTGGTCAAATGTTCCTTGTTCGCGTTCACGAGCGACCGATAAGCCCGCCAACATCAAAACTTGCACGAGACTAAGCATTATCATCAACGTCGGCAAAAAATTCCAGCGCGTGATTAAATTCGGATTGTACCAGGAAATTGTTTCGACGGTTATTGCGTTCAATTTCGGGTTGCGCGCCGCATTGAAACTTCCCGCGATACTTCCGACATAACTCGACGCAAGCGACGCCGTCATTGTATTTCGTCCGTCCGTGATAACTTGAATCGTCGCAAGCTTATCGGTCAGCAAACTCTGCGAAAAATTCGGCGGAATGCTCACGACCAAAATCACTTCGCCCGAATCAATCGAATCGGCAATTTCATTCGCGTTGGCAAGCGTCCGCACTCGTTCAAATGCCGAGCTGCCGTCAATCTTCGCGATTAATTCGCTTGATTCACGACTTCGGCTCAAATCTAACAGCGCGTAAGGAACTTTGTCCAAATCGTAAGTCGCCACGTAGCCGAAAATTATGCTCTGCATGAAAACCGGCACGATTAAAATTGCTTTCGTCTTCGGGTCTTTCAACGTCGAGAGCAATTCTTTTTTTATCATGCAAAGCGTTCGTCGCCAAAACATTTATTCCACTCGCTTTCTCGTCACTTTCAATGCAAGTCCGATGAAAATTACCGCGTAAATTAAAAGCACGCCGCAGTTTTTGAAAATCAGCTGCCAATTATTTCCGGCAAGGAACAGCGACTTCAACAGCTCCAAATAATACGTCGGCGGCAGAACGTGTCCGATTGCGTTTATCCACGTCGGGACGCTGTGCAAATCGAAGATAAAGCCCGACAACATCAACGACGGCAAAAATCCTACGAGCAATGCCAGTTGACACGACAGGAATTGACTTTTTGTCGCCGCAGAAATGAGCAGTCCGATTCCGAGCGCGACGAACAAATATAAAATCGTGGCAAGCAACAAAATCGCGAACGAGCCGTGCAACGGAACGCCGTATAAAAATCTTGACGCGACTAAGCACAGCATAAAGCCGAACATCGCCAGACAGAAATACGGTATCATTTTCGACAGGAGCAGCTCAAAAATTTTCACGGGCGTGACGAAAATTGATTCGAGTGTTCCGCGTTCCCATTCGCGAGCCATAACCAACGCCGTCAAAAAAATTCCGACCAGCGTCATTATCAAAACCAAAAGTCCCGGCACGAAATACCACGTGCTTGAATTCGCGTCGTTGAACCAAATGCGGTTTTCAATCGTGACGACTCCTTTCGCCGCAAATCCGCCGTAAAATTTCGCGTTGAAACTCTGAATGCCCGATTCAATGTAGCCTTTAATCGCCGTGGCAGTCGTGTTGTTCACGCCGTAGAGAATCAGCTGAACTTTTGCCGTCCTGTCGTAAAAATTCGCCGTGAAGTTCGTCGGGATAATCAAAATCGCGTCAACCTTGCGAGCGTCCATCAATTCACGAGCCGCTTTGAAATTTGTGACGCAGTGCGGCGAAAAATATTCCGAGCCGTTCAGAAAATTCACGGCGTTTCGAGCTGTCGGCGAATTGTCTTCCAAAACGACGGCGACGGGAACATTTTTCACGTCGAGCGAAATTCCGTAGCCCATAATCAAAATCAAAACGATTGGCAGAACTGCGCCGATTAAGATTGAGCTGTTGTCGCGAATCAGCTGCAAAAATTCCTTGCGAATCAGTGCGTCCAGTCGTCGCAAAAAATTCATTTCGCCTCACCTCTGGAACGTTCGACGATTGATATAAAAATTTCGTTCATTGTCGAGTTTTCGGAGCCGAATTGAGCGCGAATTTCCTGCGGCGTGCCCAATGCCAAAACTTTGCCGTGGTCTTGAATCATCATGCGGTCGCAGTATTCGGCTTCTTCCATAAAGTGCGTCGTTATGATAATTGTCGTGCCTTTCGCGGATAAATCGGTAATTTGTCGCCAAAAATCGCGTCGAGCCAAAGGATCAATGCCGCTTGTCGGTTCGTCGAGAAATAAAATTTTCGGCTTGTGAATCAGAGCCGCCGCCATCGAAAGTCGTTGCTTGTAACCGCCGGGCAAATCGCCCGCATTTTTATTTTCTAAGCCGCGCAGTTGAAATTCGCTCAACACCTCGTCAATGCGTTTCTGCAAAATTTTTCCGCTCAAGCCGTAAGCTCCGCCGAAAAAGTTCAAATTCTCCAGCACCGTCAAGTTTCCGTACAGAGAAAATTTTTGCGCAACATAACCGATATTCGCCCGTGCTTGAGTCCGAGCCGTCCGCAAATTCACGCCTGCGACGCTCAAAAAGCCGTCAGTCATCGGCAAAAGTCCGCAAAGCATCCTGAAAGTCGTCGTCTTACCTGCGCCGTTTGGTCCGAGCAACCCGAAAACTTCGCCGCGCCGCACTGAAAAATTTGTTTTATCAACCGCAATGAAGTCGCCGAACTTTCGCACGAGATTTTTCACGACGATATCAATTTCATTCGACGAGGAATAATTTTCGCTCAAAGAAAGTTTTTTCATGCCGGAAACGCGCTCAAGACTATTTTTTTCGGCTTCGTGCAGGAGAATCATGAAACCGTCTTCGAGCCGCGCAGGAATTTTTTCGACGGGCAAATTTAACTTTTTCGAGTAATTTTCGGCGGAAAAGTCTTTTGCTGCTATGAATCTCACGAAATTTCCTTCCGGCACCGAATCAATCACGAAGTCTTTATCGTCAAGCAAAATGCTCTGCAGAATTCGTGTCGGAAAGTTTTTTGGAGTTTTTACGCGGAAACAACGCTCTTTTGCGACTGATTTTATATCATTTGGCGAACCGCTCATCAAAATTTTGCCGCGATTGACGACGAAAACTTTTTCGCAAAGTTCCGCTTCGTCCATGTAAGCCGTGCTGACCAAAACGCTCAAATTCTCTTCCGCAACGAGTTTTTTTATAATTTCCCAGAGTTCGCGGCGTGAAAGCGGATCAACTCCGACTGTCGGCTCGTCAAGCAATAAAAGTTCCGGCGAACGCACCAATGTACACGCCAAGCCGAGCTTTTGTTTCATGCCGCCCGACAATTTTCCCGCCAATCGCTCCGTAAAGTTCTCAAGTCCCGTCATTTCGAGCAATTTTGTAAATCTTTCGCGCCGAATTTCCATTTTCACGCCGTGCAAGTCCGCGTAAAGCGTCATGTTCTCCGAGATTGTCAAGTCTTCGTAGAGTCCGAAGCGTTGCGGCATGTACGAAATTTTTTCCTGGATTTTTTGTTCGTTTCCGACGATATTCAGCCCTAAAACGTTCAAATTGCCCGAAGTCGGCAACATCAGCCCTGCGATTAGCCGTATAAAAGTTGTTTTACCTGCGCCGTCCGCGCCGATTAATGCCGTCAACGTGCCTTTTTCCATTTCAAAATTCAATTTGTCCAACGCGACGACGTTTTTAAAACTTTTTATAAGATTTTTAGCCGCGATAATCATTTTAAATCAATCTCAACAGTGGCGGGCATACCGAGCCGCAAAATATTCTTCGGATCGTCGACATAAACGCGAATTTCATAAACCAACGAAGTCCGCAATTCGTCAGTTTGAACTGTTTTTGGCGTGAACTCCGCAGTCGACGAAATATAGCCGATTTGTCCCGAAATTTCTTCGTTTGGGTAGCTGTCAATGGAAATTTTTGCCGTTTGACCTTCAAAAACCTTGCCTAAATCGGTTTCGTTGACATAAGCGCGAATCCATTTCTTCTCGTTCAATGAAATTTTAAACAGCGGTGTTGACGGCGACGCCATATCTCCGACTTCGAGCAATTTTGAGCGAATTACGCCGTTTGTTGGCGAAAATAACTCGTATTGCGTCAACAAAAACTCTAAACGCGCCAGTTCGTCCTGAAAATGCTTTAATTGAGCCTCTGCCTCGATGATTTCTTCGTAACGCGTGCCGGATTGCGCCAAATTCAGCGATTGTTGCGCCTGTTCGAGCTGTGCGGCTTTATTTTCGTAATTCAATCGTGCGGAAGTCAATTCGTCGCGTGTTATCGCGCTGCCGTCGGTCTCGTCGTAAACTTTTTGGATTCTTTCGTAATGTTGGCGTGCGTCAAGCAAAATTTTTTCCGCCGCAGTGACTTGAGCCTGAATTTTTGCCAAATCTTCGGGGCGCGTGCCGTTTTTCAGCCGAAGTAAGACTGCTTCTTGAATTTTTATCTGCGAACGGGCTTTTTCGGCGGTTAATTGCAATTCTCGGCTGTCCAAACGTGCCAAAAGCTGTCCTTGCTTGACTAAATCGCCTTCCTCAACGAAAATTTCCGAAATTCTGTCGCTCTGACGGAATGCCAAAGTCACTTCGCGCACATCGACATTTCCGAATAATTTCAGCGACGTTGAACGCTCCGCTTGAACTTTTTCCGCGTGATTTGAATAAAAAAATGCTCCAACTGCGATTAAAACGAGTAAAATCACTGCGAAAATCTTTTTCGGCATGACAATCGCCTCCAAATTTTGTTTTACAGTCAACGCATGATGCCACGGAAGAAAATTTCCTGCGCTTGAGTCAAATATTCGCTGAAAGTCTCTTTTGCCAAAAGATTTTTCGCGAAATTCGGCATGAGCGATACGAAATGTGCAATGCTGAAAAGGACGAGCGTCATACTTTCGGGCTTGATGTCCGCGCGGAAAATTTTTTCGTTGACGCCCGCTTGAATTATGTCGCGCGAAATTTTTTGCAAGGCTTTGACTTCAGCATCGATTTCGGGAAAAAATTCGCTCGGTTGATTTATTTCCGTGAGCAAAAGTTTTATCGTGTACGGAGAATTTTTGTAAGTCTCGGCGATTGCGGCGAAAATCATTTCCAACTTTTTGACGGGCGAACGTTCGCGCTTATTGATGGCGTCGGCGAGATAATGAGCTTGTTTGAAATGTTCGCGCAGAATCGCAAGATAAAGTTCGTGTTTGCCGTCGAAATAGTAAGAAATTGCCCCGATGTTTTCGACGCCCGCCGCCTTGAGAATTTCTCGAACGGTCACGCCTTTGTAACCTTTGTCGGCAAAGAGCGGAACAGCCGCCGTGATAATTTTCTTAGCCGTATCATCTTGAAGAGTTTCCATTTGTTCTGCTCTCCTTAAAACAAAATTTTTATCAGTATAAGAAATTCCGCGTTGCCTGTCAATCTGCGAATCATAAATTATTGCGTAAAGCGGCGAGCGGGAATATAAGGCGCATTGACTTTGCCAAACAATTAAATTAAAATTTCTGCGGCGATTATTCTCAAGAATCCTCCGAGCGCGAGGAATGTAAATTAAGGAAGGAAGTCTTACAAATTGTTTGACAGAGGCATGAGCAACGAACAGTTCAATTCGCATTTGGAGACGTTGGCGAAACTTATCGAGAAAACGGCGACTTCGGTCGAGGAAGCCGCAAAAATTGTTCGCGATGCAAAAATCGATACCACTCAAGAGGAACATACGGACGCGGCGTTGAGTTTTGTGGCGGAGAATTTGGCACTGCCCGAAGTCCACGTCGACAAAGGCAATTCGTAATGCGCAATTCGTAATACGCAATGTACATCCTCGTCATCAACGGCGAGGATTTTTTTCAAGAGATTGGAGAAATGTTATGGCGAAAAATTTTATCGCGGAGATTGTGTCGAACGAAGAAGTTGGCGAAAAAATTTTCCGACTGATTGTCAAAGCACACGAGCTTTCCAAATCTGCGCGGGCAGGACAATTCGTTCAAGTGAAAATTTCCGACGAATTCACGTTGCGCCGACCATTGGGCATTGCGTCGACGGCTGATAATTGCGTGAAAATTTTTTATCGAGTCGTCGGGCACGGCACGGAAATTTTGTCACGTCGACAGGCGGGCGAACTATTGAACATTCTCGGCGCACTCGGCAACGGTTTCACACCTCGCGACGGAAAAATTCTTTTGGTCGGCGGCGGCATGGGATTGGCTCCTTTACTCTGCGCGGCTGAAAAATTTTCGTCGGACGTTCTGATTGGCGGTCGCACGGCTGATGAAGTGAATTTTTGGCAGGAAGAGTTTCGCGCGAATGTTGAAGAAATTTTCATCACGACGGATGACGGCTCTGTCGGCAAAAAAGGTTTCGTTACCGACGCTCTGCCCGAAATTTTGGCGGCGAAAAATTATTCGGCGATTTACACGTGCGGCCCGGAAATCATGATGCGCGGCGTTGCCCGTCAAGCTGTCGAAAAAAATTTGCCCTGCGAGGTCTCATTTGAAAAACGTATGGCTTGCGGACTCGGAGCTTGTTTGAGCTGTTCGATTGACACCGCAGACGGTCGCAGAAAAGTTTGCAAGGACGGCCCGGTTTTCGACGCGAAGAAGGTTTTCGATTATGAATCCGATTATCCGAACGATTGACGTTAAAAGCGTCGTATCGAAGTCGAATCTGCCCGTGTGCGATTTTGCCGTCAATCCTTACGTCGGTTGCACGCACGCCTGCAAGTATTGCTACGCTTGTTTCATGAAAAAATTTACAGGGCACGGAGAGCCGTGGGGAACTTTTCTTGACGTGAAATATTGGGAGCCGATAAAAAATCCCGCGCGTTATGTCGGCAAAAATTTTTTCATCAGCTCGGTTACCGATCCTTACAATCCGCAGGAAAAAATTTATCGGCGCACCCGTGAATTTTTGCAGACGTTTCAAGGCGTCGACGTGAACTTGACGTTGCAAACCAAGTCCGATTTGATTTTGCGCGATTTGGATTTGCTCAAGACGTTCAAAAATATTCGCGTCGGTTTCAGCATAAACACGCTCGACGAAAATTTTCGGCGCGACATGGACAATGCGGTTTCGATTGAACGACGACTTGCCGCGATGAAAATTTTGCACGACGCCGGGATTCGCACGACATGTTTTATTTCGCCGATATTTCCCGGAATAACCGACGTGACTGCGATTATCGATGCCGCGAAAAATTTCTGCAACCTTATCTGGCTGGAGAATTTGAATCTGCGCGGGAACTTCAAGCCGAAAATTTTTGCTTACCTGCGCGAAAAATTTCCCGACCTTGTGCCGTTGTACGAATCAATTTATCAGCGACGCGACTTGAGCTGGTGGGCACGACTTCACGAGACGATTGCGGCTTATGCGCGGGAAAATGATTTGGAGTACGTGCGCAACCGTGACGATTTGCAGCGGGACTTCGACGCGCCGCCGGTCATTGTGAATTTCTTTTTTCATGAGCAGATAAAACCTTCCAAAAACTTTCGGAGGTGAAACGATTGAATAATTTTGCGTTCTTGGCGACACGTCGGGAATATCGCGCGTTCTCGAAAGACTGTATCGACGCGGAAGCCGCTTTTCAAAATTCCTACGACTCCTGCGTTAAACTCGTGCGCACCGCCGTCGACGCCGCAATTAAATGGGTCTACACGACCGACAAAAAAATTTCCGGCATGAGTGATGATTTGTTTGCGCTGATTTCAAATCCGCCGTTTGAACAGCTGATTGGCAAATCTCTCGCGAAAAAACTTCATTACTGCCGCAAGCTCGGCAACTCCGCGATTCACAACGAGAAAGAATTTTCCGCCGTCGAAGCTCAAAACTGCTTGAAGAATTTGTTTGAGTTCGTGCAGTGGATTGATAAGCGTTACGGGAAAAATTTTGAGCCGCGCACGTTCTCCAGTCCGCTTGATGACGATGAACTTTTGCAGACGGAACTTTTGGGCATGAAACTTCCCACGCCGATTTTTGCCGCGAGCGGAACGTTTGGTTTCGGCGAGGAGTTTGAAAATTTCGTTGACCTTAAACGTCTCGGCGGCGTCATGGTCAAATGTATCACGCTCAGCCCGCGCAGAGGCAATGACGGCGTGCGAATCACTGAAACTCCGTCGGGCATGTTGAATTGCATTGGACTTGAGAATCCCGGCGTCGAAACGTTCTTGACGGAAATTTTGCCGCGAATCAAAGACAAGATGAATATTATCGTCAACGTGAGCGGATCGAGCATTGACGACTACGGCGAACTTGCGCGACTGCTTGACGTGGACGGCGTGGCGGCGATTGAACTCAACATCAGCTGCCCGAACGTTAAAGACGGCGGAATAATTTTCGGCACTGACGAAATTCAAGCGGCTAAAGTCACGAGCGCGGCGAAATCTGCAACAAAAAAGCCCGTAATCGTCAAGCTTAGCCCGAACGTCACGGACATCACGAAAATTGCGCGTGCATGTGAATTTGCCGGTGCTGATGCGTTGTCGCTGATAAATACGCTGATGGGCATGGAAATAAACGTTCACACGTGGCGACCGACTCTGGGCAACATCACGGGCGGACTTTCCGGCGGCGCGATTAAACCTGTTGCGGTGCGCATGGTCTGGCAAACTGCTCAAGCCGTCAAAATTCCGATAATCGGCATGGGCGGCATTCGTTCGGCTGAAGACGCGGCGGAATTTTTTTTGGCGGGAGCATCTGCCGTGGCGATTGGCACCGCGAATTTTTTGGAGCCGTCAATCACGATGAAACTTGCCGATGATTTGATTAACTATCTTCGCGGCTGCGGCTTGAAAAATATTCGCGAACTCGTCGGCAGAATTAAAATTGACAACGTTTAAGGAAAGGTGATTTCAAATGAGTTACAAGCTTTGGGATTTTTTCAATGAGTTGCAGACGAATTACGACCTTGTCGACTTGACACATCCGCTTGGCAATGACAGTCCGTATTGGGCAGGCATTCCCGAAGGCTCCGTTGAGCTTTGCAAAACTTGTTTTGATTGGAATAATCCGATGCTCGATTGTTTGATTCAGACGTTCAAATTTCCCGGACAATTCGGCACGCACATTGATTTTCCCGGTCACTTTGTCAAAGGCGGCAAGCTCAGCGAATCTTACGGCGTGCGCAACATGATTTATCCGCTGTGCATTGTCGACATCAGCGCGAAGGTTGCAAACGACGTTCACTACGCGGCGACGGCGGACGACATCAAAGCTTACGAAAAAATTCACGGCGACATTCCCGACGGCGCATTTGTCGCACTTTACAGCGGCTGGGCTAAACATTGGCCCGACATGAACGCGATAAGCGGCATTGCTGACGACGGCTCCGAAAATTTTCCCGGCTGGTCACTCGACGCGCTCAAATACATTTACGAAACTCGCAACGCCGGCGCAAACGGTCACGAGACTTTGGACACGGATGCATCTGTTGAAGCGGCTAAGGCAGGCGATTTGGCTTGCGAACGTTACGTTTTGTCGAAAGGCAAGTTGCAAGTCGAAGTGCTCACGAATTTGGACAAGGTCGCTCCGGCGGGCGCACTTCTTATCGTGACGTGGACGAACATTGTCGGTGCAACGGGACTTCCCGCGCGATTAATCGCCATCACTCCAAAGATTTAACAAAACTCTTGAAACACGCGCCAAAGAGTGATACACTTGCGCAGATTTAGTTACCAGTTTTTTTATTGGAGGTTATTTATTGTGGCAAAAGTTTATTACGACGCCGACGTGAACTTCGACATTTTGAAGGACAAAGTTGTCGCAATCATTGGATTCGGTTCCCAAGGACATGCTCACGCGCTGAATCTTCACGACAGCGGCGTCAATGTGATTGTAGGACTTTATGAAGGCTCGAAATCCAAAGCCGTCGCCGAAAGTCAAGGGCTGAAAGTTTTCACCGTTGCCGAGGCTGTCAAACAAGCCGACATAACCATGATACTCATCCCTGACGAGAAACAAGCCGACGTTTATCGCAACGAGATCGCGCCGAATCTTAAGGCGGGTTCTGCAATCGCCTGCGCACACGGTTTTAACATTCACTTTAAGCAGATAATTCCGCCCGCTAATGTTGACGTATTCATGGTCGCGCCGAAAGGTCCCGGTCATTTGGTACGCAGAACTTTCGTTGAAGGCAGCGGCGTCCCCGACGTTTTTGCCGTTGAACAGGATGCAAGCGGTCAATGTTTCGACATCGCCCTTGCTTATGCTCGCGGTATCGGCGGCACCCGCGCAGGCGTTCTCCAAACGACATTCAAAGAAGAAACCGAAACTGACCTTTTCGGCGAACAATGCGTTCTTTGCGGCGGCGTCACTCATCTGATTCAAAACGGCTTCGAAGTTCTCGTTGCGGCAGGCTATCAACCCGAAATTGCTTACTTCGAGACCTTCCACGAAATGAAACTTATCGTAGATCTGATGTACGAGGGCGGCATGGCGAAGATGCGCTATTCCATCAGCGACACGGCAGAATACGGCGACTACACGACAGGTCCGAAAATCATCACGCCCGAAGTCAAAAAGGCTATGGAAAAGGCGTTGGAAGAAATTCAGAACGGCTCCTTCGCACGCAACTGGCTTGTTGAGAATCGTGCGGCGGGTCGTGCAAACTTCCTTGCGCAACGTCGTCTTCACGCCGAACATCAAATCGAAACCGTCGGCAAGAAACTGCGCGGCATGATGAGCTGGCTCAAAGACGGCTCCGATCTTTCCAAAGACTGATTCGCAATAAAAATTTTTATCGGAAGTCGGGAGTAGAATTTTCTGCTCTCGACTTCTTTTGTTAATCGGAGGAGCTTGCCAAATTTTTCGGCGGCTGATATAAATGCAGAGATTTGGAGGATTGTTATGGATAAGATCATTTGCGAAATATGCCCGCACCATTGTCGGTTGGCAGTCGGCGAAGTCGGCAGGTGTCGCGGACGAATCAATGACGGAAAAAAAATTACCGCGCTCAATTACGGCGCGATAACGTCCATTGCGCTTGACCCGATTGAAAAGAAACCTTTGTACAAATTTTTTCCGGGCAGTCGAATTTTATCGGTCGGCAGTTACGGTTGCAATTTGAACTGTCCTTTCTGCCAGAACTTTGAAATTTCCATGGCAGATTCGACATTTCCGACGCGCCAAATCACTCCCGAACAACTTGCAGGGCTTGCGACCGAATTAATTCCGCAAAAAAATATCGGCGTCGCGTTCACTTATAACGAGCCGTTTATCAGCTATGAATTTGTCCGCGACACGTCGAATCTTTTGAAAGCTGTCGGCTTGAAGTCTGTCCTCGTGACCAATGGCACCGTTTCGCCCGGCGCGTTGAAAAAAATTTTGCCGCTAATCGACGCAATGAACATCGACCTCAAAGGATTCAGTCAAGAAATTTATTCGACACTCGGCGGCGATTTTGAAACCGTTAAAAAAACGATTGAGCTTGCCGCGCAGAATTGTCACGTGGAAGTCACGACGCTGATTGTGCCGACGATGAACGATTCGCCCGACGATATGGATGCTGAATCAACGTGGCTCGCGTCAATCTCGAAAGATATTCCGTTGCACATCAGCCGATTCTTTCCGCGCTACAAAGTCACTAATCTGCCGCCGACTCCCGTCAAAAAAATTTATGAGCTCGTCGACATTGCGAAGCGTCATTTGAATTTCGTCTTCGCGGGCAACTGTTGACGGCACCTTTTATTGAAAATTCAAGGAGTCGCAATCATGTTGAAGAATGAGCTCGTCGACGTTGCAAGGCGTCATTTGAATTTCGTCTTCGCAGGCAACTGTTGACGGCACCTTTTATTGAAAATTCAAGGAGTCGCAATCATGTTGAAGAAGATTAAAAAATTTATGAGCTCGTCGACGTTGCGAAACGTCATTTGAATTTCGTCTTCGCGGGCAACTGTTGACGGCACCTTTTATCGAAAATGCAAGGAGACAAGTCATCTTGAAGAAAATCTTTTGTCTGATGATTCTAATCGCCGCGTTGACGGTCGGCGGTTGCGGCACGGAGAAAAATCCTGCGCAACAACCAATAATGACGACTAACGAGACGGAAAAGCCGATTCAATCGAAATCGCAAGCTAAACCGTCCTCTGCCAAAAAGAACGAGTACAAAATTTTGGACTTGAGCTTTAACAACACAGGCGGTCACGGAATTAGCGTTTCATCCGGTTCCATTGACGGCGGTCCCGGCGGCATAAGCACCAGCATAAGCAACGGACAAGCGCAAATATCTTTGCAACTTCCTGCTGATTTTGAGTTGTGGGGAAGTTTCAATGTGAGCGACGGGCAAATTTCCGTTCAAATTCTCAACGGTCAAAGCACCTTGTTTGAAAAAGTTTTCAGCGGCGCACAGGATGAACGTTTTGATTTGACGGCGGGACGTTACACGCTTAATATCGGCGACTTGCGAAATGCCGGCGGAAAAATTATTCTGCGTCTCGTTCGCAAAAATGCATTGTGACGTTGCAAACAGAATTCAAGTAAAAAGCGACTCGTTCCAATCGGAGCGAGCCGTTTTTTTTAAAGCTGACCTTCCAGCTCAAGATTGATTAGGTTGTTCATTTCAACGGCGTATTCAAGCGGCAACTCTTTGGCTATCGGCTCGACGAATCCGCGAACGATCATTGCACGAGCCTCGTCTTCAGAAATGCCGCGAGCCATCAGATAAAATACAGCCTCTTCCGATATGCGTCCGATTTTTGCCTCGTGACCGATGTCCGCCTCGTCGCCTTCAATGTCCATAACCGGCAATGTGTCCGAGCGCGAAAAGTCGTCGAGCATGAGCGATTCGCAATTCACGGAGCATTTCGCGTGCGGAGCATTTTTAGTGACCTTGACGGCAGAACGATACGTTGCCGCGCCGCCCGACTTTGAAATTGTTCGCGTGTTGATATTGGCTGAAGTGTTCGCCGCCGCGTGAACGACGATTGCGCCCGTGTCGAGATTTTGACCTTTGCCCGCGAATGTGACGCCCGTAAATTCGCAACGAGCACCTTCGCCGTGCAAAACGCTGCAAGGATACAACATTGACACATGCGAGCCGAAACTTCCGCTGACCCATTCAATCAAGCCGTCACGTTCGACGAGAGCGCGTTTCGTGTTGAGATTCATCATGTTGCGCGACCAATTTTCAATCGTCGAGTAACGGAGCCTTGCGCCTTCCTTAACGAACAATTCGACACAGCCCGCGTGAAGATTCGTGACGTTGTAACGTGGAGCGGAGCAGCCTTCAATGAAATGCAACTTCGCGCCCGGTTCGACGATTATCAGCGTGTGTTCAAATTGTCCCGCACCGGCGGCGTTGAGACGGAAATAAGACTGCAACGGAATTTTCACGTCGACACCTGCGGGAACGTAAACGAAACTTCCGCCTGACCAAACTGCTCCGTGCAACGCGGCGAATTTGTGATCTTTCGGCGGAACGAGCGTCATAAAATATTCGCGGACGATATTTTCATGTTCGACAAGCGCGGTTTCCATATCGGTATAGACGACGCCCAAATCAGTAAGCCGTTTTTGCACGCTGTGATAGACGACTTCCGAATCGTATTGCGCACCGACTCCCGCGAGAGATTTTTTTTCGGCGTCGGGCGAAAGTTTTTTTAATCGCGTCGGGCACTTGCGACCAATCATTGACCTGCGCGGCGTTTGGCTTAACGTAAGTGACGATTTCATTCATGTTGAGTTCGCTGATGTCCGGGCCCCAAATCGGTAAATCAATCGTGCGATAAGTTTCCAGCGACTTCAGACGAAACTCAAGCATCCACGGCGGATCATTTTTGCGCTTTGAAATGTCGCGGATAATTTCTTCCGTCAAGCCCGCGTCAGATTTGTAAATCGATTTGTCTGCGTCGCGAACGTCGTAAAGTGTCCGCTCAATATCTGCAATGTAATTTTTCATGGCGTGACCTCGAATTGTGCGTAACCGTGCTCCGAAACTTCTCCGACCAATTCAGAGCCGCCGCTTTTGACGATTCGACCGTTCAATAAAATGTGAACATGAGTTATCGGCAGGTGTTTGAGTATCTGCGCGTTGTGCGTGATGATGACGCAAGAATTTTCCGCCGTGTGAAATTTCGCCACACCGCTTGAAACGATTTCCACCGCGTCAACGTCAAGCCCTGAGTCCGTCTCGTCAAGCAGTGCAAGTTTCGGCTTGAGCGTCAAGAGCTGCAGAATCTCGTTACGTTTTTTTTCGCCGCCGCTGAAGCCGACGTTCATATATCTGCCTGCGTATTCGGGCGCGATTTGCAATTCAGCCATCGTCGCCAAAAGTTCTTTGTGGAATTTGAGAATCTTGACCTTTTCGCCGGTTATCGCCTGCTTTGACGCGCGGAGCATGTTCTCGACGGTGATGCCGGGAATTTCTTCGGGATTTTGGAACGACAAAAAAATTCCGCGTCGTGCACGTTCAAAAGTTTTCAGCGCGGTTAAGTCGTCGCCTTCAAAAAAAATCGTGCCGCTTGTAATTTCATATTTCGGGTGACCGAGAATCACGTTCATCAGCGTCGACTTGCCCGAACCGTTCGTTCCCATGATAACGTGAATTTCGCCCTTGCCGACGTTCAAGCTCAGTCCGCGCAGAATTTCTTTGTCGCCCGCTTTGACGTGCAAATTTTTTATGTCAAGCAAAATAATTCGCCTCCTTGGCAAGGTTTGAAAACATTTTAGCCGCGCAGAAATTTTTGTCAATCGCGCACGCCGCATGAAAAAATCCCGCCGAGTTTTCGACGGGAAATTTTTTTTCGACACGCCAATTTATTTGATGAACATGCGCTTAAACAGCTCGACGAAATTTTTGCACGCAGTGGACAGCGTTTGATTTTTCCGCCACGCGATGACCGTGTGCGTCGTCATTTCCGGTTCGACGATTCGTTTGTAAATCAAATCGCCGTCCGTGAGAAGTCGCTTGCTTGAAACGGGAATCATTGCCATTCCGAGATTCATCTTGACCATCAGCAAATCTTGAACGATGCTGTCCGAGACGCAAATAATTTTCGGATTGAAGTCAAGTTTTTTGCACGCCGCGATAAAATTCGACTTCCAACGCAACGGAATTATCAGCTGTTGATTTTCAAGCTCCGCCAGTCGAATTGTGTCATCAGCCGCGCCGCAAACGTTTTGCGAGTTCATGACCATAACGAGCGGTTCATTCGGCAGGACGAGCAATTCATAGGCGAGATTGTCGACTTGCGTGCGAGTGATGGCAATTTCAATCAGTCGGCTGTCCAAAAGCTCCAGAATTCGTGCGCCTTCCGCTTCCCAAATCTCAAAAATCACTTCGGGATAAATCTTGCGGAATTCGGCGATGAGATCGGGCAAAATCATCGCGCCGCTCGTCGTGATTGTCCCAATGCGAATCGTGCCCTTGGTGCCGCTGCCAATTTCGGTGATTTCACGAACAGTGCCGTCAACCATGCCCAAAATGCCTTCGACGCGATTGTAAAGGACTTGACCCGCCTCGGTAAGTCGAATTCGTCGCGAGCCTCGTTCAAAAAGTTTCACGTGCAAATTTTCTTCCAGATGTTTCATTTGCCGACTGAGAGCCGGCTGAGCAATTCCGAGACGTTGCGCCGCGTGGCTGATGTTTCCTTCTTCGACGATGGCAAAGAACGCCCGCATGTCCTTGATGCCGATAGTTTGTCCCATTTCGTTAAATCATCTCCTAAAATTTATTTTTACTGCCGGCACTTCAAATGTTGAGAATATTATAACATACTTTTGCACGGCGCGGTATACTTTGCAGATAAATTTGCCAAAGAAATTATCGCGCGATACGTTCTTGGATTTTATCGGCGGCGTGTGCTAAGATGTTCGCGCATTATCTGAACGCAGGTGATTGAATGAAACTCTACCCGATAAATTTAAACGTCGCGGGCAAAAGTTGCGTGGTAGTCGGCGGCGGCGAAGTTGCACTTAGAAAAATTCTCGGACTGTTGGAGGCGGGAGCACTCGTCAAAGTCATTGCTCCGAAAATCTGCGCGGGCGTCGATGAACTTTTTCAACGCGGGAAAATTTCTTTGACACGAGAAAAATTTTCGCCCGACATGCTTGACGACGAATTTATTTTAATCGCGGCAACGGACAATCCCGAAGTCAATCGGCAGGCGTCGGAGGCGGCACTGTCAAAAAAAATTCTCGTCAACACCGCGGAAGGCTCAAGCGGCAATTTCGTCGTCCCGTCAAGAATTCGGCGCGGAGATCTGCTCTTGACCGTCTCGACCGACATGAATTCTCCGGCATTCTCAAGATTCGTGCGGCAGATGTTGGAATTGGAACTCGGAGAAAATTTCTGCGCGGGATTGAAATTAATCGCCCGTTATCGCGAAAAAGTCAAGGAACTTTTGCCGAATCCCGATGCGCGGAAAAATTTTTGGCGTGAAGTTTTGACGGCAGACACGTGGAAACTTTTAAAGCTCGGCGAATTCAACCGCCTGGAGAATCAAATCAACCGCTTGCTCTTAAAGTTGCAGGCATCGAGGTTTGTTGATAAAGTCGAATAAAATCTAAACGATGCAACATTGCAGGATATTTCTTTCAACGAAAATTGTAATTTATCGACGGCTCGCAATGAAACGCGTTGAAGTCGGCTTGAAATTTTTTCGACGGCGGTTTATCATTGGCACGACAAAAAATTTTTCACGGGAGGTTTTGCAGTATGATTATCGGCGTATCGAAGGAGATTAAGAACAACGAAAATCGCGTTGGACTTACACCGGCAGGAGCTGATTCGCTCGTCAAGGCAGGTCACAAAGTTTTGATTGAAACGGGCGCAGGTATCGGCAGCGGTTTCGACGACGAAAGCTACAAATCGGTCGGTGCCAAACTCGTCGCGGACAAGAAGAAAATTTTCGACGACGCGGAAATGATCATCAAAGTTAAAGAGCCGCTTGAGCCCGAATACGAACTTTTCCACGCGGGACAAATTCTTTTCACGTATCTGCACCTTGCGCCCGAACCTGCGTTGACAAAAGCATTGCTCGACAAAAAAGTTACGGGCATCGCTTATGAAACAGTCGTCGGTCGTGACGGCAGGAGCTTACCGTTGCTTGCACCGATGAGCGAAATTGCCGGGCGCATGTCGATTCAACTCGGCGCACAATTTTTGGAAAGTCAATACGGCGGTCGCGGCGTCTTGTTGGCAGGAGTCAGCGGCGTCGAATCGGGACAGGTCGTCATAATCGGCGGCGGCGTCGTCGGAACAAATGCGGCGAAAATTGCTCTCGGTATGCGTGCACGCGTCACGATTATCGATTTGTCGATTGAGCGGCTCCGCTATCTCGACGATATTTTTGGCGGCAAAGTCTGTACCGTCATGAGCAACAGCTACAACATCGCGCAATGGGTCGCAAAGGCTGATTTGCTCGTCGGCGCGGTACTCGTTCCCGGTGCGAAAACTCCGCAGCTCGTCACGGAAGACATGGTTAAGACAATGAAACGCGGTTCGGTCATAATCGACGTTGCGATTGATCAAGGCGGCTCCATTGCCACATGCGACAAGGTCACGACGCACGACAACCCGACGTTTGTCAAGCACGGCGTGATTCATTATTCCGTTGCGAATATTCCCGGCGCAGTCGCAAGAACGTCGACACTTGCTTTAACGAACGCAACGTTGCCTTACGCGCTGAAAATTGCCGGCAAAGGTTGGCAGGCGGCTTGCAAAGAAGATTCGGGACTTGCCAAAGGTCTCAACACCATTGACGGCAAGCTTACAAATAAAAACGTCGCGGAAGCTCTCAATCTCGAATTCGTCGACGCCGCAAAATTTCTCGCATAAAAACACGGGACGACACTTCCCGTTAAACACTCGATAATCTAAAAAAAATCGGCGGCTCGTCTTCGGACGGGCTGTTGATTTCATTATTCGATTGCAAAAATTTTACGTAAAGATGTGGTCGCCATGCTGAAAAAATTTTTCGTCGCGATGATTGTTGCCGTGCTGATGTTGACTTCGCAAATCGTTTCCGCCGCCGAAGTTGATTGGAGCAAGGCTCCGCGATTCGACAATAAAGCCGACTTCGTGCGCTACGTCGAAGAAGGTCGTCGCAGAGGTCGAATTACCTTCGCTGTTGTGCTTACGAACCCTTCGATTCTTCCGAACGCTTGGAATACTCGCACTATCAACAAACAAGATTTTGCCGATATGGTTCCTTGCGTTGACTTCAGACTTCTTTACGGTTGGGTTGACGATAGCGGCATGAAAATACACTTCAGGATAACGGAATATCCCGGCACGCGTGTCGCCAATGCTTATCTGCGCGGCAACACCGATTATCTCACGAGTGATGAGTTGCAACTTTACAACAAGGCGGTTGAAATCGTCAACGAGGCTAAAAAACGTCCTTCGATCTTTGCTCAAGAATATTACATTCACGACGAAATTTGCAGGCGCACGACTTATGAAGGCGACAAAAATACCGCGATAGGTGCGCTTGTCTACGGCAAGGCGGATTGTGACGGCTACGCGGATGCATTTTACATGCTCTGTCGAATGATGGGCTGGAACGTCGGCAGAGTGTTCGGCAAATCGGGCAACGTCAATCACGCGTGGAATTATATTGACTTCGGCGACGGCAAAGTTTATTGCGTTGATGTTCAAGCTGATGACGAATGTTTTAACTTCGGCGACTACGGTAAAGCCAACGGCTATTTGTACTTCAACGCGCCCGAAGAAATTATCGCCGTCAATCACACGTGGGACAGAGAACTTTTGCCGAATCTTCAACGAACTATCGACAATCGTTATTCCTATCGCCTGTTAAGCGACCACGCTTATGTTTCAAGTCCGCAAGAAGGTTGGAACCTTATCGCTGAAAAATTGTCGAACGCGGGAAACGGAACGCTCTTCTACGTGATGGCTCCGTTAAGTGAAAATCGCGGCAATTATTCCGGCAGACGAATTGTCCATTACACTCAAACTTTCGGCAATTATTTTATAATAACAGCTGCTACATTGTGACGGCTCGTCTTCGGACGGGCTGTTGATTTTCTAATCGGAACATGGACAAAAAAATTTTCTTTCGCGCGCTGATGTTGACGTTGATTCTCGTCGCAAGCATGATAATCGCAATCGGCTTCGGCTCCGTCGAAATTGAAACGTCTCGCGTTATTGATGAAGTCGCGGCAAGTTTGCAAGGTCGTCAAACGAATTCTTCCGACGCGATGATAATTTTTGACATCAGACTTCCGCGAATAATTTTTGCGGCGATAAGCGGCGCGATTCTGTCATTGACGGGAATGCTCATGCAAACGGTCTCGCAAAATTATCTGGCTGATCCTTACATTCTCGGCGTATCGTCCGGCGCAGGCATGGGCGCAGTCTTTTGCATTATAACGGGCGTCGCGCAGATTTTCGCACCTTACGGCGTCTACGTCGGAGCATTTTTCGGAGCAACACTCGCAACGATTATCGTCGTTAAAATTGCCGGCACTTCCAACAGCCCGATAAAACTCGTGCTAATCGGCATGGGAATATCGGCGTTGTTCTCGGCGTTCACGATGCTTGAAATTTACGGCTCAAAAAACGAAGCTCAAGTTCGCAGCGCAATGTTTTGGCTTATGGGAAGTTTCACAGGCATACAATGGGCAATGATTCCCGTCGCGTTGACGGTTTTAATCGCGCTGATAATTTTCGTGTGGCTTTTCCGTCACGAACTGGACTTGATACTTTTGGGACGAGAAGAGGCTCAACATTTGGGCTTATCGACTGAACGAATGCAACAAGCCGTAGTTTTAATCTCGTCGCTGGCAATCGCGGTCACGGTTTCAATCGCAGGGATAATCGGCTTTATCGGGCTGGTAATTCCGCACATTGCAAGATTTATCAGCGAATCACGGCACGGCGTTTTGATGTGGTTTACAACTTTAATCGGCGCGTTCGTGATGATTTGGGCTGATGTTATGGCGCGGTCAATTTTCAAGCCCGAAGAAGTTCCGATTGGAATTTTGACGGCGTGTCTCGGCGCACCGATATTCATGCAAATTATCAACCGTCAATATAAAGATTCTTAACTGTAAGCTTTAAGCTTTAAGCTGTAAGCTTTAAGGAAAAAACCTAAAACCTAACAGCTCAAAGCTCAAAGCTCAAAGCTACTCAACGAGACCATGAACATTATCGAAGTCAAAAATTTATCTTACTCGGTCGGCGGGAAAAAAATTCTCGATAACGTCAACGTAACTTTCACGGCAGGAAAAATCACTGCGATTATCGGCGCGAACGGTTGCGGCAAGTCAACTTTGATGTCGTTCCTTGGCAAGACGCGTCGCAGTTCAAATGCCGTCTATTTCAACGGGCAGGACGTTGATAAAATTTCCGCCGAAAATTACGCGCTCCGAGTCGCCGTCTTGCCGCAACGTTCAAAGATGGTCGCCGATTTCCGCGTTGAAGATGTCGTTTTGATGGGTCGTTTCCCTTACAAAAAAAAATTTCGCGACTACACTGCCAAAGACAGATTGGTTGCTCGAAAGGCTATGGAAAGTGTCGGGATTGACAGTATGTCGCGGCGCAAGTTGAGTCAAATGTCCGGCGGAGAAATTCAACGCGTCTTAATCGCAAAGACTTTGGCG
>CAJOHG010000065.1 GCA_905234395.1 uncultured Selenomonadaceae bacterium
ACTTTGACATTTCCAAATTCCGCGAAGATATTCCGCTCTATAAAAAATATTCGCCCGAAGAGTATCCGCGCTATGATAATTACGATGCTATCGAAGTCATCAAAACTGCAGAGATACCTTGCGATTATTACGGCGTTATGGGAGTGCCTATTACTTTCCTCGACAAATACGACCCGCGACAATTTGAAATTTTGGGCATCACGGACAGGCAAAACACGTCGGGCTTGCGGACGAAAAAATATACTGCGGCGGATAGTCCGAATTACAATGATTTGAATGCACGGAGTGTCATAAAAGTTGGCAACGATTATAAAACGACCTACGCAAGGATTTTGATTCGGAGGCGGAAGAATTGAAATTTATCGGCGCACCAGATAAAAATTCAGCACGTCACGAATTTTTTCTGATGTAACACGGGAAATATCCTCGTCGGAAAATTTATTCGCCGCAATGATTTGTTCGGCTTCAAGGCGTTCTGCGTCGTCAAGTGACAAAAATTTTTCGTGCCACTGCGCCGTAAGATTGTCTTCATAACGCGCACGATAGATTATGAACGTTTCGGGCATGAAGAGCAATTCGCGGAACTCGTCAAGATTTTTGCCGAACGCCTTCTCGAAAAATTCTCGTCCGCGCCCGACTTTGCCCTTTGTAGCATTGATTATCGCTTGAATCGCCCGAATGAATTTGCGATTCCAATGTTGCCCGATGTATTCGCGGTTGCCAAAATATTTCGGATCGTCAATCGGGCAATATTTCATCGGGAACGAGTAAATCGAAACGTCAAGTTCCTCGCACAGCTCAATGTTGATTCGCAGGCGGTTGTAAAAATCTTCGGGCGTGTCAGTGAAATTGTACAGCAGATAATTCGACAGGTCGCGAACGCCGTATTTTGCCGCAAGCCGAATCGCCCGCTTGTAAATTTCTTGCTGTTCAATGTGGTCGAAGGCAATGCGCATGGGACGCAAATTCAATTCGGCAAGCCGCGACATTTTGTGCTCGTCAATCAACCGCGCGTCAAGCCCTTGATTAAAGTCAACGTAACGAGTCAAAAGTTTGCGCTTGAAATATTTTTCAAACAACGGTCGCACGAATTCATCCGGCTCAAAAAATTTTTCGGCAGTCGCACTCGGCACGCTAAGCAGAAAATTTTTCTCGCGCATCGCATAAAATTTTCCCGCAAGTTCTTCGGGCAATTTTTTTTCCAGTTCATCATAGAGGCGAATCATTTTGCGCAAATAAGCACGGTCGTTGAAACCTTCGCGCAGATTTTTCAAAGTGATTGTGTATTCGTCGGGCGGCAAATAAGTCGTGCCTTTGCCGAATCCGCACGCAATAATCTCGTCGACAATCTCATCAAATTTGCGTGATGCCAAAACGTTGTTGTCCATGAGCAAAAGATTTCTTCGTGCGCCGAATTGACTTTCAATCTGCCGGAGCTGCGAAAAAATCTCAACGTGATCTTTGTATTCGGGCTCAAGTTTGCTCACCGCGCAGAATGGACATTTGCGAATGCAACCGCGCGTCGTGTAGGTGAGGTAAGCGTCGGCGGCGGGATATTTGTAGTCGATCTCGTCGAGGATTGAATAATCGGGCGGCAACATGTCAATAATCGTGTCATCAGTCTTGCCGAGGTCAGTAGGTTTATCAAGCAGTCCTCTATGCGGTGTGATGCCCGTCGCCTGCTCAAAAAAATTTGGCACGAGAGTCGCCGCCACTCCGCCGACAAAAATTTTTCCGCCGTCAACCAGAAATTTTTTCACGCCGTTAATTGTGCGAACAGTCTCATCAAAAAAGAACGTGAACAGCGAGTTGACGCAGATTATATCGAATGTCGGGAAGTTGCCGGCTTTGAAACGTCGATGAAGTTCCGCCAAAGCATCTTCATAAAAAAAATCCCCGCGCAGATTCGGAACGGCTTCGAGCAAAATTTTTTTTCCCGTACGAATGAATTCAGCCAAAATTTTTTCATGCCTGCCGAATTTTTGAGCGGCATTATTTTTATCGGGCGCGAAGAGATTTTGCTTGTCGACTTCGCCGTGAAAAAATTCTTCCAACAAAAGTTGCGCGGCAAAGTGTTTCAAGTCGCCCTTGAAAAATCGCACGTCGTCACCGCACACGCGCCGAAAATACCAGCTCAACTTCATCAAGTTCAGCGGAATGTATTTGTTTTTGTAATTCGGCTCCACGAGCAACACGCGGCGGCTCATTTGACAAGCTCCGCTTTAATCTTGTCGAGAAGATTCTTGCCCGCGAGCTTCGGATTTTTAAGAATGACATCCTTAATCGAGGCATAAAGTTTCTTTAAATCTTTGCGCCAATGAACGGGCGGAAAAGGTTTTGTTTCATCAGGCGGCGGCAAAAAATAATCTGGGGGGGGGGTGTGACAATTTGTGAAGTTTCCGTCATGCGCAGGACGACACGCGATAAAGCCGACTCACGAGTTTTTTCCGCACCTTCCCGCATATCCAAAATTTTTTTCTTGGCAGATTCGGCGGTTTTGTTAAGCTTGACAAGTTCGGCGTCAAGTTCTGCACGATTTTTGCAAGTGGAATGTCCGCGTTGAAAATCTTGCTCGGCGTCGGCGGGAGCGTTAATTTTTTTATGTTCACTTCTGATGCCGGAGGCAGTGCGATATATTTCGGACAGTTCCTCAAAATATTTTTTCAGCGCGTCTTCCAGAACTTCATAGGCGGAATTTTTTTCCAAATTGTCGCGCCGGGCGTTCGGAATTAAATTTGTGTCGACAATATGAACTTCGCCGATAAAGTATTTTGTGCCGCGCTGCTCACTGAACAAATTTTTAAATACTTCCGCGTCGCCGATTTGAATGTTGCCCGCCCGCAGACGAATGCCGCGCATTTTATAATCGGGTGTGTCATGCGCCTCGTTGAGAACTCCTTTGAACGTTGAAAGCCCTATCCAGCTCCACGCAATTAATTTGCCGTTATCGTTTTTAAAATCGCGGAAGTCCACGCCGAAAATTTCATCTCCGCCTCTGAAGGTTTTGACTGTCGTTTTGTAATTCTTGACGACTTGCTCGCCGTTCACGAGAATTTTATACTCCGTGATTGTAAAGTTCAGGGCGGCAGCATGTTTATAAATTTCCGTCTGATAGTAAAGTTGCGAACTGTAAGTGACAGGCGCGACGAACGACAGATAATCGCGGACTTTGGCAACGTCAAGCAATTCGTCATTTGTGTCAACAATGTCAATCAATTCAACGCGGAAAAAATGTTCGTCGGAGTCGGCAACAGCAGTTTCGGAAGATACAATTTCGTCGAGTGCCTCTTTGACGGTATATTTTTTTTCGCCGCGAGAAATTTCGCGAAGTTTTTCGGCATTGAAAATCACGGTCGATTGAATACCTTCGCCTTTAGCCGTGGAAATGAAACGCAACTCCCGACAATAAGCCAAACCGCAAAGCCGTCCTATGCCGCGAAAACCGCGATCCGTTTCCAAAGTTTTATCGGAGTAACCGATATTTGTCAAAGTCGATTTGAAATCCAAAACCGGAATTCCCGTGCCGTCGTCTTTGATTGTGATTCGGCGAGCATTTTTATCGATTTTAATTTCAATGGTGCCTTCGTCGTCTTTTAAAATTTTTTGCTCTGCCTTGTCTGTCGTTTGGCGTGCATTGTCTATCGCGTCGCACGAATTCTGAATGTATTCGCGGAAAGTGTCGAGTGCATTTGGGTAAAGACCCTTCGTGACAATTTCGACTATGTTCACGCCAAAATTAATTTCAAAATCAATCATAATATCTCCTCCTAATCGGCTCTTGTTCAAGCGCAGTGAATGGCTTAAATTTTTTTAATCGGTTGCAAAGCAGACCGGTTGAATGCCTCGTCACGTTGCCCGCCGAGTTTAAATTTCTGTTGCCCGCCATATAAACGCCTCCTTGAAAATTTTATAACATATCGGCGATATAAATGCAATTTGACTTCACGTCAGATGCCTTTGTATACTGCAGGCGAGAGCAAATCTAAGGAGGCTTGAGCAATGGCGAAGATTTTAAAATCGGAACTCTTCACGAAAATTCCGAACGTCGACGAGAAATTTTTTCACGAGGAATTGGCGGCGGCTCTAAAAAATTTCCCGCGCAAAATTGTCGTGCTCGACGACGATCCGACCGGCGTGCAGACCGTCAACGGAATTTCGGTTTACACTGATTGGACGGCTCAAAGTATTGCGGCGGGCTTTGCTGAAGAAAATCGCATGTTCTTTATCCTGACGAATTCGCGCGCCTTTGCCGAATCAAAGACTCGTGCCGAACATAAAAAAATTGCCGAAAATATCTGTGCGGCGGCTGACAGAGATTTTATAATCATAAGTCGCAGTGATTCGACTTTGCGCGGACATTACCCGCTTGAAACTCAAATGTTGCGCGAAACTCTGGAGGCTCACGGTCAAAAAATCGACGGCGAAATTTTAATGCCGTTCTTCAAAGAAGGCGGACGTTTCACAATCGGCAATGTTCACTACGTGCAGGAAGGCGATTATCTTGTTCCCGCCGCCGAAACCGAATTCGCGCGTGATAAAACTTTCGGCTACGGAGCATCGAATCTTGCCGAATATGTTGCCGAAAAAACTCGCGGCGCGTTCAAAAAATCTGCCGTCACTTGTATTGGTCTTGACGAATTGCGCGGCGGCGATGTCGATAAAATTTCTGCGCGGCTTGAGAATGTCAACGACTTCAACAAAATTATCGTCAATGCGATTGATTATGTCGACGTGGAAATTTTTTCACTCGCACTGATTAAAGCTATGGCGTCGGGAAAAAATTTTCTTTTCAGAACGGCGGCGGCATTCACGAAAATTATCGGCGGTGTCGCTGATAAACCGTTGCTCACCCGCGCAGAACTTATCGACGATAAAAATCCCAACGGCGGCTTGATAATCGTCGGCTCGCATGTGAAGAAGACTACCTCGCAACTTGACGAGCTGAAAAAAATTCCGTCGGTCGCATTCATTGAATTTGACGTTTCCGATTTGAATGCAGTCGACAAAATTATTCGGCGTGCGGAAGAAAATATTTCGCGCGGACAGACGACGGCACTTTATACAAGTCGCAAAGTTTTGGACTTTGGCAACGCGGAAAAGAATCTTGCGGCAAGTGTGAACATTTCTGACGCGCTGACCGGCATTGTTAATCGGCTGAACGTGCGCCCGAAATTTTTGATTGCAAAAGGCGGCATAACCTCTGCCGATGTCGGCACGAAAGGTCTCGGCGTCAAAAAGGCTCTCGTTCTCGGACAAGTCGCGCCCGGAATTCCCGTTTGGAAAATCGGTTCGGAAAGTAAATTTCCCGGCATGAGCTGCATAATTTTTCCCGGCAATGTCGGTGCGGTTGACACGTTGCGCAAAATCGTTGAGACGCTCGGCACATAAAAAAAATCGGTCGACGCAATGTTTTCTCATTGCCCAACCCATATAAAATACCCACGCGCATATTCTAGACGAAAATTATCATAGTGACAAGTTTTTTCGTGCGCCATTCATTTGAAGTTTCCGGCTCGTTAAACTATAATGACTGAAGTTTGACGGGCATTTATGAATCAAGGAGTGATTTTAGTGATAGCAGGCAAAATGTATGAATTGGGAACGAAGAAATCCACAATCCGCACGATCTTTGAATTCGGGCGCAAACGTGCCGCAGAGGTCGGCGAGGAAAATATTTTCGACTTCAGCCTGGGCAACCCGAATGTTCCGACGCCAAATTTCGTTCGTGACGCCGCGATTGACATTCTGCAAAATTTCGAGCCGTCAGCTGTGCATGGATACACAGTCGCGCCGGGCAATCCAAACGTTCGCCAAACGCTTGCCGAGAGCATCAACGCCCGATTCGGGACATATTTCGCGGGAAAAAATATTTTCGTCACGAGCGGTGCGGCGGCGGCAATTACGATTTGTTTCAAAGCTCTCGCCGAGCCGGGCGACGAATTTATAACCTTTGCTCCGTATTTTCCCGAATACAAATGTTTTGTCGAATCGACGGGCGCAACGTTGAAAGTTGTCAAGCCGCGTCCGATCGATTGGCAAATTGACTTCGAGGACTTCGACAGGCTTTTGAACGTCAACACCAAAGCCGTTATCATCAATTCGCCGAACAATCCCAGCGGTGCAGTTTATTCGCGCGAGACAATCACGAAGCTTGCCGAAATTCTCAAGCAACGTTCGGAAAAATTTGGTCATCCAATCTTTTTGATTTGCGACGAACCTTATCGCGAGCTTGCTTACGGCGTCGAAGTGCCTTGGGTGACGAAATTTTATTGGAATACGCTGATTTGCTATTCCTACAGCAAAAGTTTTTCGTTGCCCGGCGAACGTATCGGTTATATCGTCGTGCCCGATGAAGTTGCCGACTTCGACAAAATTTTCGGAGCGATTGCCGGTGCCGCACGAGTTTTGACGCACGTCAACGCGCCGAGTCTGTGGCAATTCGTTGTTGCAAAATGTGCGGGCAAAACCGTCGACATCACGCCATACGAACGCAACGGAAAAATTTTGTACGACGGTTTAATCGCGGCGGGCTTCGACTGTGTCAAGCCTCAAGGTGCGTTTTATCTCTTCCCGAAAGCTCTTGAGCCGGACGATTACGCCTTCTGCGAACGTGCGAAAAAATTTGACTTGCTCTTGGTGCCGGGTGCCGATTTCGGTGCGCCGGGATATTTCCGCGCGGCTTACTGCATCAAGATCGAGACGATTGAACGTTCTTTGCCGCTGTTCAAAAAATTGGCTGACGAGTACAGGTGATAAATCATGTTCAAAAAATATGCCAAGGTCATCGCCGAATATCTTCAACTTTTAATCGCGGTAATGGGCGTGTCCGGAACGGTCATCTTCATTTTTATTATGATTGTTTTTCTTGCCGGTTGAAGTCGCTTTTTGAGGTGGTTCCATGAAGAAAATTTTTTTGCTGATGCTGATGATTTTGACGCTGACGGGTTGCGGAACGTCGACTGAAGAAAAATCCGTTAAGGTCGGCACGCTCGCGCAACTGAACTCAACGCCTGAACAAGCAGCAAAAATTTCCGGCGGCGAGATAAATTTTTATGACAATTTCCAATCAATGCAGATGGCTCTTTCCGCCAAACAGATTGACAAGATTCAAACTTATCAAAGCGTCGCCAAATATTTGACCGAAAATAATTCCGATTTCGCGATAGAGGATTCTCAACACACAGTTCCGCTCGTCGACAATTTTTGTTGCGCCACACGTGCCGACGACATTGACTTGAAAAATTCTCTCGACGCGGCGATTAATGCCATGAAGTCTGACGGGACTTTGGACGCGTTGATTGAAAAATTTATCCGCAACTCTTCGACGACGCCGACTGCCGTTGCAATGCCGCACTTTGACGGTGCAAATACGATTCGCGTTGGAATTACGGGCGACTTGCCGCCATTGGATTTGGTGCTTGCCGACGGGACGCCTGCAGGTTTCAATACGGCGGTGCTTGCCGAAATTGCCAATCGTCTTCACGAGAACATGGAGCTGATTCAAGTTGACAGTTCTGCGCGGGCAGTTGCATTGACGAGCGGTGAAGTCGACGTAATTTTTTGGGTCGTCGTGCCCGAAGGTGATTCCAATCGCTCGAAAGATTTTGACACGCCCGAAGGTGTCGCCGTCACGAATCCTTACTATCAAGATGTCGTCGTGGAAGTCAATCTTTCCAACTTGAGCGCAGGCTTTTGATGAGGTGTTGCCATGAAAAAAATTTTTTGTCTCGCGCTGATTTTGCTGACGTTCGCGCTGACAGGTTGCGGCTCCGATAAAAAGGACGAGGACACGTTAAAAATCGTCACGTCGTTTTATCCGATCTATCTTGACGTGATAAACATTACTCGCGGCGTTGACGGTGTGCAAGTCGTGAATTTGACGCCTTCGCAAACCGGTTGCCTGCACGATTACCAACTGACGCCCGAAGATATGAAGACGCTTGAAACGGCTGATATTCTCGTCGTCAACGGCTTGGGCATGGAAAATTTTCTCGACAAGGTCAAAGAGACTCGTCCCGACTTGAAAATCATTGACGCCTCCGACACGCCCGACATTGTTCCGATTATGGAAAACGGCGTCCCGAATCCGCACGTGTGGCTTAGCGTGACTTATGCCATTGCTCAAGTCAAAAACATTTCATCGAAACTTTGTGAGCTTGATTCCGTCCGCGCAGAAAAATACAAACGTCACACGCTGGAATATGTCGACGAGCTGACGACTTTGCGCGATGAATTGCATTTGTCGCTTGACCTGCTGCAAAACAAAGAGATCGTCACGTTCCACGAGGCATTCCCGTATTTGGCGGCAGAATTGAATTTGAAAGTCGTTGCAGTCATTGAACGCGAGCCGGGCACGGAGCCTACACCGCAGGAACTTGCCGAGACGATTGAAAAAATCAACGCGCTTGAGCACAAAGTCATATTCACGGAGCCGCAATATTCGTCGAAAGCAGCAGAGACAATCGCGAGAGAGACCGGCGCAAAAATTTTTGAACTCGATCCAATCGTCACGGGCGAAGCCAAATCGGATAAATTGCTCGATTACGTCGACCGCATGTTGACAAACATATTGACGCTCGGAAAAGCTTTGCTGTGATTCTGAACGTTGCCCATAAAAAAATCCCTCGACACAGCGTCGCGGGATTTTTTGTTGCAGAAAATTTTTGTCGCCGATTAAAACGCGGGAACGATTGCGCCCTTGTACTTGTCGACGATGAATTGTTTAATCTTGTCGGTTTTGAGCGCGTTCAAAAGTTTTTTGATGTCTTCGCGATTCTCGTCGCCGTCACGCACGGCAATGATGTTGACGTAAGGCGAAGTTTTGTCCTCGATAAACAGCGCGTCGTTCATCGGATTAAGGTCGGCGTTCATTGCAAAGTTGGTGTTGATAATCGAAATGTCAACGTCTTCAAGCGTGCGCGGCAGTTGAGCGGCTTCGACTTCCTGAATCACCAAATTTTTCGGGTTCTCGGCGATGTCTTGAACAGTCGCAGTTTCGTTGGCACCGTCTTTGAGTTTGAGCAGTCCCGCCTTTTGCAACAGGAGCAATGCGCGTCCGCCGTTAGTCGGGTCGTTGGGAATTGAAACTTTCGCGCCGTCGGCAAGTTCGTCTAGAGCTTTAATCTTCTTGGAATAAATGCCCATCGGTTCAATGTGAATGCCGCCCGCATTCTTGAGCTTAACGTCCGTGTGTTCCTTGACAAAATCATTCAGATACGGCTCGTGTTGGAAAAAGTTCGCGTCAAGTTCCTTGTCGTTGAGCGCGATATTCGGTTGCACGTAGTCATTGAACTCGACGATTTCCAGATTGATGCCTTGTTCTTTGAGGTCGGGCTTAATCTGTTCCAAAAGTTCAGCGTGAGGCACGGGCGTCGCACCGATTTTGAGCGTGATTTCTTTTTCGGCTGCAGGTTTGTCGGACGCGGGAGCTTTGCCCGAATCGCCGCCGCAACCTGTCAAAAGCAACGTCAACGCCATAGTTATTGCTGCAAAAAATTTTCCTCGCATAAAAATTCCTCCTTGTTGTTTGATACGCCGCGAATTATATCAATTTAAACGTTGAGCGACAAGCCGCGCGAAAAAATTTGTTGCGAAAAGCGGAGCGGTCAATTAAAATTTCCGCAGAAAAATTTTTGGAGCTGATGACGACGTGCAAAGGTCGACGACGATATTTTTGTTCTTTATCGGATTTTTTTTCGCGCGAACGTTTTTAATGCCGCTGACTTTCGACGACTACCCGTACTCGTTTGTTTGGGACGGTGAACGCGGCGGAAATTTGAATTTGATGACGGGCTCGCCGGAACTCGAACACCGCGACAGAGTTTCATCAATCGGAGACATTGCTCAATCGATGTGGTCGCATTACTTCACTTGGGGCGGCAGAATTTTCGCGCACAGTATTGCACAATTTTTTTTGTGGATGGGCAAACCGGCTTTCGACGTGGCAAATACAATCGTTTTCGCGCTAATCGTCATAACAATTCTAAAACTCGCCGACAAAAAATTTTCGTCCGTATCTCTCGCGTGGATATGCTTTTGCTTGCTGTTCGTGACTCGCGGCTTGATGATGACGACTTTTTGGCTGACGGGCGCGTGCAATTACTTTTGGATGCCGCTGTGTCAAATGCTGTTCCTTGCGCCGTATGTCAAAGTTTTGCGTGCAAACTCGGCGACAAATTCGCGACTGCTTATCGCGCCGATGATTTTGCTCGGATTGATGGCGGGCTGGTCAAACGAATCGGGAGCCTTGGCGACAATCTGCCTGACGATTTTTTTTGTCACGATGTGCAAAATTCGCGGGCTGTTGCGTCCGTGGATGATTGTCGGTTTAATCGTGGTGATTGTCTCGTGCACGCTGATGATCTTCGCGCCGGGAAATATCGTGCGACTGAACGCCGTCTATCCAAATTATCATTACACGTCGGCAATTTTCCTCGACCACTTGACGAACGAATTTTACAAAGTCACGCGTGCGACGTTGATTGCGCTTTTGCCGATGTTCATTTATTTTTGGCGAAGAGTCGGCTCGCGGCTGAACACGTCGGAAATTTTGATGTTGGCGTTCGCGGCGACGAGCTTTATCATTCCGCTGGCAATGTTGTTCTCGCCGGAATTCACGTTGCGTTTGTCGACAAACTCAATGATTTTCGCGCTGGTCTCGTCGTCGATTGCCTTTGCGGAGCTTGAAAGTCGTCGATTCAAATTCACGCTGAACTTGCCGAAAAAAATTCTGCGCGGACTTTCAATCGGAGTGTTAACGATATTTTTTATGTATTGCGCCACGCTGATTTATGTTGACGTGACGGTTTTCAATGCCTCGCGCCGTCAAGAGCAATACATTCGGCAGAACGCACAGCTTGACGTAATTCCGTTGCCGCCGCTTTCTACAAGTCATCTGTTCGACAAAATTCACGGAGAGAAGTCGCTCAACATTTACACGAAACATTTCGGCGGAGTCGTCACGAATTCAAAGGACTGCAGAAATATTTTCGTTTCGCAATATTACGGCGTCAAGAGCGTCGTTGCGGTCGATTCGCCATTGCCAAAAGTCGAGCAGTAAATTAATGCGATTGTCGTTGACAATGTCGAGCCTGCGAAAAAAAACTTTATCGACATCGCCGCCGCGCAGGTCGTCAAGACCCATTGCTCAAGACTCCTTGGATTTGCAATCGCCCGCAGTATACAAAGGCATCTGACGTGAAGTCAAATTGAATTTACGTTGCCGATGTGTTATAAAATTTTCGAGGAGGCGTTTATATGGCGGGCAACAGAAATTTGAATACGGCGGCGCGTGCGAAGAAAGATAAGTTCTACACGCAACTTGAGGACATAGAGAACGAACTTAGATGGTATCGAGAATTTTTCATCGGCAAGACGATTTTTTGTAATTGCGATGACCCGTTCGAGAGCAATTTTTTCAAATACTTCGCGGCGAAATTCAATGACCTTGAACTCAAGAAACTCATCACGACGAGCTATGCAGACTCGCCGATTGCCGGGCTTGAGATAAATCTTTTTCCC
>CAJOHG010000066.1 GCA_905234395.1 uncultured Selenomonadaceae bacterium
AGACGCATTTTCACTCGTTACGACAAGTTAGACGTTCTTTTTGCCGGTTTTATCCTTTTTGTTTTGATTGTTGATTCTTTAGTGTGAACACTCTCTAAAGAAATTTCTCCAAAATCCCGATGTATTGTTTATTGAAGGAGTACAAAATGTTTGACAAAAAATTTTCGCAAGCAACGGCACCGGCGATTGTCAGTGCGTCAATCATAGATGTTTCACGCGGGACAGCTCAAGTGAGTGTCGCCGAAGAAAATCTTGGTAAATGGTATGTTGAATTGCCGCATTCTCCTCCGAAAAAGGCGGATGCGCTGAAACATAAGAATTCAATGAAAAAAATTTTTCGGTAAGCAAAAAAGCAGTCGGCTTGAAAAGGTCGGCTGTTTTTCGTATGGAAAGGATTGATAACATGAAAAAAGTTAAAATCACCGTGATTCGCAAGGCACGCTACGACGATTTGATTGCCCGCTACGAAAATCCGCTTGAAAATGCCTGCGACATGGTTGAAGGACAAATTTTCATCGCCAACGGTTGGGAACGTCCCGAAAATTTTTGTTTGAGCGCGTGGGAAACTTTGTCGCCGTTCGTTATGGCTTTGGCGCACGGTGCAGAAAATTTTTACGGCGGCTGGATGAAAAATCCGAAGTCCGCGCTTCTAAGTTGCAATGACGGTTTTCGCCCGGTGAGCTTTCTTATTGAGACATTGGACATCGACGCCGATTAATAAAACTTTAAAGATTTAAACGACTGTGCTATACTTCGACAACACGTTTTAATTTTTATCGGAGGCGATGGCGTGGACAGATACAAACTTAACATCAACGACGAGAGAAAATTTTTCCGACTATTCGACGCGCTCGATTCAAAGATTTGTGCTCAACTCAACAGGTGCACGTTGAAAGAGGTTATCGTCACGCCGGAGACCAATTTTTGGCAGATAACGTTGTATTCGACGGACGATTGCGACGAAAAAATTTTTCACGCCGCCGCAGAATTTTTGCAGCAACGTTACAATGCCGAAGTCGAAATCAAAGCGGAACAGACGATTGGCACGGAACCTGTCGCCGAAAAAAAATCTGCGCCCAAAAACGGATTCAGAGGGCAACGTTCAAATTCGGAGGCTAAGGAAAAAATTTCCGGCACCGTCACAAAAATCAGCGACATCAAAGAAGATAACGGCGAGATTGTTATCATCGGCGAAATCGGCAGCGGAGACATGAACGGCGTCAATCAGCGCGAGACCAAGACCGGCTCTGTTATCGTTACGTTTTGCGTGACCGACGACACCGACGGCATTGCCTGCAAAAAATTTTTCAAGGGCAACAAAAAATCCGACGCGAAAACTTTTGCCGACATGCTCAAGCCCGGTGCTCTCGTAAAAATTTCCGCCAAAGCTCAACACGACGACTACGCCAAGGAAACTGTCCTGTTCGTTAACGCGATTGAGCCCGTCGAAAAAATTTCCGCACGTCAAGACACCGCCGAAGTCAAACGCGTTGAACTGCACGTTCATACGAAAATGAGCGCGATGGACGCCGTTATTCCCGTCGAAAAATTGATTCAGACTGCCGCCGATTGGAATTGGTCTGCCGTCGCGATAACCGACCACGGAGTTATTCAAGCATTCCCGAACGCCGCCAACACCGTTTCAAAACTCGCCAAAGCCGGCAAAAAAATCAAAGTCATTTACGGCATGGAAGGCTATCTTATCGGCGACGACCCTAAGCAGAAATTTGCAAACCACGTCATCATTTTGGCGCGCAACAAAGTCGGACTCGGCAACCTGTACAAACTCGTTTCGATCAGTCAAATTCGTTTCATGCATTATCGTCCGCGAATCCCGAAAAAAATTTTGAGCGACCTGCGCGAAGGTTTGATTATCGGTTCGGCGTGCGAGGCAGGCGAATTGATTCGTGCAATCGTCGCGGGAAAATCTGATTCGGAGCTTGAGGAAATTGCCGCGTTCTACGATTATCTGGAGATTCAGCCGATTCAAAACAACGGCTTCTTGATTCGCAGCGAAGAATTCCCGAACATCACGACCGATGACGATTTGCGCGACATCAACCGAAAAGTTGCCGCACTTGCAAAAAAATTGGGCAAGCCGCTTGTCGCCACGACCGACGCTCATTTTCTCAATCCCGACGATTCGATTTGCCGCGCAGTTTTAATGGCAAGCAAAGGTTACGACGACGCGGAGAATCAGCCGCCGCTTTACTTGCGCACGACCGATGAAATGTTCGACGAGTTCAAATATCTGGACGACGCGACGGCTTACGAGGCAATCGTCACCAATCCAAACAAAATCGCCGACTCCGTGGAATTTTTAAAGCCGATACCCGACGGAACTTATTCGCCGACGGTTTTGGGCGCGGAAGAGGAGATTCGCGAAATTTCCTACACGAAGGCACGACAGCTTTACGGCGAAAATTTGCCGGCGATTGTCGAGGCGCGACTTGAACAGGAACTCAAGCCTATAATCGGTCACGGATTCGCGGGACTGTACATGATAGCTCGGCGGCTCGTGAAAAAATCCAACGATGACGGTTATCTTGTCGGCTCGCGCGGAAGTGTCGGCTCGTCGTTTGTCGCGACGCTCACGGGCATTACGGAAGTCAATCCGTTGCCGCCGCATTATCGTTGCCCGAAATGTCAGTACAGCAAATTTTTCACGGCGGGCGAAGTCGGTTGCGGCTACGATTTGCCGAAAAAAAATTGTCCCGTCTGCGGACATCAGCTCATCAAAGACGGTCACGACATTCCGTTCGCGGTATTTCTCGGCTTTGACGGCGACAAGGTGCCCGATATTGATTTGAATTTTTCCGGCGAATATCAATCGGTCGCGCACAAATACACGGAAATTCTTTTCGGCAAGCACAACGTTTATCGCGCGGGAACAATCACGACGGTTGCGGAGAAAACTTCGTTCGGGCTCGTGAAAAAATTTTTTGAGGAACGTCATCAACACAAACACGGCTCATTTATCGCCAAAATCGCGGCGGGCTGTCAAGGCGTCAAGAAAACTTCCGGGCAACATCCTGCGGGAATTATGGTTGTGCCGCGCGACATGGACATCCACTATTTCACGCCGATTCAATATCCCGCCGACAACAAGGACGCTTCAACGACGACGACGCATTTTGATTATCACTCAATCAGCGAACGACTCGTTAAGCTCGACATTCTCGGTCATGTTGATCCTACGATGATTCGCATGTTGGAAAATTTGACGCACCGCGATCCGAAAACGATTCCGCTCGACGATAAGCCGACGCTTAGTTTGTTCAATTCGACGGACGCGCTTTATTTGACGCCGCAACAACTTGGCACAAAGTCCGGGACGTTCGGCTTGCCGGAATTCAGAACGAGTTTCACGCGGCAAATGATTGACGACACACATCCCGATTGTTTCAGCGACCTCGTAAGAATTTCGGGCTTTTCGCACGGCACGGACGTTTGGCTCGGCAATGCGCAGGATTTGATTCGGCAGGGCACTTGCACATTGAAGAACGCAATTTCCGCACGCGATGATATTATGATGTATCTGATTCATCACGGCGTTGACGCGTTGAAGTCGTTTAAAACGATGGAAGCCGTCCGCAAAGGACGAGGCATTAAACCCGAAGACGTTGACGACTTGAAAGCTCACGACGTTCCCGACTGGTACATTGACTCCTGCCAAAAGATTAAGTATCTCTTTCCGCGCGCGCACGCCACCGCTTACGTCATTATGGCTTATCGAATCGCTTACTGCAAAGTTCATTATCCGCTTGCTTATTACGCCGCCTATTTCAGCAAACGCACCGAGGAATTCGACGCCAACGAGATTATCAAAGGCGAACGTTACGTTAAGCAGAAATTGAACGAGCTGGAAGATTTGTCGGAGGAACGCAAGCTTGACGTTAAAGAGAGCGACAGACTTGCCGATTATCAAGTTGTTTACGAATATTTTCTGCGCGGTTATAATTTTGAACGTGCGAATCTTTACGCGTCGGAAGCAGAAGACTTTATCATTCGCAAGAACGGTTTGCTGATGTCGTTGAGTTCAATCGACGGCGTGAGCGAGGCTGCTGCCAAATCGATTGTTGCTGCTCGTGCCGACGGAGAATTTTTGTCTGTTGAAGATTTGCGGAGCCGCGCCGGGCTGAATAAAACCGTTATCGACGCGCTGAAGAAACACGGTTGCTTGAACGGCTTGCAGGAAACGAATCAGTTCACTTTGTTTTGAATAAGGAAAGGAGTTTTTGACGTTGAAAAAATTTTTGACGCTACTGATTGCGCTGATGATGATGTCGGCTTCGGCGGACGCGGCGCAGAAAATTTTATTCATTCCGCACGACGACAGACCCGTCTCGCGCCAACAACCGATTGATGTCGTCGAAACGCTCGGCTACGAAATTTTGACACCGCCAACCGAATTTTTGACGCAACCCGAAAAACTTTGGCAGTGGCTCGACGAAAACGCACCGTCAGCAAACGCGGCAGTCGTCGCCTCGGACGCATTGCTTTACGGCGGCTTGATACCGTCACGAAGTCACAACATCTCTGCCGAAGAACTTCAAGCCCGCGTCGAAATGTTCAAGTCGTTGCGCGAAAAAAATCCTCGTCTGCAACTTTATGCCTTTGGTTCGCTGATGAGAACGCCGCGATTTGGAACGCCCGGCGACCGTGAAGAGCCCGATTATTATGGCGAATACGGAACGGACATTTTTCAATACACCGCGCTAATCGACAAGCAAGAAATTTCCAAACTCAACGGTGCGGAGAAAAATTCTCTCGACGCTCTGCACAAAAAAATTCCCGCCGAAATTTTGAGCGACTATTTCGCACGACGGGAAAAGAACTTCAACGCGACCAAACAGCTCATCGACTTTGCAAACGCCGACATTATCAACTGCTTGATTATCGGGCGCGACGACAATGCTCCGTTAAGTCAGACTCATCGCGAAAATCGTCAACTGCTCGCTTACATGGCAAAGCTTGACGTTCCGAAGACCAAGGCTCAATCTCACGCGGGCATCGACGAATACGCAATGCTTCTGCTCGCTCGTGCCGTCAATGATCTGCGCGGCGTAACGCCTAAAGTTCACGTGAAATTTAATCGCGGCGTCGGCGAGAAAACTGTTCCCGCTTATTCCGATGAGATGTTGGGACAAAGTGTCCGCGATGAAATTTTGCTTGCCGGCGGAAAGTTCGAGACCGATCCTGCTCGCGCGGACTTTGTATTGTTCATCAACACCGATCCGAAAGGCAAGACTTTGGACACGCACAACAGCTTGCCGCCGCAAACTTTGACCGAACGTCAGCAACGCCACTATCTCCGCAACGCCAAAAAATTTTCGTCGCTGATTGAAGACGCCGTTAAAAAAGATTTGCCGGTTGGTGTCGCTGATGTGACCTTTGCAAACGGTTCGGACGTTGCGTTGATGAATCAGCTCCGCGATAAAAATTTGCTGTTCAGGTTGCACGCTTATGCCGGCTGGAACACCGCCACGAACACGACGGGCTTTGTGATGGGCGCAGGAATTTTGTCGCGCGATATAAATCGTTATACCCGCAGCAAATTGCTCGCGACTCGTTATCTGGACGATTGGGGCTATCAAACGTTCGTGCGCCCGCAAATTGCCGCTGAACTCTCCAAACGTCCCGACGGCTTGAAAATTTACCTAAACTTCGGCGAACACGAGCCGGCGATTGCTGTGCGCGAAAATGAACTTATACGTCTCTTTGCCGAAAAAAATTTGCCGCCGCTTGAATTTCTGCAAGGATTAAAATTGACGAATCCTTGGCATCGAATGTTCGAGTGCTCAATTAATTTCGACGGCGAAAACTCTTGAGAATCGCGCAGATTTTTCTAACGTGCTCTTCCGTCAAGCCGCCGTACATTGGCAAGCTCAAGACTTGTTGCCCGATAACATTGGCGACGGGCAAATTTTCGGCTCGCGACGAATTCAGCTGACGATAGCACGTGAATTCACTGCACAGCGGATGAAAATATTTTCGCGCAAAGACGTTGAACTTGCGGAACTCGTCGTAGACAAAATCCCGCGAACGTCCAAAAATTTTCTCGTCAATGCGCACGACGTAATATTGATGGTTCAGCTTAACGTTGTCCGCGCAGGTCGGCATTAACGTCACTCCGTCAACGTCGGCAAGCTCTTCGTCGTAAATCGCGTGAAGTCGAATTCGTTTAAGCCGCTCGTCCTCAACGTAATTAAGCATGATTCTGCCGATTGCCGCACGAATTTCGTCAAGCTTGCCGTTGATGCCGGGCATAACGACTTCTTCTTCATTCTTGATGCCGAAATTTTTCAGCAGGTCGATTCGTTGCTTGACGTGCTCATTTTTCATGACGAGTGCGCCGCCTTCAACGGTGTGATAAAGTTTCGTGGCGTGAAAGCTGAACATTGAAATATCGCCGAAATTTCCGATACCATTTCCGCCGATTTCCACGCCGAATGCATGAGCCGCGTCGTAAACAACTTTCAAGCCGTAACGGTCGGCAACGTCGCGAATCTTTTCAACATCGCAGGGCGTCCCGAAAACGTGTACAGCCAAAATTGCGGTCGTGTGCGGCGTTATCATTGATTCGATTTTGTCGGCGTCAATGTTCATCGTCGCGGCGTCAACATCGCAAAAAATCGGCGTGATGTTGTTCCAACTCAAAACGTGCGGCGTTGCGGCAAATGTGAACGGCGTCGTGATGACTTCGCCGCTTAAACGCAAACTTTGACACGCAACCATTAAAGCTATCGTTCCGTTGTTGAACAGCGACAGATACGGCACCTTCAAAAAATTTTTCAGCTCGTGCTCAAGCATGGTGTGTTGCGGCCCGTTGTTGGTGAGCCACTTTGAATCCCAGATGTCGCGCAATTTCTCCGTGACTTCCTCAATCGTCGGGAAGACCGGGCGAGTCACGTAAATTCTTTCTTTAAACGGTTCAAGCAAGTTAAAACCTCCTAAAAAAAATTTTATCGTTCATGCGCGGCTATCACGCAAAAAATTTTTATCGGCTTGACGCGTCAACTGTTCCGTCGCTTTTAAAGCGACCGGTTCAAGCGTTGTCATTTGATTTCTCCTTTTTGTCGGCACGTTTTGTATTCGCCTTATGAATTTTCTCCGCCGCCTTGGCGTCAATCTTCTCAAGATACGTCAACGGAATTGCGCGGGGATTTTTTTTCGTCAACGCGTAGACTTTCCGATAACTCTCCGTCGCCGATTCGGAATTGCCTTGCTCGTCGAAGATGTCGCCTTGAAGTTTGTACGCGATAGAATTTTTTTCGTCGATTGCCAACGCGCGATTGATGTCCTCAAGCGCAAGATCGAGTTCGCCGCGCATGTGATGAACGTCCGCACGATTTAGGAAGTTGTATAAATTTTTCGGGTCGCGCTCAACGGCAGAATTCGCATCGACAAGCGCACCGTCATAATCGCCGCAAATCGCCTTGGCACGCCCGCGAATCCCTAAACATTCCGCAATGTCATCTTGATTCGTCGCACGCAATGCACGGTCAATTTCTTTCAATGCAAGTTCTCCTTGCCCGTGGTCGTTGTAAATGTCGGCGTTGACGCGAAGTTGAGCAGCCGCCTTTGCTTTGGCAGAATCAGCTTCAGCTTTGACTTTGTCCCACACAGCTTTACGTTCAGCATCAGCCGCACGAATTCTTTCACGACGTTGCGGGCTTTCGTATTTGTAAGCAAGTTCAATTAAAGTTTTGAGCTTGTCGCCGAGATTGTACAGCGTCGCGAGTTCGTGAAGTTCACGGTAAGCAAAATCGTCCGTCAAAAATTCCGTGCGATTGCCGACGCGCCGAAAATTCCAACCGTCAATCGTGTCGTGGTCATGAAAAGCCTTCGACAGTGCGCCCGCGAAGTAATAAGCATTAATCGCCGCGCTGGTCGGGTCATCGCCGATGTTGACGGAGAAAAAAATTTCTCGTCCGTCAATGAACACGCGATAAGCACGGTCGGCCTTGCGAACTGTGACATGCCCGCCGCCGTAAGTCGTCATCAGCTCCAAAAGTTTTGCCTCGCGATTTTCTGTATCGGGATGGTCGCTGAAAGTTTCATCGCTGGATTTGTCGTGCGCATCGAATTCAAAAATATCCTGCGTCTCGTAGCGAACATAGTAGTCAAGTTTTTTCATCGCCGCCGCACAACCGCCGGGATTAAAGCCCGCACTTGTCATGATGTAAAAGCCGCCGATGTCCGCTTCGTATTCGACGGGCACGCTGATATTTTTCGCGATTGAGTAGCCGACCATGCCGTTAAATTTGCTCCAGTCAATGTTCGAACCGTTGTCGACGTTCATGCCAATCATCATCGCGCCGAGCTGTTGAGCGACTGCCTTGGCGTAACTTTTGGCGGAATGTTGTTCAATGCCGTGAATCATTTCGTGAGCAAGGACGGCGGCAAGTTGATTCTCGTCGCAGTTCAAGCCGCGCACCAGTCCGCGATTGATGCTGATGTAATTCATCGGATAGCAGGCGGCGTTGAATTTTTCGCTGTCGTTGACGCTCCACACGAACGGCAGAGAATTTACGCGCAATTCGTATTGTCCGCCGTTGACGAGCCGAGTCATCACCGAATCGACAATTTCAACGTCACGTTTGTTTTTGTCAACGCCGTTGTGTTCCATGTCCTGCTTGCGAACTGACATTTGCGCGTTTACGTCATTTCCGAGCACGAGCATATCTCGCAACGTGGATTGATAAGCCGCCAAAACTCCGAGAGCTTCCGCCGCGATTGCCCACGCGTCCGCCGCGAAAACTTTGACGGGATTTAAAATTGCCGCGACCGTCACGAGCACGACGATTAAAATTTTTTTCATCAGCACACCTCCGAGTTTAATCGTTGAGAAGTTTTTTAGCGTTGAGTCCGAGAATTTTATCTTTGTCAACGTCGGCGAGCGGCAAATTTTTTATAAACTCAATCGCCGTCCGCGCTGATGTCCACGGGCTGTCAGTGCCGAATAAAATTCTGTCCGCTCCGAAAATTTTTGCGAACGTCATAAATTGCGCGGCGTCCAAAAGTTTCAAGTCGTCGGCATTCCAAACGAAATCACTGCGCGGAATAATTTTGTCGGTTGAAAACGCGGTGTCGATAAAAATTTTCGTGCCGCCCAAAATTTTCAGAACGTCGTCCCAATTTTTCCAGCCGCCCATGTGCGTCGCGACAAATTTAAAATCTCCGACGGTCTCGACGACGCGCTTAATCATTTGCGGCGAACAACGCACTACGCCCGGAAATCCGATGTCAAGCCCGGCGTGCGTGACGACAATCAAATTCAATTCGGCGGCGCGATCAAGAATTCGCAGAAATTTCACGTCGTCAAGGTTTGTGTCTTGATAAACGGGATGAATTTTGATACCCTTTAGCCCGTGATTTTTCACGCGGCTCAACTCTTCGCGGTAGTTGTCGCAATCGGGATGAATGCTGCCGAACGAAAAGACACCTTTGCCCGAAAATTTTTCGTTCAGCTCGGCGGCAGAAGAATTTATTTTCTCGACTTGATTCTTGTTTGTCGCGACGGGCAAAATTATCGACAGGTCAATCTGCGCAGCGAGCATGGATTTTTTCAAACCGTCAAGCGTTCCGTCCGTGAAAGCAGGCGTGCGAGATGTGCGGCTCAATTTGTCGATAACGGCGGCGGAAATTTTTTCGGGAAAGATGTGCGTGTGAAAATCAATGGTCATAGATTGGAGGCTCCTTTCAAGGTTAGTTCACGGAGGTTTTTCATGTTGAAGAAAATTTTTATCGCGGCGGTGATTTTTCTCGTCGCCGGTCAATTCGGCATTTGCAACGCGGCAATGCCACGCAATCAAATGTTTCTCGGCGGATTTACTTTCGGCTCGCGTTATTCCGAAATGATTAAAATGTACGGCGAACCGATTCAAGTTTCCGATCACGTCGAGGACAATTACACTTGCCGCTACGGTGACAGCGTGGCAATCGGCTACAACAAATTCAGCAACAAAATTCAATCAATCACGGTGAGCGCGAACAACGGTTGGACAACGCCCGAAGGTCTTTCAGTCGGCATGAACATTTCTCGCGCGACGGAACTTTACGGCACGCCCGACTACAAAAGAATCGGCAAGATTAAAACCGCTTACTGCTACTTCCACGGCAACCGCGAATTCGGATTTATCATCGTCTTTGACAATAAGAGCGAAAAAATTCTTGTGCTGTCGGTGCACGGCGGCAATACAATGGTTTCTTTTGCGGAGAGCTATAAAAACATTGTCGCACGTGTTATGAATTAATGCAGAGGAGTTTTCTCGCAATCTCGCAATTTTATCAAGTAAGCAGGAGGAAGTTTTGTTTCAATGAAAGTTTTACTGTTAGTTTTGTATTTCGCGGTGCTGATTGGCATCGGTTTGTATTGTCGCAAGCACGCCACGGACGTTGACGGCTTTGTTCTCGGCGGACGCAGTGTCGGTCCATGGTTGACGGCTTTTGCTTACGGCACGAGTTATTTTTCTGCAGTCGTATTCGTCGGCTACGCGGGACAATTCGGTTGGCGTTACGGCATCGCGGCGACGTGGGCAGGCATCGGCAACGCGTTAATCGGTTCGCTGATGGCTTGGTGGATTCTCGGCAGAAGGACTCGCATTATGACCCGGCACCTTGACACCGCAACCATGCCGCAATTTTTTGAGAAACGTTTTGGCTCTCCGTCACTGAAAATCGGCGCGGCGATTATAATTTTTATCTTCATGATACCCTACACCGCAAGTCTTTACAACGGCTTATCGCGTTTATTCGGCATGGCGTTCA
>CAJOHG010000067.1 GCA_905234395.1 uncultured Selenomonadaceae bacterium
AACTTATATTGCAAAAAAGGGACTTAATAAAAATTCTTGGAGTTAGTATGGAAGATCTATTTAAAGATGAATAACGCCTTTTTAACTACGGTGTTATTCACAATCGAAGAGGATTTTCCTGCTAAAAACTCCTGCCTCGCAACGCTGCCGCCACTTGCCGACGAATCGCGCCGTAGCCGCCGCAACTCTTAATCACGACGTCTGCGAGCGCTATCATCTCTTGCGAGGACATTTGGACGTTAATGCGTGCGAGGGCTTGTTGTTCGGTTAATTTATCGCGAAGCATGAGCCGACAGATTTGTGTTTGTCCGTCGATGTAGACCGTCCAAATTTCGTCGAACAATTTTTCCCAGCCCGCCTCGAACAAAAGCGGCACTTCCAACACGACGAGCCGCGTTCCGATTTGCGAACAGTCAACCAAAAAATCCCGCGCCTTTTGCAAAAGAATCGGGTGCGCCACGGAATCAATCCATGCGCGTTCGTCGGGATGATTGAAAATTATTTCGCCGATGATTCGCCGATTGAGCATTCCTTGCCGTGTGACGACGTATTGCCCGAAATGCCGCACGTAAATTTCAAAAAGTTCGCCGCCCGGTTCCAAAAGCAAACGCGTAACTTGATCAATGTCCAGTGTCACCGCGCCGACGTATCGTTGCAAAGTTTCAGCCACTGCAGATTTGCCGCAGGAAATGCCGCCCGTCAATCCGATTATGTACAAAAATTTCACCTCGCAATTCCCAATTTGTTCATTACAAAACGTTGCTCCGCCTCCATCTCAAAACGTTCTTCCTCGTCAATGTGATCGTAGCCGAGCAAATGCAAAAGTCCGTGCACTTCCAAAAAAATCACTTCGCGCAGGAAAGAATGTCCGAATTCCGCCGCCTGAAATTTGGCACGTTCCAACGAAATTATCACGTCGCCCAAAATGTCAAAGTCCGCGCCGATAATTGTCGGTTCGTCACTTTCACGAAATGCAAACGATAAAACGTCCGTCGCTCTGTCGACGCCGCGAAATTTTTTGTTGAGCGCGTGAATGTGTTCGTCGTCGGTCAAGGTTATGCTGACTTCGGAATTTTTGACGCCGTAAAGTTCGCCTACAACGTCCGCCGCCCGTAAAATTTCATCAAGCAGAGTCTGTTCAATCGTCAACGTTTCGGGTTCAAAGCTGATTGTCGTGTTCAAAATGTCACCTCGTTGTATTCATGACTTGAGGCTGTCAATCGATTGCAAAGCAGTCCCGTTGGATGCAACGTCACGTTGCTCAACGTGTCGGGTTCAAAGCTGATTGTCGTGTTCATGTTTATCGTAAGCCTCCACAATTCGCGAAACGACTTCATGACGCACCACGTCCGCCGAGCCGAGTTGTGCAATGCCAACGCCTTTGACGCCCTTCAAAATTTCAATCGCCTCCGCAAGTCCTGACTGTACTCCGCGCGGCAAATCAATCTGCGTCAAATCGCCCGTGACAACCATTCGCGAGCCGAATCCCAATCGCGTCAAAAACATTTTCATCTGCTTGGAAGTCGTATTCTGCGCCTCGTCCAGTATGATAAATGCGTCGCTTAAAGTTCGTCCGCGCATGTAGGCGAGCGGTGCAATTTCTATCACGCCGCGATTGAAAAGTTTTTGATACAGATCGACGCCGCAAATTTCCTTCAGCGCGTCGTAAAGCGGTCGCAGATAAGGATCGACTTTCTCCTGCATGTCGCCCGGCAAAAATCCCAGACGTTCGCCCGCCTCAACTGCAGGTCGTGTCAAAATTATTTTTCGCACCGATTTGACGCGCAGACAATATGCCGCTTGAGCGACTGCAAGAAAAGTTTTGCCTGTTCCCGCCGCGCCGATTCCGAATGTCACGACGTGCCGGCGCATCGTGTCAATGTAGTTTTGTTGCCCCGGACTTTTGGCTTGAATGTGAACTCCGCCTGCAGTAACGATAATCGTCTCGCCGAAAATTTTCTGTTCGTCACAAGAAATTTTGTTAGCCAATAGTTCAACTCCTCGACGCCGCGTTTAAGAATTCTGTCCGCAACCGTATCTGCCGCAATAGTCGCCGCTTGATTCGTCGCAATCTTGAGTACAATAATTTCCGCGACAACAAACATTTTCCGATTCGACTTGAGCTTCCGTTGACGTGCCGAAATTCAAAAGCATGAGAGCCGTCAATGCACCGATAAAAAATTTTTTCATGATGTCAACCTCCGTTTAACCGTTGTATCCGAGTTCTTTGGCTTTGGCAAAATCGGCTGCCGCTCCCGACTCGTCGCCCAAAGTTCTGCGACAATTTCCGCGATTGTTGTATGCCAACGCGAAGTTCGGATTGTTTTGAATTGCCTTTGTAAAATCTTCGACGGCTTGATTGTAATTTTCTAAATATGCGTAAGCAACGCCGCGATAATTATACGCCTGCGCATAATTCGGATCCAGTTGAATTGCCTTGTTCAAATCTTCGATTGCCGCATTGTAATTTTTCAAACAGTTGTAAATCCAACCGCGCCCTTCATAAGGATATTTGTTCTTTGGATTGAGCCGAATAGCCTTGTTAAAATCTTCCAAAGCCGCATTGTAATTTTTCAAGTTGCCGTGAGCAAAACCGCGATTGTTGTAAGCGGCAGAATTTTTCGGATCAAGCTCAAGGGCTTTGTTAAAATCTTCCAAAGCCGCATCATTATTTTTCAAACAAAGATGAGCATAACCGCGATTGTTATAAGCGGCAGAGTTTTTCGGGTCAAGGCGCATTGCTTCATTTGCATCATTGACGGCTGCATTGTAATTTTCCAAATGTATGTATGCCACGGCGCGCACATTGTAAGCAGCGATGTTTTGAGAATCAAGGCGGATGGCTTCTGTTGCGTCTGCGACAGCTTCTTGATAATTTCCCATATCGTTATGTTCGTTTGCGCGTTTAACAAGACGCGTTGATTCGGAGCGGTCTTTAGGTTGAGTGTTTTCGCCCGATTGAAAAGTCGGCGGCTTGTCGGGCGAATCAGATTTTGCGCAACCTGCATAGAAAATCATCATCACCGCCATTGCGCCGATAAAAAATTTTTTCACGGCATTAACCTCCGTAACCGAATTCCTTGGCTTTGGCAAAGTCGACTTGAGCTTGAGAATCGTTGTCCAAATTTTTGCGGCAGATACCGCGCCAATAGTAAGCAGGTGCATATTGAAGACCTTCGTTGAAAAATTTTATCGCGTCATTCATGATAATTTCCTCCTCAAAATTTTTAGTGCTGATGTTTTTTCTGATACCACCATGCCCACACGATTAGCACAATCGCAAAAATCACGACGACGATTATCCGCGTGAAGTCTTCTTCATGCAAAATCGCGTCGTGACCGATTATCGCTTCAATGCCCGTTGACGGAAATTTGCCGACCAGTGAGGCAAGGAAATAATCCCACAAACTCATCGCGCTCAAAGCTCCCGCCGCATTCAAAAGTCCGCTCGGCAAATACGGCACCATTCGCGCTATCAACATGACGGTAAAACCTTTCTTCGAGCTGTACTTGTCGATTGAGCGCAGACGTTTGCTTTTGGCAATGACTTTTTTCGCCGTGTCGCGGAAGAAAAATCTCAACAGGATAAAACTTATCGTCACGCCGACAGTCTCCGCCACGACCGATAATACAATTCCCGGCACGATGCCGAAGATTAACGTGTTCGCCGTGGAAAAAATTATCGCGGGCGGGAAACCGATTGCGTTAACAAAAAGCGTCAATAAAAAGCTGAATACGACCGCCAACGAGCCGTAACCTTTTATGTATTCCGCCGTCTCGACGATGTCGCCGCGTGATAATAAATCGACGACTTCCGGCAAAAATTCCGGCGCGATTAGATGAATCGACACGAACAATCCGACAATCAGCAAAGCGGCAACGATTTTGACTTTGAACATTCAGGGCGTCCTCTCTAAAAAATTTTTTACGCGATTATAACACGTCCGCCGCGTCTTAGCTAGCCATTGCTTTTTCCCGCCGCCAATGTTAAACTCGAAAAAAATTTCAAAGGAGAATCATAATGGCGCGCCAGTCAAAAAAGATTGCAAAGAGAATTCAACCGAAGAAAAAGGCAGTTGAGCCGGAAAATAAAAAGCCGGAGAAGACCGGCAAAGATTATCTGTTGATTATCGTCCTCGCGTTGACAATCGTATTCTTGCTCGTCGGCTGGACAAATTTCACGTGGGCGAATCGCGGCTTATACCTCGCGTTGCTGGTATCGTTGTCGTCAACTTATGCAAGGCGGCATTACAACTTCACGGCGGAAAAAGATTTGATAATCGAACGCGCGGGCTACGTGTCCATGATACTCGCGATAATTTTGTTCGCTTACATCGTTTACAATCAATACATGGCGTGATTCAACCCAGCCGCGCTTCTTGACGAGTCAAAGCTTCTTGCCAAACGACTTTCAGCGGCACGGAATTTTTTTCTGCCAAGCGTCTGCAGTCTTCATATTCCGGCGTGATTGAAACGATTTTGCCGTCATACGCGCTGATTTTGCATTGAACTTCGCCGAATCGCGTTTCGACCTTTGACATCTTGCGAACAGCCTCAACGCGACGAGAAATTTCAATCTCGCGCAAACCGATCGTCGTTGTCTCCGCGAAAATAATTTTTGTGCAAACGTCCCTGTGCTCTGCGTCAACAAGAACGCTCAACATCTGCGCGGGACGATTTGTCGTCCACACGTCGAGTGCTCCCGCGTTGAAAAGTCTTTCGTAAAGCCAGCCGTAAATTTGCGGATTCATGTCGTCAATGTTCGCCTCAAGCTTGATAAGGTGACGAGTGCCGCGCCCGCCGTATTCGCCGAGATAAACGCGCAAAACGTTTGCAATGTCCAAATCCCACGTGCCCGCACCGTAGCCGATTTTTTCCGACGTGAAGTCTTCGGGCAAGTCGTTGCTGAATTCGGCAAGAGCGTTGACAATCGCCGCACCGGTCGGAGTCGTCAATTCTTTTTCCGCGCCGAAATGATACGTCTTGAAATTTTGCAGGAGTTCAGCCGTCGCGGGAGCAGGTACGGGCATCAAACCATGAGCACATTTCACAAAGCCGCTGCCCGTGTTGATTCGCGAGACAAAAATTTTTTCCGCGTCGAGATAATCCAAGCATATCACGCAGCCGACAATGTCGACAATCGAATCAATCGCGCCGACTTCGTGGAACGTGACCGAATCAGCCGGGCGTTGATGAACTTTGCCTTCAGCCGAGGCAATGACGCCGAAAATTGCAAGCGCACGATTCTTGACGGTCGAATTCAAATCGGAGGCGTCGAGAATTTTTTTTATGTCGCCAAACGTGCGGTGACTGTGATTTTTGATGTGCTCGTGGCGGTGCAGATGTCGAACGTTCGGGCGATTGAATTCCGATTCAAAATCGCGGGCAAGTTTCACGTCAACATAAACTGCGCCGATACCGTTCTTGCTCACGTTGGAAATTTCCATGTCGAATTCGTGCGGCAGACGGAGCTTGTCGAGTTCATCACGCAAAAATTTTTCGGGAACGCCGAGTTGAATACATGCGCCGAGAAACATGTTGCCGCTTATGCCCGCCGCGCAGTCCAGATACAAAGCTTTCAAGTCAATCCCTCCATAAATCGAAGTGCCCAAAATTTTACCGTATTGCGTCGCGATTGTCACTTGAAAATTCTTGCGCAGGCGGCGTCGTAATGCTAGAATTTGCTCAAAAATTTTTAACGAGAGGTCGTGATGAAAATGCGCGAGAAATTTTTTGCAAAGGTGTTGATGTTGCTCATCGGAATTTTATTTATCGCGGGTTGCGGTCAATCTGACGGCGGCTCAAAAAATCCTACGGAACGAATCAACGAGTTTCAAGTCTTGAGTGCGGAAGGTTATTACGGCGATTTGCGGATGCAACCCAACGGCGTCTTCCTTGTCCGCAACAAAATGACCGAGGCGGAGAGTTTAACTGCCGGTGTCGTTTACAAAGTCGAATTAAACGAGGCAAATAAAATTAACAAAATCACCGCGATGCAGGGCGGCATTCCGATAAGCATTAATTGGCGCGACACCATGAACAACAAATTTCAATTCGCCGCCGTCACGATTGAATATCTTGAAGACCGCGTCCGCTACAATTTCAGAAGCTCACGCATGGAGGCAACGCCCGGCTTTTACGACGCTTACTCAATCGCTTACAAAGTCGGCGAGGACAAAAAAAATTTCACGGTCGCTTACATGTACAATAAAGACGGCGACCAGAGCAACGCAAATCGCGGTTATGCGCAGATGTTTTTCAGCTACGACGACAAAGGCAATTTGAGCAAGCTTGCATTCGCGGACGACGGCGGCAATCGCGTCATCAACATCAACAAAGAATACGAACTGCATTTCAAATACGGCAACAAGCCCGGACTTATCACGGAGATCGCAAATTACGGCAAGGACGGCGCATTGATGGCGGCGGCTAACGGCATTGCCAAAACGACATTCAAACTTGACGATAAAAATCGCGTCGTTGAAGTCAAACATTTCGGCACGGACGAGGCGTTGAAGGATAAAAATAATCCCAACCTTGAACTTAGCAAGGCGTTGACTTCAATGAGTGCGGGCGCGATAACTCGTTACAGCCACGACGACACCGACCGCGTCAGAAAAATTTCATTCCTCGGCAAAGATGAGCAGGCGGAAGGCATCAAAGATTGGGGAAATATTTCGTCGTTTAATTTGACTTACACGCCCGAAGGTTGGCTCGCGTCGATTGCCTCATTTGCCACTGATGACACGCCCATTGCCCTTGACAAAAATCTTTTCGGCGACAATGTTGTCAAGCTCGGCTTTGAGCGCGACAATTTCGGCAACCTCGTGAAGGTAATTTTTTACGGCAAGGAAGACAATCCCGTCACGAGTTCCAAACTCGGTGCGGCTGAACGTCGTTACAAATACGATGAGAAACGTCGCCAAACAGGGCAAGAATATTACGGCACGGGCGGCGAGAAGATTGAAATTAACGACACCGCCAAAGGTTTCAAATATCACGGTTTCACTTACGAATATAACGACGACGACGAACGCACACTTGTAATTTACTACGACACGAATGCAAATGAAGTTCGCCGCGAAAATTTGACGACGCGTTCCAGTGAAGTTGACAGCGGCAAATTAACTGCTCCGCCACAACCTGTTGCACCGACACCGATGCCCACCGGCGTTTATGAAGCGCGCGTTGACAACAACATTGACTTCCTTGCGTTGAGAACCGGGCCTTCGGCGAACGATTCACTGATAACAAAAATTCCGCCTGGCTCTTACATTGAAATAATTCGTGACGGCGAAAATTTTCCGACAGGTTTTGTCCGCGCGAGATACAACGGGATGCCGGGCTTTGTGAGCAGTCGATACATCACGGTTAATCAAAGGCTCCGTGAAAATTCGCCGCAACCTGTCTATGCAAACGAACAACCGCGATTTTCAAATTCCAATCATCCCGGAATTGAAACGCTCGTGAATTTCCACGGCTACATAACGAACAGAAATTTTCGTTCGGCTTTTAATTGCCTGTCCTATCCGTTCCAAAATCGCATGGACTACGGCAAATGGGTCAGCGGTTTCGATACGACGGTCAGCTCCTCCGTCTCTGATATACAAATCGTCAATTCGGGCGGCGATTACGTCGTCGTAAGTTATATTCTTACTGCGGTTGACAGACCAATCGGCACGCATCGATACAGAGGCACCGCAACGATAATTTATACGCCAAACGGTTGGAAGATTGACAAAGTGAAAAACACGGGCATATAAGCAAAAAAATTTACGCGGGCAACTCTCAACGGAGCTGCTCGCGTTTTTTATTGCATTATGAATTTGATGACGGAGCAACGTGACGTTGCATCCAACGGGTCTGATTTGCAACCGCTCGATAAATTCAACTTATCGTCGCGCTTGATGACGGGCAAACTTTTTTCAGCGGACAGTCGGAGCATTTCGGGTTGCGTGCACGACAAATTTCTCTTCCGTGCCAAATCAACCAATGATGAGCGTCCGACCACTTTTCGCGCGGAATAATTTTTTGCAAGCCGAGTTCGACTTCAAGCGGCGTGTGACCTTCGGCAAGTTTCATTCGATTAGCCAATCTGAAAACGTGCGTGTCGACGGCAATGGCGGGCGTCTTGAAGGCGACACTCGTCACAACGTTTGCGGTCTTGCGTCCGACGCCGGGCAATTTAATCAGCTCGTCGAATTCGCCGGGAACTTCGCCGCCGTAATTTTCAATCAGCAACCGTGAAGTCTCGACGATGTGTTTAGCCTTAGCGCGAAAATATCCGCACGGTCTGATAATTTCTTCCAGCCGCTCTTGACCGAGTTGCAAAATTTTTTCGGGCGTATTTGCCAGCGGGAAAAGACTTTGCGTGACTTGATTGACGCGTTTATCGGTGCACTGCGCGGACAAAATCACTGCGACCAAAAGTTCAAACGGCGAATTGAATTTCAGTTGCGGGATTGCGCCGCGATAAGTCTCCTCAAGAATTCGCAACTCTTCGCGCAAAATTTTTTCGTCCACGTCAATCACCGGTGCAAACCATTTCGAGATATGGCAACTCCTTGAAACCGAGCCGTTTATAAAGATTCACCGCCGCAACATTTTCCGATTCCGTCTCAAGCCGCAAAATTTTATCGGGATGACGCGCTTTGACATAACGAACGAATTGCGAGCCGATACCGTGACCGCGATATTCCGCCGCAATGAAAATATCCTCAAGCCAAATGCATTCGCCGCCGAATTCAGTAGAATAGCTCCGGGCCGTGATTGCGTAGCCGACAATTTTATCGCCGTCGACGAAAACGAAACCTTCCGCGCACGTCAAGCCGCTCAAACAATTTGCGACGTTGGCGGCAAAAATTTCCTCCGAGCCATTGGTTATCACGACGGGCGAGCCGTAAAATTCGCGCATCATGCTGATAACGGTCGCGCTGTCGTCAATTTGCATATTTCTGATTGTAATGTTCATGTCAATTCATCAAGCTCCTTTATTTTTTTCAACGCGTCAAACAATCGAAGATTCTCTGCCCGCGAACGAATTGCCGTGCGAAGATACGAGCCGTCGAGTCCGACAAAGTTTGCACAATTTCTTAGCAGAATTTTTTCTCGCCGCAAATCGCGCAGAATTTTTTCGGCTGATTCGGGCGTCGCGACTTTGAACAGGACAAAATTCACCGTCGGAGGAAAGACCGTCACGCCGCGCAGATTTTGTAAACGTTCCGTGAAAAATTTTCGTTCCGTGTTGAGCCAAGACCGTGTTCGCCGCAAAAAATCTTCGTCGGCAAGTGCAACCGCTCCAACTTTTTGCGCCAGAAAGTTCACGTTCCAAACGTCCTTAGCCGCGTTGAGACGTTGCGCCAAATTTTCTTCGACAACCGCAAAACCCAATCGCAAGCCCGGTATCGCGAAAATTTTTGTCAGCGACTGCACGACCGAAATTTTTTTCGACACGAATTTTCTAAGCGATGGCGCGTCAATGAAATCGATAAACGATTCGTCGACGACGACGCTTGCAAATTCGGAGAGCCGCAAAATTTTTTCGGGCGCGAGTAAATTTCCCGTCGGATTGTTCGGGCGAGCAAGTATCATGCAATCGGCGGGCGTCAATTCTTTTGTCAGCGCGTCAACGTCGAGAGAAAAATTTTCTTCCGCACGAGTGACGAAAAATTTCACGTCGCAACCTGCCGCACGAGCCGCACGTTCATATTCGGCAAAACTGGGCACGGGAATCACGACACGAGTCGGACGCGTCACGTTGAAATACAGATAAAAAAATTCCGCCGCACCGTTGAGCACGACCAAATTTTTTTCGGGCACGTCGTAACGTCTGCAAATGGCGCGTTTGAGTTCAGAGGCGTTGGGATCGGGATAGTTGACAATGCCGCGCAGATTTTCCGTCAACGTGTGCAAAACTTTTTCCGACAAGCCGAGCGGATTGATATTCGCGCTGAAGTCGAGCCAATCGCCCGCATTGCCATCAACGTCGTAAACTTGCCCGCCGTGTTCGTAACGTTCCATAATTTTCACCAAGGTTGCGGAGTCATTGGCGTGACGACACCGAATTTATATCCCCAATCGCGCAAGAGATGAATCAATTCGGGCAGAGCTTTAACGGTCTCGGTTTTATCGCTGTTGCAGTGCATGAGAACAATGACGTTGTGCGGAGGATTGTCGCCCAAATTTTTCAGGACGTTGTTAATCTGCGTGGAGGCGTTCGGTCGTGAAGGCGTGGCGTCTTCGGTCAAAGCATTCCAATCGTGTTCGACGTAGCCGCAATCTTCAACCATAGAATAGTAATTCGCGCTGAACATTCCGCTCGTTCCGCCCGGCGCACGAATTATAAACGGTCGCACACCGATAACGTTGCGAATCGATTCATCGGTCTTGATGATTTGCTCCATGAAACTCCACGGGCTGGCGTAAAGTTCTTTGTAAACGTGATTATAGCTGTGGTTGCCGATTGCGTGACCTTCGTTGAAAATTCGCGCCAAAACTTCCGGATAAGTGTCGACCATGTTGCCGCAGACGTAGAAAGTTGCCTTGACGCCCTCATTTTTAAGGATGTCCAAAATTTGCGGCGTAACCTTGTCGTCGGGACCGTCGTCAAAAGTCAAATAAACCGTCGACTCTGCTTCGTAAGGCTCAAGTTTTGGCAGGACAATGGGCAAATTTTTTTCCTGCCGCTCCCAAATGATGTATTTGTCGTAGACGGGCAAAGTCGGGTCGATAAGTTGCAAATTGGACAGATCGTCCGCCGCAAGCACATAATCTTTGCCGGGTTGAGCCGTAAGAATAATTTCCTGCTTCAGCGGCTCGTCGGAAGGTTCGTCAGATTTATCGTTAGTCGCAATTTCTCGCGGGATTTGATTGGCGTCGGTCTTAGTTTCTTCCTCGCCGCAACCGCCAATCACCGCCGCAATCATTATCAGCAAAACGCAAAAAAATTTTTTCATGATACACCTCGTTTTTGGAAGGCTTAAAATTCGTGATAACTATAACGCATGGCGCAATCATAATCAAGTTGGCTTGCGCAGAAAAAATTTTTTGCGCGGCTTAAAGGTTTGTCGTCAAAAAAAGTGAAATAACCTTTCGAGGTGAAGAGAATGTCCGTTGATAAAAATTTGTTCCCGTATGATTTGGCGGTCACGGCGATTTTCAAAGACGAGGCGTGTTATCTGAAAGAGTGGCTTGACTATCACTTAGCGGCGGGCGTCGAACATTTCTATCTTTACAACAACGACAGCACCGACAATTTTGCGGAAGTGCTTGCTCCATATATCAATGCGAATTTGGTCACGCTCACGGACTTTCCCGGCAAAATCATGCAAATGCCCGCCTACAACGACGCGCTCAATCGTTTCAAATTCACTTGCCGATATATGGCGTTCATTGACTTGGATGAGTTCATTTATCCGAAAGCAAATCGCTCAATCGTTGAAGTCGTCGACGAAATTTTATCGCGCAATTCAAATGCGGCAGGTTTGGCGATTAATTGGCAACTTTACGGCTCGAACGGTCTGGAGACTGCCGATTATTCTCGCGGTGTATTGGAACGTTTCACTTGTCGCGCCTCGAAAGATTACGCATTGAATCTCGGCAACACGCTCGTCAAAAGCATAGTTGATCCGCGCAAGGTCGAATGTATTCCCAATCCGCATTACGCGCTGTATTTACACACTTTTCACGCCGTCAATGCTGAAGGAGAAATTGTCGCGGAATATTTGAACAAATCCGTCGCCGCAGACAAAATAGTCGTGAATCATTACTTCACCAAATCCCGCGAAGAATATCTGAAAAAATTTTCGCGCGGTCGTTCCGATGTCGACGTCAAATATCCTCAAGAAAGCTTTGAACTTCATGACTACAACGAAGTTTTCGACGACGGCATCTTGACTTATCGCGCCAATCGTGCAGAAAATTTTTCCGTTGAGAGTGATGATAACCGTTGGCAGCGCGTGAAAAAATTTTTGATTGAAATTTTAACGCAGTGTTCGCCGTTCGACGCACCGACAGAATTTTTTACGGGCAAGCTCGAAACTTTTTTGACGTGTCGCGCATTGGCAGAGGCATTCAACGTGAAAATCGGATCGCGTTCTGCGGAAGAGTATGCGCTTGTCTGGATTCATCAATGCTTAAATCAAGCGGGCGTGTTGAATTACTCGGACTTACAACTTTTCATGAGCGAATTGCCGAACATTCTTGCGCGACCGTTTCCGCTGTGCAAAAAATTTCTTCCATTGGCGCGGGAACGAGTAATTCCCACCATGTGCGAGGCATTGAAATTCAACTTCAACATACCGCGATTCGTAGAGTTCAATTACATTCAACGACTCTTGAGTTTGATGAATTGATTTGCGGAGGAATTTTATGATTGACAAAAATTTGTTCCCGTATGATTTGGCGGTCACGGCAATTTTCAAAAACGAGGCGCGTTATCTGAAGGAGTGGCTTGACTATCACTTGGCGGCAGGCGTCGATCATTTTTATCTTTACAACAACGAAAGCTCCGACAATTTTGCGGAAGTGCTTGCTCCATATATCAATGAGAATTTGGTCACGTTTACGGACTTTCCCGGCAAACTCATGCAAATTCCCGCCTATGTCGACGCGCTCAATCGTTTCAAGTTCCATTGCCGTTGCATGGCGTTCATTGATTTGGACGAATTCATCTTGCCGCAGACGAATCGCTCAATCGTTGAAGTCGTCGACGAAATTTTATCGCGCGATTCAAATGCGGCGGCTCTTGCAATCAGCGAACATTCCTTCGGCTCGAACGGTCTGGAGACTGCCGATTATTCCAAAGGCATATTGGAACGTTTCACTCGTCGCGCTCCCGACAAATGGGAAGATTTTATTCAGCGCGAAGAAAATTTCTTGCGAGTCGGCAACATGTACGTTAAAATCATTGCCAATCCGCGCCTGCTCAAATTCATGTTGGGTCCGCACGTCGCGGTTAATTTCGGCGGAAAATATTCCATAAACGAACGCGGAGAGAAAATCGAAGGTTATGCCGACGAAAGCATGTGCGCCGACAAAATCATCATCAATCACTACTCGATCAAGTCGCGCGAAGAATATTTTGCCAAAAACAGACGCGGCGTTGCTTGCGATAAAAAAAATCCCTACAGCGAACAACTCTTTGAAAAATTCGACCGCAACGATGTTTTCGACGACGGCATCTTGACTTATCGCAACGTCCGCGCCGAAAATTTTTCCGTTGAGAGTGACGCCGACAGACTTGCTCGCGTGACAAAAACTTTGACGGAAATTTTGACGCAACGCTCGCCGTTCGACGCACCGGCAGAATTTTTTGCAGGCAAACTCGAAACTTTTCTGACGTGCCGAGCATTGGCGGAAGCATTCGACGTGAAAATCGGCGCACGTTCGGCGGAAGAATATGCGCTGGTTTGGATTTATCAGTGCATGGCAAAAACCTCCGCTTATGCCGATCTGCAACTTTTTTTGAGCGACTTGCCCGAAATTTTGGCTCGACCGTTCCCGCTGTGCAAAAAGCTCAATCAAATTGCGCGCAAAAAAATTTTTCCCGTGATTTACAAAGACTTGGCGGCGGAATTGGACTGGAGCAACTTTTACGATTACAATTACATTCATCGATTGCTTAACGCGATGAAATAATTTGGAGGTGTCTTCATGGTAAATAAAAATTTATTTCTGCACGACCTGGCGATTGTCGCGCTCATCAAAGACGGAGATCAACACTACTTGAAGGAGTGGCTTGATTATCATTTGTTTGCCGGCGCAGATCACTTTTATCTTTACGACAACGCCAACAATGTTGAAGTCCTTGAAGTTTTGAAGCCGTACATTGAGACGCGCCTTGTCGATCATTTTTCCACGCCCAATGAAAATTCGTCGGTAGCCGTTTACAATGACGCCGTGCGCCGCTACAAATTCACTTGCCGCTACTTGGCGTTCATTGACGTTGACGAATTCATTTTCCCGAAAACCGGGCAGAGTATCGTTGAATTTGTCGACGAAATTTTGTCGCAAGATTCGTTACGCGTTGCACTCGTCGCCAATCGTCAAGTCTTCGGCTCGAACAGACAATGGAAGGCTGATTATTCCAAAGACGTGCTTGAGAGATTCACGCGCCGCGCTCCGATTAATTGGTTTGAGCCGCCAAAGGATGACAAACTGCCCGTCGGCAACATTCACGTGCGCACAATCGCAAACCCGCGTTTTATCCGCTACATTGTCAATCCGCATTTCGCCTATTATCTTGACGAAAAATTTGCCGTCAACTCCAACGGCGAACGCGTTCTTTTCTGGGACAATGAGCCGATTCTTGCCGATAAAATTGTCGTCAATCAATACTTCACTAAGTCGCGCGAAGAATTTTTGCTCCGCTCCAAAGACATGACTTTGTTCTATAAAAATGACCGCAACGATGAGCAAGACGACGATATTTTGACTTATCGGGAATTGCGCACGGAAGAATTCACGCCGCCGAAAAAATTTGATCGCGAAGATTATTATCACGCGCTGGAAAAAAATTTGTTGCCCGCCATTCGTCCGGACACGCCGTCGGAATTTTTTGAAGGCAAATTGGAAACTTTCTTGACGTGCCGCGTACTCGCCGGGATTTTGAAACGCAATTTCCCGAAAGACAGTCGCGGACGTTTCATGGAAGAGGCAGCTCTTCGCGCGATAAAAAGCACGCATTCCACAAATCTGACTTTGGCGGAGATAATGCTGATGTTACACGCTCTGCCGCACATTCTCACGTTAAATTATCCCGTCGTCGAAGACATCCGCAAAAACTGCGCGAACTTTGCAACACAAGTCATGGGCGAATTGCATCGAATAGAGCGTTGGGAACGATTCGTTGACATGGGAAATTATATTGAGATGTTGGCGGCGTTTGGCGTCCGATTCAAGCAACAGGAGCCGGCAGTTGGCAATTAAGGATTTCAGATAAAAACGTCCGCTAAACAAGCCCAAAATTTGTAAACCTACTGCCTTAACCTTTTGACAACCAAAACACTATGGTATACGCTTCGCCTTGGGTGTGTGCTAAACATTCTACAAAGGTTTGATAAATTGAGGGAAGAGTTAGGGCGTGTTTGTAAATTGTATTCGGCTCGTAACTGATTTTAATTTTTTATAGGATCTACTTTTTCTTTGCTGCGCCCAAAGAAAAAGTAGCAAAAAGAAAGGGCGTACATCCGCCTATCGTCGCATCACGCGACGCGGTCGGCGGCGG
>CAJOHG010000068.1 GCA_905234395.1 uncultured Selenomonadaceae bacterium
GCGGTGATTGTGAATCAGCTCTACCATTTCAGAGACAATCGCAATGTTCGATTTCTCCAACGTGCCTTGCAAAATTTCGCCGGACGCGGGACGCGGTTGAGCATCGGGATTCATCAGCTGTGCACGAATGTCTTGATCGACAGCTTGAGCTGCGGGCGCATTGCCGTCATTGTCGTTGACGACGTAGAAAAGATTATCGCCTTGCTTTTGAGTGGCGAGACGGTCTCCGAATTCGACGAACTGAATTTGTGCGAGAGCTTGGCTGTCGTCCATGTTGCCGATTGCGACGAAACGATTTGTCGCGCCGTCAAGTTGAGTTTCATTACCGGGAATTGAGACGGTGCCGTTGCCGGTGACAATGACGCGCGAGTTGGTGACATTTGCGGGAATGCGAATCGGGTTGCCCGTCGTGTCGAGCAGATTGTAGCCGCGAATGTCCTGCAGATAGCCTTCCTGATTTCTGAAGAACGCGCCGTTTCGAGTGTAGCGAACGCCTTCGGGAGTTTGCACGGCAAAAAATCCGTCGCCGACGATTGCAAGGTCGAACGGGTTGCCGGTTGATTCAAGTGCGCCCTGCTGATAATCAACGGCGATCTCGTCAATGTAGTCGCCCAAACCGAGTTGCCCGATATTCGGACGCTTGAAAGGGTCGGCATTGAAACCTTTAATCTGCGTAACATCTTCGCGCGAAGTTCCCAAATCAACCAGCGAATTGAAAGGAGCCGCAGTCATTCCGAGTGAGCCGCCTTCGCTGAAGTCGTTGACGCGTTTAATCAGCATGTTGTGGAATTCTTTGTGGATTGTCACGTCGCGTTTGTAACCGGTCGTTGCGGCATTGGCAAGGTTGTTTGCGATTGTGTCTGTGCGAATTTGTTCGCTAATCATGCCGGTTGCCGCCGTATAAAGTCCGCGCCACATTTTTTATCACTTCCCAAAAAAATTTTGTCACGCGCAAATGATAGCGTCAACGTCCGTCAAAGTCAAGAAATGCACTTAGGAGCTGTCGGTAAATTTGATTCATCGTGTAATTTCTTTTATTTTTTGTTCTACTTTCTTTTGCTTGCCCAAAAGAAAGTAGCAAAGAAAAGGGCACCTCGCAGGGGCGTTTCTCCGGCAAAGGTGCATCCATGCACCTGTTGCCGGCGGTCGACATCCCTGTCGACCGGGTTTCAGCTCTATTTAACGTTACTTTACCAACACGCTCTGGGAGCGCAATATCACTTTGCAAAAAAAAAATTTCCCGCCGCGATTGGCAACGGGAATAAATTTTTTCACGACCTTAAGGCGTCGAGAGTTTTTTTCAAGCTGTTCATATCTTCAACGTTGAGACTGCGAATTTTTTTGTCGATGCGTCGATTGAATCCGCAAAGAGTTTTGCCGGGACCGCACTCGATAAAAGTTTCCGCGCCGAAATTTTTCATAGCCTCCACGCACGCGATCCATTTGACGGGATGATCAGCCTGCGCAACGAGATTTTCTTTGATAGACGCCGCTGAAGTTTCAAGTTTGCCGTTGACGTTTGCAGCCACGGGAAATGCCGCGTCGACGAGTTCAACCTTGTCAAGTTCCGCCGCGAGTTTGATTGCCGCAGGAGCCATCAACGTGCTGTGAAACGGTGCGCTCACGGGCAAGATAACGGCTTTCTTTGCGCCGGCAGATTTGAGACGTTCAACCGCAGTTTCAACGCCGCGAATTTTGCCCGCGATGACCGTTTGACCGGGACAGTTGAAATTGACCGCTTGCACTTCTCCGACTTCCGACGAGTCCGCGCAGATTTTGATGATTGTATCGTCGTCAAGCCCGATAATCGCCGCCATTGCGCCTTCGCCGACGGGAACAGCCTCTTGCATGAATTGACCGCGCTTGTGCACGAGAACGACCGCATCACGAAATTTCAGCGAGCCTGCCGCGACGAGAGCCGAATATTCGCCGAGACTGTGACCGCCGGAAATATCGGCAGTGATTCCTTCCGCGCGGAGCAATTCGTTGACAATGACGCTGACGACTAAAATTGCGGGCTGAGTGTTCGCTGTAAGTTTCAAATCGTCTTCGGAGCCTTCAAAGCACATTTTGCTGATTGAGTAGCCTAGCGCGTCGTCTGCCTCGTCGAAAAGTTTTTTGGCAGCGTCGAAGTTGTCATAAAAATCTTTGCCCATGCCGACAGATTGCGCACCTTGTCCGGGAAAAATGAACGCCGTTTTCATGAAGTCGCCACCTCACTCGTACTTGTGCTGAATCTTTTCAACGACGGGCGCAATGCCGTTTACAATGTCGTCGATAATTTCTTTGACGGTCTTGATGTCGTCGAGCATGCCGGAAATTTGTCCGATCATAACGGAGCCGTTCTCAACGTCGCCGCCGTGAGTCGCCTTGTGAAGTGCACCTGCGCCGAGAGCTTCCAACTCTTCGACAGTGGCACCTTTGGCTTCCATTTCAAGATAAGTGCGCGTGAGTTTGTTGCCGATGACGCGGACGGGATGACCTGTAGTTCTGCCCGTGACGACCGTTGAGCGATCTTTGGCTTTGAGCACGAGATTTTTATAATTCGGGTGCGCGATACATTCTTTGCTTAAAACGAAACGCGTTCCCATTTGAATTGCGCTTGCTCCCAATGCAAAAGCCGCGACGATACCGCGAGAATCGGCAAAGCCGCCTGCAGCGATAACGGGCACATCAACGGCATCAACGACTTGCGGAACGAGAGGCATTGTAGAAATTTCGCCAATGTGTCCGCCTGATTCGCAACCTTCGGCAATGACGGCATCGGCACCGCTTTTGACGAGACGTTTAGCCAATGCGACAGAAGCGACGACGGGAATAACTTTTGCGCCGATTTCTTTTAATGCGGGAACATATTCGCCGGGATTGCCTGCGCCGGTTGTCACGACGGGCACGCGTTCATCAACGACGACTTGCATAACTTCTTTGACAAACGGCGACATCAGCATAATATTCACGCCGAAAGGTTTTTCCGTCCAAGCTTTGCACTTTTGAATTTCTTTGCGCAGAACGTCCGGTGGCATATGACCCGCGCCGATAAGACCTAAGCCGCCCGCGTTCGACACCGCCGAGGCAAGCTCTGCAGTTCCTATCCACGCCATGCCGCCTTGAAATATCGGGTATTGGATTTGCAGCAATTTACAGATGGCGTTATCTTCAAACATGTAATTTCTCCTCCTCAACGGTTTGCACGGCTATCAGTCCGTGAATGGGTTTAACTTATACGAATCCGCTCCATTTGTCAATTAGGAACCGGGAATTATAGCGCGTCTCTTATGCGATCTAAAATTTTGCTGTCGACGTAATTTTTTGCTACGCCGATTGCCGAACAAATCGCCTTCGCATCCGACGAGCCGTGACTTATCACGCAATAGCCGTTGACGCCCAAAAGCGGTGCGCCGCCGTTCTCCGACACGTCCAGACGCTTGGACAGATTTTTAAACGTCGCGGCAATGAGTTCACGTCCCAAAAGTTTCGCGCCGCCGTTTGCAATAAGTTCCTCGTTCAAAAGTTCCATTATCGTCAACGCAAGACCTTCGCCGAATTTCAAAACGACATTGCCGACAAAACCATCGCAAATCACCACGTCGAATTTTCCGCGCGGAATGTCACGACCTTCAGCATTGCCCGCAAAATTTATCGTCGACAAGTTCTTGAGCAGCTGATAAGTTTCCTTCGCCTGCTCGTTGCCCTTAGTTTCCTCTTCGCCGATGTTTAGCAGTGCGACGGAAGGATTTTTTATGTTGAGAACGTGCTCGGCATAAAGTGCGCCCATAATTCCGCTCTGAATCAAATGTTCGGGCTTGCTGTCAACGTTCGCGCCGCTGTCCAATAAAAGTGTCGTGCCGTTGGGCGTAGGAATTGGCGTGGCGATTGCCGGACGACCTATTCCGTGAATGCGTTTCAAGATAAGTTGAGCCGCCGCGACTGCCGCACCCGTTGAGCCTGCCGAAAGTACAGCATCACACTCGCCGTCACGAACGAGATTTGTCGCCACGACGATTGAAGAATTTTTTTTCACACGAACGGCATCGGCAGGATGTTCGTTCATTTGAATGACTTCGTCCGCGTGACAAACCGTTATCGGCAAATTTTTATCGCCCGCAACGTCGTTTAGTATGCCGTAAATTTTTTCCGAATCGCCGACCAAAACGATCTCGCACGAATATTTTTGCACTGCATGAACTGCGCCCTTGATGATTTCCGCCGGAGCTTTGTCACCGCCCATGGCGTCAACTGCAATTTTCACGTCTTCCGCTCCTTCAAAAAAAAATAAGCAGGTTCAAATGCCTGCCCAAATCGTTTCCGCTATCCTCAAGCCGTTTCGATGACTTCTTTGCCGTCATAGTAACCGCATTCCAGGCACACATGGTGTGGGAGTTTAGGTTCATGGCATCTCGGACATTTCACATAGTTCGGAGCTTCCAACTTCCAATTTGCACGCCGCCTGTCACGTCTTGACTTACTCAATTTTCTTTTAGGTGCCGCCACGTTGCACACCTCCTTAAGATATTTTCAAACCTTTCAATGCCGCAAGTCTGGGATCGACGATAAATTTGTCGCAACCGCACTCGCCGTCATTCAAATTCGCGCCGCATACGGGACAAAGCCCTTTGCAGTTCGGTTTACAAAGATTCTTCATTGGCTGCCCGGCAAGCAGAACGTCCCGCAAAAGTTCAGTCACGTCAATCACGTCGTCGACCGCCGCTGACTTGTCAAACTCCTCGTCGAATTCGTGAACTTGCTCGCCTGTCGATTCCGTCAAGCATCTGTCGCAGATAAATTTTTTTTCGCAGTGAATCTGTCCGCGAACGACGAAACATCTGCCAACGTCCTCGACCTCGCCGAAAATTTTCACGTCGCCGACAAAACCGTCGCCCGAAAAATCTTCGCCGAAGAGTTTTTCAGCCGTCGCGCTGAACTCGAAAGGAGCATTACCGCCCCTAGCCGTTTGCACTTTCGGCATTTTACAACACCGCCTTTTTCGTGTCAAGGAAACTTTTTCGCAAGCCTCAAGCCTCAACGTCGCTCAATCGCCCGCAAAATTCAGTCGTCTTTGTGAAAAAAAAATTAATGCGCAATTCATCTCGTCGCCTAAGCCGGAGAATCCTTGCGCAAACGTTGCCGAATTTTTTAGCTTGAATTTTTGTCTCACGCCGCACTATCCTCTTTCAGAACGTATCTCATGTACATCGGAATTTTTTCGATTGTCTTATCCAGTCGCGGATTCTTGCGCCAAAGGTTGTACTTGTGCAGTTCCGATTCTGATCGCCCGCTCCTGAAAAATTGATACACGCCCTTTGAAAAGTCTTGCGTGAACAGATAGTAGCGTTTGCCGTTGGAAATTAGGTAAAAGTGCAGTTTCTCGTTGAGCTTGTTGACCAGGATTTTGTTCTTCATAAAATTTCACTCCCTGAAAGATTACTGAAGGTTTTTGCCTCGCTACTATTCTAATCGAAAATTTTCGGCTTGTCCATAAGCTGAACGAAAAACTTATGAAAAAATAATGATTCTCTAATCGAACGTTAAGCAGTTGACGCGGGCAATACTCGGCGTTAAAATTTTTCGCGAACGATTGATAGGAGTGATTTTGCTTTGCCGATATACAATGCGCGAATTTTGGAGATTGATGCGGCGGAAACTCGTCGTTATGCGGGCTTGCGCAAGGCTCAAGATTTTGCGGAGAAAAATATTCTTGACGCCTGCGAAGAAGCTTTGCTGCTTTTGAATGTTCGCGGTGCGTGGAATATTTACGACTACGACAATCACATCGTCGCGAGTGAGCCGCCGATTGAAATTTTGGGCAAGTCCATTGTCAAACACCTTGACGGTTGCGAGAAAGTCATTTGCATGGCGGTGACGGTCGGAGCTGAAATTGAGCGGGAAGTTACACGCAAATTTGAGCGCGGCGAATATCTTGCCTCTGTACTTTTGGACGCGGCGGCGACTGCGGCGGTTGAACAGGCGGCTGATTTAATGGAAAAAAATTTTTCGTCGACGTTCGCTAAAGACGGTTTCAAATTGCGTTGGCGATTCAGTCCCGGCTACGGCGATTGGAATTTGACGGAGCAAGCCAAACTTTTTAAAATCAGCGGCGCAGAACAAATCGGCTTAAATTTAACGTCGGCAATGATGTTGGAGCCTCGCAAGTCCGTCACGGCGATTATCGGGCTTGAAAAAATTTCCGTGCAAAAAAAATCGTCGCACGATAAAAACTGCGCGGACTGTGATAAATTTGATTGTCCGATGAGGAAATAATTCATGCTAAAGTTTTTCAGGGAGATGTTGAGACGTATGAGACGAAACGACCCGTGTTGGTGCGGCAGCGGCAAAAAGTACAAGAAATGCCACGAGGATTTTGATGCGAGAATCGGCGAGATGAGATTCATCAAGGCGAAAAATCAAGTTCGACCGCCAAAACGTCTGATAAACAACGCGGCGGACATCGAAGGCATTAAACGTGCGGCAGTCATCAACACGGGCGCACTTGATTTAATGAGTGAACTCGTTCGCGAAGGCGTCGACACTTTGACGCTCAACAATGCCGCTCATGAATTTATCGTAAGTCACGGCGCAAATCCCAGCTGCTTGAATTTTGAAGGCTTTCCGAAGAGCATTTGCATTTCGATTAATAACGTCGTCTGCCACGGCATTCCGTCGCGAAAAGAAATTCTCAAGGCGGGCGACATTCTCAACATTGACATCACGACAGACCTTGACGGTTATTTTGCTGATGCGTCGCGAATGTACACCGTCGGCGAAATTTCTGCGGAAGCTCGGCGATTAATTGACGTGACGCGCGAAATTATGGAAGCGGGCATTGCGGCGGCTAAACCGTGGCATTTCGTCGGCGATATCGGTGCGGCGTGCGGCAAGATGGCTCACGATAACGGCTACTCTGTCGTCACGGATTTGGGCGGTCACGGCGTCGGCAAGGCGTTTCATTTGGAACCGTTCGTAAGCCACGACTGCAAAGCCGATACCGGAATGTTGCTCGTGCCCGGAGTTGTGTTGACTGTTGAACCGATGATTAATGCCGGCGATAAACACGTCACGACCGATGAAGACGACCATTGGACTGTTCGCACTGCTGACGGCTCTTTGTCGGCGCAATGGGAAAAAACCATTTTGATAACCGAGACCGGCGTTGAAGTTTTGGCAAGCTGATTTAAAGGTAATGCGCAAAAGTTTTTTTCAGCTTAATCATCACGTCAATCAACCAATCGAATTGCTCATGCCACTCGCCGCGATTGTCGAAAGAAACGGGCTTGATGATTAAAATACGACTGGCTTTTTTATCGGGCAACTCGCGCCAATCAAAATTCAAGCCGCTCTCTGATTCGATAGCCTCTTTGTTATCAAGGAGCGTGTGGAATAAATCTTTGTTGTTGTGAATGTAAATTTCCGCGATAAGGTTTTTATACTTGCGGACTTGCGAAATTCTTATGATACAAGCGGAAGAACCTATGCTGAAGTCAAACCAATTATCCGTTGTCGGCTTGCGACGTTTGAAATTTTTGGCGAACGATTTTTTTTGAAAGGCGTACTCTTGAAACGCGACCCAATAATCTCGCCGTTGCAGTTGATTATCGTTGATGAGTTCGGTCTTGCGCAATTCCTTAGTCCAGTCGTTGGGCTTTTCGACAATTTCAAACTTGACGGCAGGCGCAGATTCTCCAATGCGATAAAGTTTTATTTCGCAGAGAAAAAATCCGATTGCCTCGTGTGTATTATTGTTCAGCCACTCGATGGCGGCGCGATGTTCTTCGCGAGCATGTTTGACAAGCCAAATAATTATTTCTGCCGACTTGCCCGCCGCGTAAGTTATCAACTTGCCCAGATGATCGTGATTCGTATCTTCCAATTGATTTTCGATGATGATTTTTCGATTGGTGCCGGTCTCGACAGCCAAAATGTCGACGTGAAAATCTCCGACGTCAGATTCTTTTTCCTCAACTGTAATTTCCAATCCCAAAGCATCGGCAAGGAGCGAAATATTTTCTTCTTCGGCAAGCCAAGGCGTAAAATCCGACGCTTCATGCTCCCAAACCGTTCGCAAGTCCGTTATTTCTTCAAGTTTGCTCAAATTTATCATGCCCTCAAGCCTCCTGTCGTTTAAATTTTAATTCCGGCATCATTCGGTGTCAAAAATTTTTTGGAGATGATTCTATGATTAAGTTGCGTCCGCGCAGATTGAGACTCAATGAAAATTTGCGGGCAATGATTCGCGAGACAAATTTATCCGTTAAAGATTTGATTTATCCGCTGTTCGTCGTGGCAGGCGAAAACGTTCGCGAGGAAATTCCGTCCATGCCGAATTGTTTTCATCTGTCCGTTGATAATGCCGTTGAGTTGGCAAAAAAAATTTCCGCGCTCGGAATTCCCGCCGTTGAAGTTTTCGGACTGCCCGAATACAAAGACGACATCGGCTCAAGTGCTTGGGATATGAAAAGCCCGGTTCAACGCGCCATTGCCGCCATAAAAAAATTTGTGCCCGAACTTGTCATCGTCGGCGACGTTTGTCTTTGTCAATACACTAATCACGGGCATTGCGGAAAACTCTGCGGGCATTACGTTGACAACGACGAGACGCTGAAACTTTTGCAGAAGGTTGCCGTCAGTCAAGCGGAATCGGGCGCGGATATTGTTGCACCGTCTGATATGATGGACGGGAGAATTGCCGCAATTCGTGACGCTCTCGACGCTAAAAATTTTGTCAACGTGTCAATCATGAGCTATGCCGTTAAATATGCGTCGGGTTATTATGCTCCGTTCAGAGACGCCGCAGACTCCGCGCCGCAATTCGGTGACCGCAAGCAATATCAAATGGATTGTGCCAACAGTCGCGAGGCTCTCAAAGAAGTTGAACTCGATCTTGCCGAAGGTGCCGATATTATCATGATAAAGCCTGCGCTTGCTTATCTGGACATCGTTACGAAAGTTCGCGAGCAAATCAATCGTCCCGTTGCGGTTTACAACGTCAGCGGCGAATATGCCCTGGTCAAAGCGGCGGCTCAAAACGGTTGGATTGACGAACGGCGAATCGTCACGGAAAATCTTATCGCAATGAAACGTGCCGGTGCCGACATCATTATCACTTATCACGCGATTGACTTTGCCGAATGGTCTGCTTGACTGCGCGGCAACTGTCAACTAATAGCCCCCCTCCGCATTGTATTTGCAAAAGTCCTGTAATATTATGCGCCTGGCGGTCGCAGATGTTTGGTGGACGTGTGCGTTCCGACATGGGGAGATTCGGCAGGCAGTTTTACCGAATCTGCAAACCTTTGGCACGGGTTGGGGAACTCGACAAGGTTTGTCGCTGTGGCGGGCATTTGTCGAATTTCAAGCTTCGGCAAATGAATCGTCATTTTGTTTTGTTTAGGGTTGATTGTGGGGTTCAAAGTTCTTATCGGAGCTTATCACAAGCTCAAATCAACAAATCATTTTTAGAGTCTCGACCCCCAAACGGCGAGACGGATGAAAGGAGTTTTCTCTTTATGAGAAGTTTGTTTGACGATTTTGTTTTTGATATTCAGCGTTTCGCTTTTGACAACTTCTTCAGCAATTCCAGCGAAACCGTCCAATTTTTCAGCAATGCCAGCGGCTCGGAAGATCCCGACGATCCCGAAACCATTGTGGGCGGCGACATTGAAGATGAATCAATAGACGCTGACGGCAACGGAACTCTCGTTTATGAAACCAGTGATGAAAGTGCTTCCTCCATTTTGGAACTTTCCGGCGGCGGCTCCATTCTGGAAGTTACCGATCTTGTTACGGACGATGACGGTCTCGTTCCGTTCAACTTCACGAGCGGCGGACTTGCAAGTGCCAGTGCACTCTCCGGCGTTACGACCGTTGACTTTAGTGGTGTAAGCGGCGTTGGCGTCAACGTTTTAGCGAGTGATCAGATCACGTCGATTGTCGGCAGTGATCAAGACGACTGGATTCGTGCCGGTAACTCCGGTGCAACTCTCGAAGGCGGCGAAGGCGACGATACTTTGCGCGGCGGCGACGGTGCAGACACATTCAAATACGGCGCAGGCGACGGCAACGACAGAATCAATCGCTACGAAGAACAAGATAAGCTTCTGTTCCAGGGAGCCAGCTTGTGGGCATTGATTGTCAGCATCATTAAGGCAGCCAGAGGCGTATTCACTGAAAATGACGAAGTCTTCGATAACAACGCTCCCGGCGACAACACGATCATGACTTCCGGCAATGACATTGTCATTCAATTCGGCAGCGACAGCTCCATCACTTTGGTAGGTGCGGCAGGTGAGACTGTCACCTTCACGAACGAAGACGGCGAGACCATTACTTGGAAAGATGACACGGACAGTGATACCGACTCCGACACGGACAGTGATACCGACTCCGACACGGACAGTGATACCGACTCCGACACGGACAGCGATACCGACTCCGATACAGACAGCGATACCGACTCCGACACGGACAGCGATACCGACTCCGACACGGACAGCGATACCGACTCCGATACGGACA
>CAJOHG010000069.1:0-532 GCA_905234395.1 uncultured Selenomonadaceae bacterium
CTCGATTATAACGATAACGATATTGCCCGTCGCTGCCCTTAATTTTACCAAAAGGAGCTGAATAAATGTAGTTGTCACCTTCATATTCACCGGTCTCGGCGCAATATTTCTCAAGAATATCAAGTTCTGTTTGAGAAAGACCTCGAATTTCTGTGACGCCGACAAAGCTTAAACCATAATTTTTAAATCTGTCGCCGCAAATCAATACGCACGCCTGCTTGCCTTTCTTTTTCAGCAGTGCATGACACAGTCCGCCGGTGATTACAAAATCTCCTATGTGATTAACACAAAAGACGTAAAGAACATCTTTGTCCCGCGTGATGTCTTGGAGGAGTTTATGCGCTCTTTCAAACCAATCCATGACTCTTTCGTCTTCATTGGATTTCACGGAATTTTCCGCGACGATGTCAACCGAATCAACAATCGCCTTGCCCAAGGATTCCATATCGAAAAATATATCCGTTCCTTTGACGTGATTGTAAAGCGGCAATTCTTCAAGAGAGCGGATGTTGTTTTTTTCCATGAAAGCTTC
>CAJOHG010000069.1:650-12517 GCA_905234395.1 uncultured Selenomonadaceae bacterium
CCGATGAAACAGTTCACCTTTTCGGCAATGTACATTAATTCGGGAAAGCTCGTCACTATCGGTTCGGTGCCGGGAATAACTTTTTCATTGGGAGTCGCCACGTTCGTATAAAAGACATATTCGCTGTTTTTACGTTTAAGTTCCGCGACCATCTCTGTCCAAAAAGTTTCTTCAAGTCTTTTCATGTTGGTTGCATATGGTATGAAAATTATTGTGCGCTTTTTGTCCAAAACGTAGTTTTCGTGCAAGCGTTGTTTTTGTGCGTCGGTGACGGGTTTTATCAGCGGCGGAAGTAATTTCGTGTCCACGGGTAAATTCAGCGCAGTTACTCTGATTCGATTCAGAAAACTAAATCCTCGATTATAACGATAACGATATTGCCCGTCGCTGCCCTTAATTTTACCAAAAGGAGCTGAATAAATGTAGTTGTCACCTTCATATTCACCGGTCTCGGTCAAGTTCTGTTTGAGAAAGACCGCGAATTTTTGTGACGCCGACAAAGCTTAAACCGTAATTTTTAAATCTGTCGCCGCAAATCAATATACACGCCTGCTTGCCTTTCTTTTTCAGCAGTGCATGACACAGTCCGCCGGTGATTACAAAATCTTCTATGTGATTAACACAAAAGACGTAAAGAACATCTTTGTCCCGCGTGATGTCTTGGAGGAGTTTGCGTGCGATTTCCAACTGTTCCATAATCTTCCCGTCCTTACGTGGAATTCAAGCGTCGATTAAAATTTTTTTCGCGGCAATGTCAATCGATTTGACAACGGACTTTAGCGCGGGTATTAACGTTTTGCCGTCAACCTCAAAAACGTCGTTGCTGCCGGTCTTCAGAACGTTGGTAACGGTTCCGATTTTTTTGTCGTCGTTGAAAATTTCACAGCCGATTATATCGAACGTGTAAAACTCTCCGTCGGCGAGCGGTGCGGCATTTTCTCTGTCGACTGTCAAAAATTTATTCGTCAACGTCCGCGCAGATTCGCGACTGTCCACGCCCGCGAATTTGATAAAAATTTGTCCGCCGATGTGCTGAACGTGTTCGACAGAAAAAATTTTCCCGCCGACAGAAATTTTCTGCAGGTCGTCGAAACGTCCTTCAAAGTCTGTCAGCGGAATTATTTTCAACGTGCCGTCGAGTCCGCGCGGTGCACCGATTTTCCCGACGATGATTTCTTTAACTTCTGATTGCAATGATTTTGTCATCTTCCACCAAAATTTCTACGTTCATGGCGTCGCGCAGGTTGTCGCCGACTTTCAACTCAACTTCGCGTTCACTGGTGCCTTGGACGATTTCCGCGCCGAGAGCAAGCTTTTCAAAAGTTTCTTTGCGTCTGCGTGCCTCTTCAAGCCGATCGTGACGCGGAGCAAGTTCATTGCCGAAAAAGCCTCTGATTTGGCGTTCATGTTGCGGCGAACGTTCAAGCTCGCGTTGCATGTCAAGGTTAATCTGTTTAATTTCGAGTTCCATTTGTTCGGCGACTTTGACTGCCTCGTCGATTAGTCGTGCGCGAAGTTTCTCGGTAAGTTTTGCTTTGACGGTGACGGGCATAATTATTTTGATACTGTTCATTAAAACGCCTCCAATTAATTTCTCATTGCTAACAAAAAAGGCGGCAAGCTGTCTTTGCTCACCGCGCCGATTTTGTCATTCGATGTCGACTGAAACCTTTTTCTTTTCGCGTGTTGCGGCGGATTTGACAATGGTGCGAATCGCCTTTGCAATTCTGCCTTGCTTGCCAATGACTCTGCCCATATCTTCTTGCGCGACGTGCAGTTTCAAAATCGTGCGATCTTCTTCTTCGACCGCCTCAACTTGAACTTCTTCGGGTTTTTCGACGAGTGCCTTTGCCAGCACCGTAACAAGTTCTTGCTCTTGCATTGTCCTCTTCCTCAACTAAATGTACGATTAATTATTCTGCAGCCTTGGACGCCTTGCGCTCTTCGTGGATTTTTTTCATGATTCCTTTTTTGCTAAGGAGCGAGCGAACTGTATCGGTAGGCTGTGCGCCGTTTTTGATCCAGCCGATGACTTTTTCTTCGTCGACATTGACAATGGCGGGGTTTTTGGTCGGGTCATAGTTGCCGACAATTTCGATAAAGCGACCGTCACGCGGCGAACGGCTGTCCGCAACGACTATACGGTAGAACGGTTGCCTTTTGGCACCCATTCGATTGAGCCTGATTTTTACCACTATCTCACCACCTTTCAAGTGTTCGGTGTGCTACTTTATGAAAGGAAATTTTCCGCCGAGCTGTCCCAAAATTCCGCTAAGGTTTGGCAACGTCGGAATTTTAGGTTTAGTATTCTTGCCCTTTTTAATTTTTCCTTTTTTGCCCTTAACTTTTTTTGACGCCTGAATTTGTTGCTGTTGTTGAGCTTGACTTGATTTGAAACGGCGCATCATTTTACGCATCTCTTCAAATTGCTTGAGGAGTTTGTTCACGTCGGCGACCTTCGTACCGGAGCCCAGCGCGATTCGTTTGCGGCGTTTTGCGTCGATGATTGACGTGTCCGCGCGTTCTTTCGGCGTCATTGAAAGGATAATCGCTTCCATGTGCTTAACTTCTTTGCCGTCAAGGTCTAAGTCGACACCCGTCAATTTTTTCTTAAGTCCGCCGAGTCCCGGCACCATACCGAGCAAATCGTTGAGCGAGCCGAGCTTTTTGACGTGCTGAAGTTGTTCAAGGAAGTCTTGCAACGTGAATTCGTCGGCTTTGATTTTCTTAACTATTTTTTCGGCGGTCTTCGCGTCGATTGCCGATTGAGCCTTTTCAATCAAGCTTAGCACGTCGCCCATGCCGAGAATTCGACTTGCCATGCGGTCGGGATGAAAAATTTCCAACGCCTCAAGTTTTTCGCCCATGCCGACGAATTTTATCGGGCAACCTGTCGCCGCTTTGATTGACAGTGCCGCACCGCCGCGAGCATCGCCGTCGAGTTTTGTCAATACAACGCCGTCAACGCCCAAAGCATTGTGGAAAGTTTCCGCAACGTTGACAGCCTCTTGACCGATCATTGAATCGACGACCAACAAAATTTCGTGCGGCTTGACTGTCGATTTGATGTCCTTTAACTCCTGCATGAGGCGTTCGTCGATTTGCAAGCGTCCGGCAGTATCGATTATCAGAACGTCGCGCGCGTGTTTGTTCGCGAAATTTATCGAGTCTTTGGCGATTTGAACGGCGTCTTTGATGTCCTCTGTGAAAACCGGAACATCAGCCTGCGCACCGACAACTTGCAACTGTTTAATTGCGGCGGGACGATAAATATCTGCCGCAACGAGCGCGGGACGTTTGCCTTGCTTTTTCATCTGCAACGCGAGCTTGCCTGCCGAAGTCGTTTTGCCGGAGCCTTGAAGACCGACCATTAGAATAATCGTCGGCGGGCGCGAGGAAATGTTCAACTTAGCCGCCTTGCCGCCCATAAGATTTGCAAGTTCCTCGTTGACGATTTTTATAACGGACTGCGCGGGCGTGAGGTTGTTTAGAATTTCCGTGCCGATTGCGCGATTTTTGACAGCCTTCTCGAAGTCGCGAACAATTTTATAATTCACGTCCGCCGACAACAGAGCCATGCGCACATCTTTTAGTGCTTTGGTTATGTCGTCATCGGTTAGTTTGCCGTGTCCGCGCAGTTTACGAAAAGCCGCTTGTATGTTTTGAGAGAGATCCTCGAACATTTTTTTGCCCCTCAAAATAATAGGCACCACCGCAGGCAGTGCCGCAATTTACAAACTTGAAGGCGGCACCCAGAATCGGACTGGGGATAGAGGTTTTGCAGACCTCGGCCTTACCACTTGGCTATGCCGCCGCGTCGACGTTTTGAACCGTCAACGTGACAGATTATAAACGCTAACCTTAAGCAAGTCAAGCATTATTTTAACGGTGAATAATTCTTTGACGAGCCGTGCAACGATTCAGCCGTCAACGTGAACTGTCGATGAATTATTCTTCGGCGCGTGGTGTCAAATCGGAAGCTTTGAGCGTGCCTTGCCTACGACGTTCAGCGAATTCAGCCGTAGCCGTAAAGAGCGCGTCACTCGACGAATTCAACGCCGTTTCGCACGAGTCTTGCAACACGCCGATTATAAATCCTACGCCGACGACCTGCATTGCCAAATCGTTATCGATGCCGAAACTCGAACACGCAACGGGAATCAGCAACAGTGAGCCGCCTGCAACGCCCGAAGCTCCGCACGCGCCGACAGTTGAAATAATGCACAATAACAACGCAGTAGGCATATCGACGGAAATTCCCAACGTGTGAGCCGCCGCCAAACTCAAAACCGCAATCGTTATCGACGCGCCCGCCATGTTGATTGTCGCACCTAATGGAATTGAAATCGAATACAAATCTTCGTTCAAGCCGAGACGTTTGCAAAGGCTCATGTTGACGGGAATGTTCGCCGCACTTGAGCGCGTGAAGAATGCGTAAATGCCGCTTTCCTTGAGCGTCGCGAGAACGAGCGGATAAGGATTCATGCCGAGCTTGATGAAGACGATTAGCGGATTCATGATTAACGCCACGCTGAAAAATGCTCCGAGCAGTACCGCCAAAAGTTTTGCATAACCGAGCAAAGCATCAATGCCGCTGGTTGCAATGGCGTCGGCAACAAGTCCCATGATACCGAACGGAGCAAATCGAATCACCCATTGCACGACCTTTGTCACTGCCGCCGCCAAATCGCTCAAAAGCCCGTGCATTCTGTCGCCGGATTGACGGAACGCCAAGCCCATGATGACGCCCCAAGCTAAAATTCCGATGTAATTCGCCGTCGTGAGCGCGTGAATCGGATTGTCGACGACGTTCATTATGACGTTCTGCAAAACTTCGATAATGCCGCCCGGCGGTGAAATTGTCGTGTCCGCGTCGATTTGCAGCTTTAATGTCGTCGGGAATAAAAATGACGCCGTGACCGCCACGAGTGACGCCAAAAACGTTCCCAAAACGTAGAGTTGAATTATCGGCTTCATTGTCGTGTTGGATTCGGAACGTTGGCTCATTGCGTTCATGACGAGCACGAAAACTAAAATTGGCGCGACGCCCTTCAACGCGTTGACGAACAGCTTGCCGAAGACCGCGATAACCGGCACGGACATTGGCAAGAACAGCGCGAGCACAATTCCTATCACCAGACCCACGGCGATTAATTTTATCAATGCCGTTTCGCCGTAGACTTTTGTAAGCTTGGAAAACAAAATTCTCCCTCCCAAATTGAAAATAAAAATTCCGTTGCATTATACAACCGTTTAGCCGTTCGTGCAAATTAAAAGGTCATCCGCAACGGACGACCCGAAAATTTTTTTTTGCAAACAGCCGCGCAGGTTCAATATTGCCCGGCGACTTCGATAAAGCCGAACGTGTCTTCAACTTCGCCGACGTGCAAGCCTTCAATGTAGTCGTACATTTTCTGCGCGAAGGCACCGATTTTTCCGTCGCCGATAACGTAATCGACTTCCTTGTAGCGCAAAACTCCGACAGGCGAAATTACCGCCGCAGTGCCGCTGCCGAAAACTTCTTCAAGCCGACCGTCTTCTTGAGCCGCAATGATCTCGTCGATTGAAATTCTGCGTTCGACGACGGGCATATTCCACGACTTGGCAATTTGATTGACGGTGCGACGCGTGATGCCGTCAAGAATCGACGTTTGAATTTTCGGCGACGGGCTGACAATTTCGCCGCTGATTTTGAACAGAATATTCATCGAGCCGACTTCTTCAATATATTTGCGTTCGACGCCGTCAAGCCACAGCACTTGGTCAAAGCCGATTTCATGAGCGACAAGTCCCGCGTGAAGACTCGCCGCGTAATTTGCAGGAGTTTTCGCCGCACCGAGTCCGCCGCGCACTGCACGAACGTATTTATCCTCAACGAGAATTTTTACGGGCGCGAAACCGTGAGCATAATAAGCGGCGACGGGCGACAAGATAATCATGAACTTATATTTTTTGCTGACACTGACGCCGAGCACTTCATCCGTTGCGAAGATAAACGGGCGAATGTACAAGCTCTGACCTTTTTCGGACGGTATCCAGTCTTTGTCGATGTCGATGAGTTTCATCAAGCCTTCGTGCGCCACGTCGAATGGAACTTCAGGGATGTCAAGAATTTTCGCGGAACGATTGAGCCGTTGCAAATGATCGGTCGCGCGGAAGACGACAGCCTTGTTGCCCTGACGATAAGCCTTCATGCCCTCGAAAATCGCTTGCCCGTAATGAAGCGTTGCATTTGCGGGATCGACTAAAATTTTTTCGTGCGGAACAATTCGGGCGTCGTGCCAACCGTTTGCGGCGTCGTAGTCCATGACGAACATATAATCCGTGAAGTGCGTGCCGAATCCGATTTTGGAAACGTCGGGCTTAGTTTTGAGCGTCTTCGCCTCAACGAATTTGATTTCAGCCATTAAAGTCATCTCCTTTGGAATTTGCAAAACATTTTAGTTACGACGCTTGCCGCTGTCAAGGCAAAGTTCAATCCTCGACGATGTAAGCCTTGAGAATCTCGCCGTAATAAGCGACGTGCGGCTCGGAATGTGCGGTATTCGGCATATAAAACTTGCTGAACTTGCCGGTGATTTCTTTAATCGGTTGCAGTTGACTGAACACAACGCGGCATTCCAAAGTCAACGGAAATTCTTTAATCGCGGGCGGACGAACAATTTCCGGCTCGACAAGATGAAGTCCTGCTTTTGCAATTTTGTCCATGTCGCGACCGGATTTTGTGCCGCAAAGTGCAAGAGCCTTAGCCGCCGTTTGTGAAAGTTCACCGTGTGGCGCGCAGATTGTGAATTCGCCGGTGCGTTCGATAAGCTCGTAAGTGAAACGACTCGTGCGAACATAAGCGACGAAAATCGGAACGTTCCATTCAATGCCAATCGTGCCCCAACCGATTGTCATCGCGTTGACGCAGTCTTCAGCTTCACTGGTCAACAAAATTCCGCGCGGCAAAGCTTTCATGATGTCGCCTGCATAGTCGAAAGGATTAATCTCACGTTTCAAGGCAATACCTCCTAAAAATTTTTCTCGACGAATTTTATCACCGCTAAGCTTTTTTGCAAACCTTAAGCTCGGCGAATAATTCAAAACCACGGGAATTTTATCACGCTCATTGGATGCAACGTCACGTTGCTTTTTGCAAACTGCTTGCGATTCGTCGGAGCAAGAAAAACTTTCACGCGGCAGGAATTTTTTTCGGCACGTAGAAAATTTTCGGAAAAATATTTTGGGAGTGAACGTTTGATGGAGAGAGAACAGCTTGCGAAACTGGTTGCGAATAAAATTGATGCGGCATTCAAGGCGGGCGATCACCCGAAAAAATTTTTCATCACGGAGAACGGACGTGGAGTCGTCGACGGCGGCGATCTGTATAACGCTGTGCTTGCTGACGTGTTGAGCGTCGTGAAAGTCGCGCTCGTAGAAATTCTGCAAGAGGCAATTCCCGCGCCTGCTCCTGCACCGGCACCCGTCACCGTTGCCAAAGCCGCTCCTGCCGCAAAAACTGTCGAGAAACCTGCCAGAGGTTCAGCAAGAAAATAATCGTTAGCGATTTGATTAGTGGTCGGCGATTAGCTTTGCTCCAATCGTTGACCACTAAATTTTTTTGACTAACCTGCAAGTCTTTGCTACAATGATTTTAAAATGAAACTTCTTGAGCTGTACGAAGGAGGATTAAAGCATGGCTCTGGTTGTGAAAAAATTCGGCGGCTCTTCAGTTGCGACGACAGAAAAAATTTTGGCGGTGGCACAAAGAATCCTTTCCGAAAAAAAGCCCGACGATAAAATTGTCGTGGTGGTCTCGGCAATGGGCAAGACGACGGACAATTTGCTAACATTGGCAGGCGGAATCGACACGGAACCTTACAAAGCAACTTACCTGCGCGAACTCGACATGCTCTTGACGACGGGCGAACAAGTTTCAATCGCGCTGCTTGCTATGGCGTTTAAAAAATTGGGACAGCCCGCAATTTCTCTGACCGGTGCGCAAGTCGGAATGCGTACAAGTTCAGTCCACACGAAGGGCAGAATTCTCGGCATCAAACCTAAACGCGTGCACGAGGAACTTAATCGCGGCAATATCGTCGTCGTGGCAGGCTTTCAAGGCGCGGACAAATTCGGCGATCCCGTGACACTCGGTCGCGGCGGCTCGGACACTTCTGCCGTTGCATTGGCGGGCGCACTCAAAGCTGACGAATGTGAAATTTTCACGGACGTTGACGGCGTTTATTCCGCTGACCCGCGCATTGTCAAAGGTGCTCGCCGCATGAAAGAGATCACTTATTTTGAAATGTTGGAGATGGCTCGGCTCGGCGCAGGTGTCATGCAACCGCGTTCCGTTGAAATGGGACAGTTCTTCAACATTCCGATTCACGTCCGCTCGACTTTCACGAAAGACACGGGCACAATTATCAGGGAGGATTACACGGTGGAGGAAAAAGATTTTGAAATTCGCGGCGTAGCTCACGATATGAAGGTTGCCAAAATTTCCGTGCTCGGCGTTCCGAATAATCCCGGCGTTGCGCACACACTCTTTAAAGCTCTTGCCGATGCAAATATCGATGTTGACATGATTGTCCAGAGCATTCGCAACCTCAACAGAAATATCAATGACATTGTCTTTACGATTAATCTTAACGATTTGCCCGAAGCGAAGAAAGTTATCGGCGTGACCAGCGAAAAAATTAACGCGGCGTCCGTTCTTGTCGAAGAGGATATGGCAAAAGTTTCAATCGTCGGTGCGGGAATGTTGGGAAGTCCCGGCGTCGCAGCTCGCATGTTCGGCGCACTTGCCCGCGCAGATGTCAACATTGACATTATCAGCACGTCGGAGATAAGCGTTTCGTGCCTCGTCAAAGGCTCGCAAGTCACCGAAGCCGTCAACAGCATTCACGACGAATTTTTTCCCGACAAATGATTTGGAGATAGTCCGATGAAAATTTACGACTGCTTTACGTTTTTCAATGAGCTTGAGCTTTTGGAATTGCGGCTTGAAAGTTTGTGGGATGTCGTCGATTATTTTGTTATCGTCGAGGCTGACAAAACTCATGCCAACGTTCCCAAGCCGTTTAATTTTTACGAGCACGTGCGCGACTTTGAAAAATATCTGCCGAAAATTCATTACGTGATGGATAATTCGGTCGTCGAATATCGCGGCGTGAGCGATTGGTCGATTGAAAACAATCAGCGCAACAATATCATGAAAGGTTTGACGGACGCCGCGCCGGACGATTTGATTATGATCTCCGACGCGGACGAATTTCCCGACCCTGTGATAATTCAAACGATTCGCGACAGTTTCACCGACGTGAGCAAACGCGTTGACCTTGTCGCCTTTTACGACACGTATCCTTTCACGCCGGGCAAATTGGTGCCGTTCCATTGCGGGATGAATATCGCTGATTTTTTGGATTTAAGTCCGATAAGTTTCCATTTGCGCTCGTATATCTACTACTTTGATTGGCGTTCCGATTTGCCATGCGAAGGAACTTCTCTTTGTAAGTTCAAGCATTTGGAGTCGCCGCAACATTTACGCGACGTTCGCAAAGGTTTACCGCGAATTCAAAACGGCGGTTGGCATTTCTCTTACATGGGCGGCATTGACACGGTCATCGAGAAAATGCAGGCTGCCGTTGAAGACGTTGAAATTTTTCACGAGAACAAGAAATATCTTGATCGCGCTTACGTCGAAAAGGCGATGGCGGAAGGAAAATATTTTCACACGCCCGCAAAATTTATTCCGAGCGACTTGAGCGAGATAACCTTGCCGGCGTTGCCCGCCTTCCTGAAAAAATATCCGCACTTTGTCAGAAACCGATGACAGGGCGACTTCAATAAAAAAAGCCGCTTCAGAAATTGATGCGGAATTTTTTTGCGTCAACGTTTATTCAGAGCCGCCGTCGTCTGCAACGTCAACCAGTCGTAAAACGCGCGCTTATTCGATGAAATGTTGCCTTCAGCAAACCAATTATTTGCGATCAAACATTTCTCTCCGTTGCAAATCACGCACATCTTGTCGCCGCGATAAAACCGCTGAACATGATTCGCGTCGTTCAATTTGGGATCGTAACTTTCGCAAGCTTCGGCACTCGACAGGAACCGTCGGCAAGTTAAATAGAGCTTAGACCCGGCGCACAAGGATTTACAGCAAAAGAAAAGTAGGTTAAACTAAACGTAAAAGCGCGGGGAAAAAATTCCTCGCGCCGGATTTTCTTGTTGGTGCGGTTGATGAGACTTGAACTCATACGCCTTGTGAGCACTGCCCCCTCAAAGCAGCGTGTCTGCCTATTCCACCACAACCGCGCGTATATTGATGGTGCGGTCGATGAGACTTGAACTCATACGCCTTGTGAGCACTGCCCCCTCAAAGCAGCGTGTCTGCCTATTCCACCACGACCGCACGTCTTTTCGGGATAAACTTTTTCAATGTAGAAAACCGACGCCATCACGAAATCCATCAAGCCCTTCGGACTAAAGTTGCCTTCGACAATATCAAGAGCCAAATCAGTCTCGGCGCAAACGCGACCTTCCGGACGAAGATACATTTTGAAGAACGCGTACTTCATGCTCAAAGTATTGAACAATTTGTAGCAAGCAAGGCGTTTCTCTTCGTCTTCAACGTCGGCTATGCCCAAGAGCAAAATCTTAATCTTTGTCTTCGCAAAGACGACGATAACGTTAATCACTCCGCCATTTTTTATTTTGTGCGGAATGCTGAAGAAACGATCTCCATTCTCGAAAGTATCTTCGCTATAACGAATATCGCTTTTGTTCATGAACTCTTTAAAAGCCTCGTAATTGTCCATTGAAGTCACCTCACGAATAATCATATTTGGTGCGGCAGAGAGGACTTGAACCTCCACGGGGTTGCCCCCACTAGCGCCTGAAGCTAGCGCGTCTGCCATTCCGCCACTACCGCACGTTGTTATCTGATTGGTGCCGAGGACCGGGATCGAACCGGTACGGGAATCACTTCCCGAGGGATTTTAAGTCCCTTGCGTCTGCCAGTTCCGCCACCCCGGCGTTTCGGAAACAGGCTTGCAAATCCGACGATTACGCGAATCTGCTCAGTCAGTCCCAATTTTGAAGCGGGTGTGCAACTACAACAAATAGGAACAGTTGCTTAATCAAACCCGCCATATAGCGGGCGTGCAGGCGCGATGAGTAAGAGCGTCTGCTTAATCGAACCCATAATCTTCAACAAACAAGCTGAAGCGGGTGATGGGAATCGAACCCACGTGATCAGCTTGGAAGGCTGGAGCTCTACCATTGAGCTACACCCGCGTGGAGCTGGCTATAGGACTTGAACCTACAACCTGCTGATTACAAATCAGCTGCTCTGCCAATTGAGCTAAGCCAGCGACCTGTAAAAAAGTTAGTGCCTCAGCGCGGAATCGAACCACGGACACGGGGATTTTCAGTCCCCTGCTCTACCAACTGAGCTACCGAGGCTTGAGCGACCCGGATCAGACTTGAACTGACGACCTCCGCCGTGACAGGGCGGCATTCTAACCAACTAAACTACCGGGCCGAATTTTTTTGGAGGACGATGACAGGCTCGAACTGCCGACCTCCTCGGTGTAAACGAGATGCTCTCCCAGCTGAGCTAATCGTCCGAATGACCCACCGGGGAATCGAACCCCGAACCTACTGATTAAGAGTCAGTTGCTCTGCCAGTTGAGCTAGTGAGTCATGTTTTGTTTTCAAAGATGGTGGCTCACCCGGGACTTGAACCCGGGACCCTCTGATTAAAAGTCAGATGCTCTACCGACTGAGCTAGTGAACCACTGGCTGGGGTAGCTGGACTCGAACCAACGATGCGGGAGTCAAAGTCCCGTGCCTTAACCGACTTGGCTATACCCCAATCGCAT
>CAJOHG010000070.1 GCA_905234395.1 uncultured Selenomonadaceae bacterium
CCCGAAGAAATCGAAAAATCTATTGATGAACTCGTCGCGGAGGTGAAATAACGTGCGTTCCTACGAAAATTTCTTCAGACAGAATCGTTTGCCGCATTTATGGTGTCCCGGTTGCGGAAACGGCATCGTTATGAAGGCGATCGTTCAAGCTATCGAGAAAAATCCCGATTTTAACCAAGATAATACCGTAATTGTCAGCGGAATCGGCTGTTCGAGTCGTGCAAGCGGTTATATGGACTTCGACACGCTCCACACCGCTCACGGCAGAGCTATTCCATTCGCAACCGGCGTAAAACTCGCAAATCCCGCGCTGAATGTCATTGTTATCACCGGCGACGGCGACTGCACGGCGATTGGCGGAAATCATTTCATTCACGGTTGCCGACGCAATGTTGATTTAACCGTCGTGCTTTTTAACAACAATATTTACGGAATGACGGGCGGGCAAGCCTCTCCGATGACTCCGCTCGGCAAAAAAGCCACGACTGCGCCTTATGGAAGCGTTGACAGACCTTTTGACGCCTGCAAACTCGCCGAAGCTGCGGGAGCTACTTACGTTGCCCGCTCAACTGCCTTTCACGTCCAACATTTGGTTAAAACTATCGAAGACGGCTTAAAAAATCGCGGATTTTCGTTCATTGAAGCTCTCGTTCAGTGTCCGACTGCTTACGGACGCCGAAATAAAATGGGCGACCCGGCAAAAATGATGGCGTGGATGCGCGACAATGCCGTTATGAAAAATTCTTGGGATAAACTGCCCGATGATAAAAAAATCGGCGATAAATTCCCTATCGGACTGTTTTATCAGGCAGAAAGCGAACCTTACGACGCGGCTTATCAACACGTTCAAGAGTTGGCAGGAGGTGCGGCGAAATGAGGAAACAATTAAGACTTTCGGGTAGCGGCGGGCAAGGCGTCATCACTGCGGCGATTATTTTGGCTGAAGCGGCTGTTTCCGAAGGCAAAAATGCCGTTCAATCGCAAAGCTACGGTCCCGAAGCTCGCGGCGGCGCGTCCAAGTCCGAAGTCATCATCGACGACGAAAAAATTTATCATCCGCACGTTAAAACGCCAGATTTTGTACTCGCAATGACTCAAAAAGCCGCCGATAAATACTTCAGCGACTTAAATCCGAACGGAACTTTGATTCTCGACGATGATTTAGTACCGACTTCTCCCGCGTTCAAGAATATTATCCGCGTTCCGATAACAAAACTCGCCGTCGAAAAGCTTGGCAAGGCTTTATTCGCAAATATCGTCGCGCTCGGCGTCATCGTCAAGGTTACAAGGCTCGTTGACTTTGAAACGATAAAAAAATCCGTCGCAAATCGCGTGCCGCCGCATACAATCGAACAAAACATGACTGCATTGCAACTCGGTTTCGACGCCGTGTAAAAATTTTCCGCAACAAAAAAGCTCCTCGAAAGTTGAGGAGCGATTTTTTTTATCTGCGAAGCGTGAAGGAAATGTCTTCCTTAAAATTTGTGTCGCCGAGCCTGTCGAAATTCTCAACGAGGCTTTTGCTGATTCTCAAACAATCGTCTGTGCTGAAGCCCGTCTCCATGTAAAAATTTTCGTCGATTTTAAAGTTAGTCGGCTCTGTCGTGAACAAATTCGGGCGTGCAGTTGCGGCTTGTCGGAAAATATCTTTGTCAAGCGCGTAAAGTTGACGGACAATTTCTCGCAACAAGTGATTCCAATGTGCTATTTTTATTTCCGTATCAAGAATAAAAAGTTTGGCGGGTTTAGTTCCTCTTAGCGTGCCGAAGTCCGAATTCAGATTGAAAATATCGCCGAGATTTATGGAGCGTGAATTGAATTCTTCGGGCAACGTCCAAATTTTAATTGCCTCTGTCGCCAATTTCTTTGCACGCGCTTGAATTTGCTTTGAAGTCCATTCCGACGAATCTTTCAAGGCTCGCGTGTAGGAATAATGCGATTGCGCGTAAATTTTTTTCTTGTCGGCGAAATTTTTGTTGCCAAGTTCCGAATTGTACTCCGTCAAAGTCAAATTGCCCAGCGTATGCAACCAAATTTCGTGCGTCTGTGAATCGTTGCGCTCCCGAAGATAATTTTTCCAGGCTTCGTTGAGTTTTCGCGGCAAAATGTGTTCGACAGTCGCAGCGGAATAGGCGGGCAACTCTTTTGTGCGCGTCGCCTTTTCCAAAGAATACAGCAGATATTTGCAAAGATTTGGCTTTATCGTCTCGTAAAGGTTATTGTTTATCAACGACGCCTGAAAATCTTTGTCGTTCGGAAAAGAATAAGTGCCCTTGCCAAAAGTTATGGCTTGCCAAAAAAGTTTTTCATCCAAAGAATTTTCTTTGTCCAGGCGCGCGAGCACGTTGCCGGCGAACTGCGGATTTATGCCGCTGTGTCCGCAAATTTTTGCTCTGAATGCCAAAGAAATCAGTGCGTCGACAAAATTTACAAACGTTGCCTCGTCGAAGTGATTTTTCTCAAAGCGATCAAGCAGATACATCAAAATAATCGGCGAATTCCCGGCATCAAGCAGATAAACGAGCTCATAAATTTTTTTGTCAAGCGCAGAGAGATTTTCAAACTTCGTATCGTCATTAAAGATACAGCGGCGGAAAAATTTTACGTAACGATATAAATCTTTCAAGCAAGTTTCGGTGTCGGAGAAATTTTTGACGAAAAATTTTTTGAACGTGTCGTAAAGGTTGCGGGAACTTAGACGTTGCTTTTTTGTTTCCTGCACCGAATCAGATTTGCGACGGGCAATCAAATACTGAATCAAAAAATTTTCCACGTTCTTCGACGCTCGGAGCAACTTTTCAATCTCCAGCCAATATTTTTTGTAAAGCTCTTGTTGTTCATCATAAGCAAGCGGCATGAGCAAAAAATTTCGGATTAAATCTGCTTTGGTAAGGGCGAGCCCGGTTGAATTGAGCGATTCAAAAATTTCTTGCGGATTCTCGTCCTTCAGCATGATGGCGACGATATTTAATTGGCTTACGGCATCGCAAAGTTCTTCTTTTGTAAAAGTTGAATCAGAAATTTTCTCACGGAAGAGCCGATAATTTTTGTACAGCGCAGTATTTTGTTCTTGCGGCGTGAAAATTTTTTCGTCGAAGTCGTCCGCCATCAGCTTTTCAAAAAGTTTGCGGTCGTATTCGGTCGGGCGCAGTCGGCATTTATTTTTGAGACCTCTGCCCGTGGTGTGCTTGATGAATTTTGAGCGAATGTCCGCTTTCAAATCCTCGTCGTCGCTCAAATCGTAAAGAGCTTTGGCAAACAGGACAATGCTCGTTATGCGCTGCTGCCCGTCAATGATGATGTATTCTTGTGCCGATCCGACGGTCGGGTCGTAAGTGTAGACGAATGTTCCCAGGAAGTGTGTCTTTTTGTTGGCAAGAATATTTTCAATGTCGTTAAAAAGTTGGTGGCAATCTGTTTCGCGCCAATCGTAATTGCGCTGATAAACCGGAATGACGAAAGTAACTTCACCGGAAATAAATTTGGTAAACTTTTCTTCGCTTGCTTGCACTCGTCAACATCTCCAAAATTTTTTCTTCGGCAAGTTTAATCATTTCATCTTCGACTGTCAAAAAATTTTTAACCCTTCATCCTCCGACGCATGATAACGAAAATTTATTGGTGCGGCAGGATTTTCAAACGTGGCGGCAAATATCAAGGACAAGTGACGAAAAAATTGTTGCCAACGCAATTATATTTAGGAGGGATCACTTTGAGAGAGCTGGACGTTAAACTCATAACCGAGAACGTCGCCGAAATGTGCAAGGAGGCGGCGTATTATCTGCCCGACGATGTCTATCGTGCGCTCAAACGCGGACGCGAGACCGAAAAATCGCCGGTCGGTCAAATCGTTCTCGACCAAATCATCAAGAACGCAGAAATTGCACGTGCGGAAGATCGTCCCTATTGTCAAGATACGGGCATGACGATTGTCTTCCTTGAAGTCGGTCAAGATTTGCACATTGTCGGCGGCGATTTGGAAGAGGCTGTCAACGCGGGCATTGCCAAAGGTTACACCGAAGGTTATCTGCGCAAATCCGTCGTCGGCGAACCGCTGTTCAATCGCGTCAACACCACGAACAACACGCCCGGCGTTATCTACACGCGAATCGTTCCCGGCGACAAGCTCGACATCACAATCGCGCCAAAAGGTTTCGGCTCGGAGAACAAGTCGGGAATTGCAATGCTCGTGCCTGCTGACGGCGTCAAAGGCGTCAAACGTGCGGTCATGGAAATTATCCTTCACGCGAGCATGAATCCTTGTCCGCCAATGGTCGTCGGCGTCGGCATCGGCGGCACAATGGACAGAGCGGCTTTGTTGTCGAAAAAGGCTTTGACGCGTTCAATCGACGAACGTAATCCTATGCCCGAATACGCCAAGCTTGAGCAGGAGCTTTTGGAAATGATTAACTCAACGGGCATTGGTCCGCAACTCGGCGGCACGACTTCGGCTCTTGCCGTCAACATTGAATGGGCACCGACGCACATTGCAGGCTTACCCGTCGCAGTGACGATTTGCTGTCATGCAATGCGCCACGCTCACCGTGTGCTGTAAAAAATTTTCTGCAAAGGAGAGTTTGATAGAATGGCTGAAAGTATCAGAATCACGACGCCGTTCACCGAGGAAATGTCGCGCAAACTTAAAGCCGGCGACAGCGTCCTCATTACCGGCACGATTATCAGCGCAAGAGATGCCGCTCATAAAGTTATGACGGAAGCCCTTGCACGCGGCGAAAAATTGCCCGTCGACTGGACTAATCAAATCGTTTATTATCTCGGTCCGACGCCTGCCAAACCGGGCGATCCAATCGGCTCATGTGGTCCTACGACTTCGGGACGCATGGACGCTTACACGCCCACGATGCTTGACCAAGGCATTAAAGGCATGGTCGGCAAAGGCTCGCGTGAACCTGCAGTTATCGAGTCGATGAAGAAAAACGGCGCAACTTATTTTGCGGCAGTCGGCGGCGCGGCGGCGTTAATCGCAAAGTCCGTCAAAAGCTACACCGTGCTTGCTTATCCCGAACTCGGCCCGGAAGCCGTTGCTGCTCTTGAAGTCGTCGACTTTCCGGCAATCGTCGTCATCGACTGCGAAGGCAACAATTTCTATGAAATCGGGCAACAACCTTATCGCCACTTCGACATCAATCAAATCTAGGGACTGGGAACAAGGAACTAGGAACTAGTTAGACTGAATTCTCTGGTTCCTAGTTCCTAATTCCTAGTTCCTACAAAAACAAGGAGGTCACAATGTTCCATACAACTTTTTATCTGCGGCGACTGCATTCACTGTGCGGCTTGCTCGTATTGGGCATGGTGCTGTTTGAACACATCTTCACCAACTCAATGGCAATTCTCGGCCCGCAAGGATTAAACACCGCACTCGAAATGATGGAGCTTATTCCCAAACCAATTTTCATGGGACTTGAACTCGGCGGCATTGCAATTCCGCTGTTATTCCACGGCATTTATGGCATTTACATCGCTCTGCAGGCAAATACAAATTCCGGCAACTACGCCTATGTTCGCAACTTCAATTTCTCGCTCCAGCGTTGGACTGCATGGTTTTTGGTAGTCTTTCTGATTTGGCACGTCGGCTATCTGCGTTTCTACGTCAAAGGCATCACCGGCACGCCCATTTCCTTTGAACTGTTGCAAAATTTCTTCACGAATCCAATCGTTGTATTCTTGTATATCCTCGGCATGTTCGCGGCCATCTTCCACTTCTGCAACGGCATTACGACTTTTTGCATGACTTGGGGCATTACCAAAGGTCCGCGCTCTCAAAACGTCATCAGCATTATCAGCATGTTGCTCTGCGCGGCGATGTGCCTTATCACAATCGTCTTCATGGGCAGCTACTTCATGTACTGATTAGGAGATTCGGTTATGGCGAAAGATATGACTAAGAAAAAAATTATAATCGTCGGCGGCGGCATCAGCGGCTTGTTGGCGACAATAAAAGTCTGCGAACTCGGCGGCGAAGTTTTATTGTTCAGCTATTGTCCCGTCAAACGTTCGCACAGTCTTTGCGCACAGGGCGGCATGAACGCTTGCATGGACAGCAAAGGCGAACACGACAGCATTTACGAGCACTTCGACGACACCGTTTACGGCGGCGACTTCCTCGCAGATCAACTCGCTGTTAAAGGCATGGTCGAGGCGGCTCCGAAGCTGATTAAAATGCTTGATCGTATGGGCGTCCCTTTCACGCGCACTCCCGAAGGCAATTTAGACCTTCGCAACTTCGGCGGACAGAAAAATAAACGCACCTGCTTTGCCGGCTCCACGACAGGGCAACAAATTCTTTACGCGCTTGATGAGCAAGTTCGTCGTTGGGAAGTCAAAGGCTCCGTCAAAAAATACGAGTTCTGGGAATTCATCAAGATTATCAAGAACAAGGAAGGCGTTTGTCGCGGCATCGTCGCTCAATCGATGAACACAATGGAAATTAAATCCTTTCGCGCGGACACCGTCATTCTCGCAACCGGCGGGCCCGGTCAAGTGTTTGGTCGTTGCACGGCGTCAACAATCTGCAACGGCTCGGCGGTCAGTGCGGTTTATCAGCAGGGCGCGGAAATTGCAAATCCCGAATTCATTCAAATTCACCCGACGGCAATTCCCGGCTCCGATAAAAACCGTTTGATGTCCGAGGCGTGTCGCGGCGAAGGCGGACGCGTTTGGGTTTATAAAGACGGCAAGCCCTGGTACTTCCTTGAGGAAATGTATCCTGCTTACGGCAATCTTGTTCCGCGTGACGTTGCAAGCCGCGCGATTTACAAAGTCTGCGTGCACATGGGACTTGGAATCAACGGCGAGAATCGCGTTTATCTTGACCTGTCGCACATTGACGGCAATTATCTGCTCCGCAAGCTCGGCGGCATTTTGGAAATGTACAGCGAATTCGTCGGACAAGACCCGCGCAAAGTTCCCATGGAAATTTTCCCAAGCGTTCATTATTCGATGGGCGGCATTTGGGTTGACAGACTGCACAACACGAACATTCCCGGCTTGATGGCTTCGGGCGAATGTGACTATCAATATCACGGCGCAAATCGTCTCGGCGCGAACTCTCTGCTTAGTGCGGCGTATTCGGGAACTGTCAGCGGCCCGGAGGCAATGAAATGGGCCAAAACCGGCAACAAAGGTTCCGAACTCACCGACGAAGAACTTGAGGCGGCGCGTCGTGAAGTTCAGAACGAATACGATAAAATTTTGCAAATGAACGGCTCCGAAAATGCGCACAAACTTCACCACGAGATGGGCGACCTCATGTACAAATACGTTGCCATTGAACGCGATAACAACGGTTTGGACATCTGCCTTGAAGAGCTGAAAAAAATTCTGCGCCGTTGGGACGACATAGGAATCACCGACCGCGGCAACGTCGCCAATCAAGAGGCAATGTTCGTTCGTCAACTGCGCAACATGATTCTCTACGCAATGGCTATCACGAAAGGTGCCCGTTGCCGCGACGAATCACGCGGTGCGCACGCTAAAATCGTTCTTGAAAACGGCAAGCAGAAACATGACGCAGACGGCGAACTCGTCTTCATGGGACGCGACGATAAAAATTTCATGTTCACAACGATTGTCAATTACGATCCCAAAACTGAAGAGCCTATCGTCACTTATCGCGAATTCGACCACTCGCTTATTAAACCTCGCGCCCGCAACTACGCCGTTGCAAAGAAAGAGTAATTCATAATGAAGCCGCTGAAAATTTTCGTTACGATAATCCTCGCTGCAATTCTGTTTAGCGTCACGTCGACTGCTTTTGCCAAAAATGTATTTGAAAAGTGGATTGACTTCAATCTTCAAGGCGTCGAATATTACAATAACGGTAATTTCGAGCAAGCGATTAAATTGTTCAATAAAGCTCTCAAACTTAATGCCAAAGGCGACGCTTTAACTTTAACGAATCTCGGCGCAGTCCATTTAAAAATGAGTAAACGTGACGAGGCGGCAAAATTTTTCGATAAGGCAATCAAGCTCAATCCCGATTATGCCAACGCTTGGAATCTGCGCGGCGTCATGTATTTTCGTGAATCGAATTACGACAAGGCACTTGAAAATTTTCGTAAGGCTTTTGAATTAAACTCAAGCGATGTTTCTGCCTTGAACAACCTTGCAGCCGTTTATCGAAAGACAGACAATCGCGACAAAAAGGATTTGCAAACTCTGGGCAAAGCATATCTGCAGACGAATAATTATGACAAGGCGATTGAATGGCTCGGCAAAGCTCTGGAATTATCGCCGCAAAATTTCGATACGTGTTGTGCTCTCGGCTTAGCTTACAACAACACAAAAAATTACAACAAGGCGATTGAATACTTCAACCAAGCTTTGAAAATTTCGCCGCAAAATGTCGAGGCTTTGTACTATGTAGGTGCGACTTATGCCAATTTGGAAGACTACGTCAAGGCGATTGAGTATTTTGACAAGGCTTTAGAGCTTGATTCGCAAAATGTGGAAATTTATTACGGTCTTGCAGTTTGTCACCGCAAGTTGGGGAAAAATGACGACGCGATGAAATATATTAGCGAGGCTTTGAAAATTTCGCCGAACGATGCAAGATTTTGGTACGGCATGGGCGTTATCAACTACGAAGCCGCCAATTACTTGGAAGCGACAAAATATATCTTTAAAGCTGTGCAACTTGACGATGAATATGAACCTGCTTTCACGAAACTTGCCGAATGTTGCGAAGCGTTGAGCAAGATTAGCAGAGAAAAGGGCGACATTAAAAATGCCGATTCGTTCAAGCAACATGCATCCGACTTCCGACAAAGAGCCGACGAAATTAAGCTCCGCGAGAAATTAAAAGAAACCACGGGATATGAATTCGGAAAAGCCCATTTACATTTGTTGGAAAAGGTTCAGATAAAAGAGAACTTAACTTGACCAATAGAGGAGTGTAATTTATGGCTGAAAAAGTCAGATTTATAATAGAGCGACAGGACGGTCCGAACGATAAACCTTACACGCAGGAATTTGACGTGGATTATCGTCCCGGCTTGAACGTCGTCGCCTCGCTCATGGAGATTCAAAAAAATCCCGTCACCGTTGACGGCAAAAAAGTTCCGCCCGTCGTTTGGGAATGCAACTGTTTGGAAAAAGTTTGCGGCGCGTGCATGATGGTCATCAACGGCAAAGCTCAACAGGCTTGTTGCGCACTCGTCGACAACCTCAAGCAACCGATTAAACTTCAACCTGCGCGGACTTTCCCGGTTATTCGAGACCTTTTGATTGACCGCACGAGAATGTTCGAGGCTCTCAAGCGCATTCAAGGTTGGGTTGAACTTGACGGCTCGTGGGAAAATCGCGAGGCTCCGATTCAAAATCCTTACACCGCAACGACCGCTTACGAAATTTCGCGTTGCATGACGTGCGGCTGCTGTTTAGAAGCTTGTCCGAACGTCGGACCGCAATCGGACTTCATTGGTCCCGCGCCTACCGTTCAAGCGTATCTTTTCAATCTGCACCCGCTCGGAAAATTCGACGCGCCGAAACGTCTCAACGTTCTCATGGAAAAAGGCGGCATCACCAGTTGCGGCAACAGTCAAAACTGCGTGGAAGTCTGCCCGAAGTCAATCAAGCTCACGACGTATCTTGCGCAACTCAATCGCGACGTAAACATTCAAGCTTTGAAAAATATCTTCAACAATTAAACGCGACGTTGCAAAAAATTATCGGAGCACTGCAAAATTCTGCGGTGCCCCGATTTTTTTTACGGCATCTGTCGATAAAGTCACGTTGAATAGAACTGAAACCCGGCGCGCATGGACGCGCGCCGCCGCCGACCGCGTCGCGTGACGCGACGACAGGCGGTCAAAGCGTCTTTCTTTTTGCTACTTTTTCTTTGACGCCGACAAAGAAAAATTAAAATGCAATTTACCAACACGTCCTAATTTTTGCTCTTGATGTAGTTGATTAGCCCGCCGGCGTTTGCAATTTCCTGCACAAAACCGGGCAACGGGTGCGCGTGAAAAATGTCGCCCGTCGTGACGTTTTCAATCGTGCCGGTGGACGTGTCGATTTTCAAAACGTCATCGGCAGAAATTTTCTCAACGTCGTCGCCAATTTCAAGGAGCGGCAAACCGATGTTGATTCCGTTGCGATAAAAAATTCTCGCGAAACTCGCCGCGATGACAACGGGAATTCCCGACGCCTTGATTGCAACCGGAGCATGTTCACGACTGGAGCCGCAACCGAAATTTTTTCCGCCGACCATGATGTCGCCTGCTTTGACGTTCGCCGCAAAAGTCTCGTCGATGTCAACCATGCAGTGCTTAGCCAATTCAGCGGGATCAAACGTGTTCAGATAGCGCGCGGGAATTATAACGTCGGTGTCGATGTTGTCGCCGTAACGCCAAACTTTGCCTTCAATCTTCATTTAGAGCACCTCTTCCGGAGTAGAAATTTTACCGAGAACAGCACTTGCCGCCGCAACGAAAGGACTTGCCAAATAAACTTCGCTGTCGACGTGTCCCATGCGTCCGCGGAAATTTCTGTTGGTCGTCGAAACGCAACGTTCGCCCGCGCTCAAAATGCCCATATAACCGCCTAAGCACGGCCCGCAAGTCGGACAGCTCACGACACAGCCCGCGTCAATGAAAATGTCAATCCAATGACAATGCACAGCCTCTTTGTAAATCTCTTGACTGCCGGGAATGATTATGCAACGAACATCGGGATGAACTTTCCGTCCGCGCAGAATGCCCGCCGCAATTCCCAAATCCTCAAGGCGACCGTTCGTGCACGAGCCGATAACAACTTGATTGATTTTGATTTCGCCGAGTTCGTCGACGGGCTTAACATTTTCGGGAAGGTGCGGCAGTGCAACGACAGGTTTTAATTCGCTCAAGTTAATTTCGACAGTTGCGCAATATTTGGCGTCGTCATCGGCAGTGACAGGCGCAAACGGTTTCTTCGCGCGGTTGGCAACGTAAAATTTCGTGCGTTCATCAAACGGGAAAACTCCGGCTTTCGCGCCTGCCTCAATCGCCATGTTCGAGATTGTCAAACGGTCGGTCATTGAAAGTTCGCAGACGCCTTCGCCGGTGAATTCGAGAGCTTTGTAAAGTGCGCCGTCGACGCCGATTTTTCCAATCAACGTCAAGATAACGTCCTTGCCGCAAATGTTTGAAGGTTTTTCGCCCGTCAAGTGAACGTTAATCGCTTCGGGAACTTTAAACCACGCTTTGCCCGTCGCGAGCCCGACAGCAAGATCAGTTGTGCCGACGCCCGTCGAAAATGCGTTGACTGCGCCGTAAGTGCAAGTGTGACTGTCCGCACCGATAATCAACATGCCCGGTGCAACGATTCCGAATTCGGGCAAGATAACATGTTCAATGCCGACGCGTCCCTGTTCAAAGTAATACTTGATTTTATTTTTCCGTGCAAAGTCGCGCATGATTTTGGCAAGGTCTGCGCTTTTGATGTCCTTCGCCGGCTGAAAGTGGTCGGGTATCAGCGCGATTTTGTTTGCGTCGAAAACAGGGCGTCCGATTTTTTCAAACTCCTTGATTGACGGCGGCCCGGTCACGTCGTTAGCCATAACCAAATCCAAATCGCAAATGACAAGCTGCCCGGCTTGAACGGCGTCAAGTCCCGCGTGGCGTGCAAGAATTTTTTCGCTCATTGTCATTCCCATGCTATCACTCTCCTAAAAATTTTCCGTTATCTTAACACAATCGGCATTGAGCGGCAAATTAAATCCGCGTCGATTCAAATCGTTTCCATTGCGAAAAAGCTCTGCGTGTGCTAAGATTGAACTGCTTAAAGTCAACCTAGCGGCGCAGAGCCTTTTCATGTGCGAAATTCTAACACGCTCCGGTCGCAGTGTCAAACGAAAGGCGGAGCGATTATGTACGGTGTCATCTACAAAATCACGAATCTCATCAACGGCAAAAGTTACGTCGGTCAAACGTCGCGAACACTCAAAGAACGTTTCATCGAACACGCAAAGGCGAAAACTCATCTCGGCAATGCGATTCGCAAATACGGCAGGAAAAATTTTTCGGTTGAAGTCATCGAAGAATGCACAACGCCCGAACAGCTCAATGAGCGCGAAATTTTTTGGATTGCACATTTCAACTGCAAACACCCGAACGGTTACAATTTCACTGACGGCGGCGAAGGAACACATGGTCTTACGGAAGAATCTTTAAAAAAGCTTAGACGCAAACACTCGCCCGAAACATTGGCTTTAATGTCTGCTGTTCAGAAAAAACGATCCGATACACCCGAAGGTAAAGCTATTCTCGATAAAGCACGCAAGTCACGTTGGGAAAAAGAAAAGGTTCGTCCACCCGAACAGCGAGGTTGGATTCGGCGTTGTCGCAAAAATGTTTATCCTGTGCTCGAAGCTGAATTGGTATCGCGAAAAATTAAATTCGCCCAAATCGCTTGTCAACTGAACATAACGGATACAACTTTCGCAAGAAAGATGAACGGCACTGTCTGCATTACGATTGAAGAGGCAAAAGCAATAAGAAATTTCCTCGGCGTAGATTTGTCGTTGGAAGAACTGTTTAGCAGAAGTGACGGTGTCGAATTTGAAAAAATCTTTTCCGAACTAAGGGCGGATTGGCACAAATATCCTGTCTTAAAAGCCGAACTTGACCGCCAACGAATCTCTGCTACCGAACTCGCTGAACATTTAAAATTATCACGACCAACGGTTTCAAGAAAATTTCAGGGCAAAGTTGGTATCACGCACGAACAAAAAGCGGCGATTCGTGACTTTTTGCAAGTTGACACGCCGCTTGATGTTCTGTTCAGTCGTAGCGAATGATTTACTTTCCGAAAGCCGCCGCCACTTTGGCAAGTTCAATTGGAATCTTCAACCTTTGCGGGCAAACTCTGGAGCACTTTCCGCAACGTACGCAAGCACTCGCGTATTTCTTGCCGTGCATTTCGACAAGCCAACGATATTGATTGGCAGCAAACTTTTTGTCTCCGTAAAGCGTCAATACATTGAACGCGGTGAACGAGCCGCTGATTCCGATATTATATTTGCACGCATCGTTTTCGCAATATCGGCACGTTGTGCAAGGGATAATCGGAATTTTTGCCAAAACTTTACGCGCCTCTTCGACAGTCGCACGTTCCGAATCGTCAAGCCGTCTGAAATTTTCCATGTAAGAAACGTTGTCTTTCATCTGGTCAAGCGTCGACATGCCGGACAAAACTGTTATCACGCCGTCAAGACTTGCGGCAAAACGAATTGCCCACGATGCCAACGACACGTCGGGATTTGCGGCTTTGAAGACGTTGGCGACGGATTCGGGCGGATTAGCCAGAGTTCCACCTTTAATCGGCTCCATGATGATAATCGGCTTGCCGTGCTTGCGAGCGACTTCATAACAGCCGCGCGATTGAATGGCGGGATTTTCCCAGTCCGCGTAGTTTATTTGCAACTGAACGAATTCGGCTTCCGGGTGCTTAGTCAAAATCTCGTCGAGTTCTTCGGGCGTCGAATGAAATGAAAATCCCACGTGTTTAATTTTGCCGGCACGCTTTTGTTCAAAGACGAAATCCCACATCTTGAAACGCTCAAAAAATTCCGTGCGCGTCTCGCCGAGATTGTGCAGCAGATAAAAATCAAAATAACCTGCGCCGGTTTGACGGAGCGAAGTCTCAAATTGTGCAATGGCGTCGTCACGAGTTTTGCAGTTGATCCACGCGGCATTTTTGGTTGCAAGTTGAAACTTCTCGCGCGGATAACGTTCGACGAGAGCTTGACGAATCGCGTCTTCGGAGCCGGGATATGCCCAAGCCGTGTCAAAGTACGTGAAACCTTTCGACAGGAACAAATCGACCATCTGTTTGACTTGCTCAAGGTCAATGGTCTCGTCGGCAAGTCGCGGCAGTCGCATCAAGCCGAAACCCAACTTTTTAATTTCTTCACCGAGATAAGCCATAATAACAGCTCCTTCCTAAAAATTTATACACGCGCCGATTATAACAGCTGGAGTGAAATTTTTGAATTTTTTTCGTCAAGTACTTGATAATTGTTATCATGCGTGCTATACTTCGTTCAGGCTTTCGTTAAAGCTCTCCTAAAATATAATACACATACGCTTGAAAAAGTCCCGTGCTGCTCACGCGGGACTTTTTGGATTTCGGCGAATTCAGCTTGTAATGGCGCGTCAAAGTCTGTATAATTACCGAAAAATCTTTGCGGAGGATCGAGCAATGCGAAGATACACGATTTTCATTTTGACGGCGTTCATGTTGATTTTGGCGGCAGTGGCGGGAATGACTTTGCCTGTCGACGCGGACAAAAAGACTTTGGGCGCACCGACGGCGGAGTTGACGGCATCAACTTTGTTGAGAGTCAAAGTTCCGTATAATTGTTAAAAAATCTTTGCGGAGGACTTGAGCAATGCGAAGATACACGATTTTTGTTTTGACGGCGTTCATGTTGATATTGGCGGCAGTGGCGGGAATGACGTTGCCTGTTGACGCGGACAAGAAAACTTTGGGCGCACCGACGGCGGAATTGACGGCTTACACGACATTGCCGGCTGAAACGGCGTCAATCTTATCGGAAGTTTATGAGCGCGAGAATCACGTCCGAGTTAATTTCGTGCCGATGAGTTCGCAGGAAATTCTGCAGAACATTCGCGACGACGCAGTCAGCGACCCGACTGTCGTTCGCACGGTGGACATTGTCCTTGCCGACAGCAAAATTCTGCGCGAGGCTGCGGATTTGAATCTGTTCAAGCCCTACACTTCCGAATCAAGCGATGCTGTTCGTGACGCCTTCAAAGATTCGCAAGACCGTTGGGTTGGCGTTTGGTACGACCCGATTATTTTTTGCGCGAACAGAGATTTTCTGCGCACGACCGTTAATTTGCCCGACACGTGGGAAAAACTTTCCAAGGCTGAAAAAATTCGCGTGGGCATAACGGATTTTCTTGCGGCGGACGCGTCGGCTAATCTTATGTTCCAAATGATTGGCAACTTCGGCGACACGAAGACTTACGAAATTTTGAGCGGACTTCATCCCAAAGTTGTGCAGTACGCGAAATTTTTATCAAATCCCGTCCGTCAAGCCGGCATGGGCGAAGTTGACATAAGCGTTGCCGTGGCGAGTGAGACGTTGCGCTATTTGCAGAATGGCTACCCGTTGAAGATAATTTATCCTGCCGACGGCACGAGTTGCATTTTGACGGGCTTTGCCATCACGACGAACGACGTTGCGAAAAATCAGCTTGCCGCGAAATTTGCAGACTGGTTGCTAGGCGACGAGGCTCAACTTTATCTGCAGACGAACGGCTTTTATTTTATTCCGACGAATCCGCAGACGCTGGCTTATAAATCGTTCGCGGGAAAAAATCTCGTGCTCTTTGACGGGCGACAAAATTTTTCTCGTGAACAGCAGCGCGCCTATCTGGATCGTTGGATTAAAGACGTTCGATTGAAATAAGCTTTAAGGTGTAAGCTTTAAGCTTTAAGGGCAATTCCTAAAACCTAAAAGCTCAAAGCTAAAAGCTAAAAGCTAAAAGCTTATCATAAGGAGGCTTAAACTTTGAAAGCAGGCTTTGTGAGCTTGGGCTGTGCAAAAAATTTGGTCGACACGGAAGTCATGCTCGGCATCATGCAGGCGCACGGAATTGAATTGACGGCAAATCCCGCTGACGCCGATATTTTGATTGTAAACACTTGCGCGTTCATTCTCTCGGCGAAGGAAGAATCAATCACGACGATTCTCAATCTTGCCGAATACAAGCAAGGCGATCGTTGCAAGTCTTTGATTGTTGCGGGCTGTTTAGGTCAACTTTACAAGCGCGAACTTTTGGACGAAATGCCCGAAGTCGATGCGATTATCGGAACCGGCGCGTGGAACAGAATCATGGAAGCGATTGAAGAGACTTTGAGCGGTCGACGAGTGATTTTGATTGGCGAACGCGGAATTATCTACGACGCCAAAACTCCGCGACTTCGCACGACGCCGAATTATACTGCTTACGTAAAAATTTCCGAAGGCTGCAATAATCGTTGCGCATTCTGTTCGATACCGTTGATTCGCGGACGACAAATTTCCCGTCCGATTGAAGACATTCGCGCCGAAGTTGAGCAGTTGGCAAGTCAAGGCGTCAAGGAGATAAATTTAATTGCGCAGGACACGACGGCTTACGGCATTGACATTTACGGCAAGCCAAGGCTCGTTGAACTTTTGCGCGAACTTGTCAAAACCGACATTCATTGGATTAGGATTCTCTACGCT
>CAJOHG010000071.1 GCA_905234395.1 uncultured Selenomonadaceae bacterium
GCGTCGCCTTGCGTATTTTTGACCACTCACGGCGAAGAACGTCAAGGCTCGTGCGGAAAAATGCTTGACGGTGAAGAAATTCGTATCGTCGACGAGGACGGCACGGACGTTGCGCCCGGTGAAGTCGGTGAAGTTTTGGTTCGCGGCGGACAAGTCATGCTCGGCTATTGGAAAAATCCTCAAGCCACTGCGGAGACGATTGACGCTGACGGCTGGTTGCACACAGGAGACGTCGGCAAGGTTGACGCGGATGGCTACTACTACATTGTCAACCGAATCAAGGAAATGATTATCAGCATGGGCGAAAATATTTATCCGCGCGAAGTCGAAGAGGTCGTTTATCAATTCAAAGGCATTAAAGACGCGGCTGTTATCGGCGTTGATGACAAACTGCGCGGGCAAGTCGGTGCGTGTTTCTATGAAGTTCAAGACGGCGCAACGGTTGACGTTCGTGAGCTGAAAAAATTCCTGCAGAAAAATCTTGCGCTGTACAAAATTCCGCGTGAGTTCCATCAGCTTGACGAAATTCCGCGCACATCGACGGGCAAAATTTCTAAGCGCACGATTCTGGAAAATTATCTTGCGGCGAAGGAGAATTGACGTGAGCATTTCCTCTGAACAGATTGACAAAATCCTTGAGCACATCGATCAAAATCCCGCCGTTGCGCCCGAAAATACTTTGACGCTCAATTTGACTTCCGACGCTCTGCAAAATGACTTTAACATTGCAATTCATCCGTTTATCGACAAAGCTCTGCTTGAAGACGACGTGCGCGAGATTATGGAAAATCTTTTTCTGATACGCGATTGGAATGTTTTCACGGCGGAGGGCGGAAAATTTTTCATGAATCTTTTCGGAGACAGCGTCGCGATATTCGGCGTCACGGCTCAAAACGACGACCGATTCAAGCTGTTAAGTTGCATTTACGTTGCGCCCGAAACTACACACGAAAACACTTTGGCATCGTTGGTGCTTGCGTCGTTCGTGAAAGTTCTCTTGCCGGCAGTCGACGCCGAAAAATTTTTACGCGAATTATCGGGCAACGTGACTCGTGACGGAATAAAACTTTCACTTGCGGCGGACAGCGGCTTGATTTTCTTGACGGTTGTCGCGGCGTGAAATGACGTTAAGTAAAAATGTTGACAATCACCGCCAAAAAATTCCGTCGCTATTCACAACGGCGTGAAATTTTCCGTCACCAAAAACGGCGACATGAATAATCATCACTGCGACCGCATCTTGAGGAGGTTATCGTTTGAAAAAAATTTTTCTCGTGCTGACAATCGCGTTTACCATGATTGGCAACTTGACCGAGGCGTCCGACATCACCGACGAGCAATTTAAGAAAATCATTCAAGACGTTGGGCAGACGAAGATCGAATCGCACTTCCACTTGAGTGCCGAGGCTTTTCGTGACCGATTCAACTGGTTTATCTTGCCGATTGTTCAAGACGGCATGAACAAGGACGACGTTTTCGACATTATCCACTTGTTCGAGATTAATGGCTACGAAGTTTCGGACGCGGAGAACGGAAAAGTTTATCTTAGCCGTTTTGATTATCGCAACGCCGCGTTTGTCTGTTTGGGCGAAGACGACGACGATCACACGAAGATTTTTAGCCTTTACTACACGACGCCCGAAAAACAGGAAGACGCTTTATACACGGTGTGGCTTTTGACGGCGTTTATCGGAAGCATTTCAACTGATCTGAATGCACAAGCTTTGATGGGCGAATTGACTGCCGAAGGTTCTTCGGGTACCGTCTTTAAAGGCAGATTGAAATTTTCCCTGGTCGAAGACGGCAACTTGAACGCCTTATCGGTGTCGCCCGCGCAGTGAATTTGTCGATTGAAAAAATTTCCGTCACGCTCGGCGGAAAAGAAATTCTGCGCGATGTGAGTTGCGACTTCTCTGCAGGCAAACGGACGGCAATTATCGGTTCCAACGGTGCGGGCAAGTCGACGTTGCTGAAAATTTTGTGTCTGCTCAACGAAAAATTTTCCGGCACAGTCACGCTTGACGGAAAAGACATTCGCACGCTCGGCAGAAAAAATTTGTCGCGGGTGATGGCAATTCTTCCGCAAGAACGCGACGCTCCGCAAGATACGACTGTCCGACAATTAGTCTCGTTCGGACGTTTCCCGCACAGAAAATTTTTCGGCGGCGAATCGGCAGAAGATACGGCGGCAATTTCAAACGCTCTCGAACTCACCCGGCTCACGGACTTTGAAAATCGGCAAGTGGCAAGTTTATCGGGCGGCGAACGTCAACGGGCGTGGTTGGCAATGACATTGGCGCAACGTCCGAAAATTTTGCTGCTCGACGAACCGACGACTTACCTTGACATCGCGCACCAACTTGAAGTCATGGAAATTATCGCCAACGTCAACAAAAAATTCCGCACGACGATTATCATGGTGCTCCACGACATCAATCACGCGCGGCTTTACAGCGACGAAGTTTTAATCGTCAAGGACAAGAGAATTTTCGCGGCGGGCGACCCGAAAAAAATTTTATCGGCGCAAATGCTCGGCGAAGTCTTCAACGTCAAAGCGGACACGTTCAAAAATGCGGCGGGCGACGAAATTATTTTTCCGCTGACAAAATAAGGGATTGGGAGCCGTTTAAGCCCTCAATCCCTTTAAATTTTCACTTGATGAAGACGCCGAATTTACAGCGACGAAGTTTTAATCGTCAAGGACAAAAAGATTTTCGCGGCGGGCGACCCGAAAAAAATTTTATCGGCGCAAATGCTCGGCGAAGTCTTCAACGTCAAAGCGGACACGTTCAAAGATTCGGCGGGCGACGAAATTATTTTTCCGCTGACAAAATAAGGGATTGGGAGCCGTATTAGCCCTCAATCCCTTTAAATTTTTCACTTGATGAAGTTCAGATAGATTGCCAGGAGAATCAGTCCCGGCACGCCGAAAAGTCCGACAATCAACGCGTGAATGAACGTTATTTTTATCGCGATAAGCCCGGTCAAATTCACGAGCCACAGAATCACCGCGCCGATAATGCTGTTCCAAATTATCTTGAACGGCAGCTCAATGAAAAATATCAACGCGGAAAGAATCAATACGCCTGCGACCAAGCCGATGCCCATTTCCATAAGTCCCATAAAAATTTCTCCTTTCGTGCCGTATGATACACCAACCGCGAAATTTCCACAACTGCAGGATTTTTTCAGTGTCTGACCGAATTAACCAGGCGTTGCGATTTTGAAGTTCATTTGATTAGGCAAAGCGAGGTAATGACGAATGAGCGAGACGATTTTTGCGCAGACACATGAAAAAATTTTGGACGGTGTGCTCAACGAATTTTCAAAGCTTGCAAAGATACCGCGCCCTTCAAAGTGTGAGGGACGTGTCAGCAATTTTCTGAAGAAATTTTTTGAGGAACGCGGCTTTAAAGTCGTGCAGGACAATTTTAAAAATATTATCGCCGAAATTCCCGCGAGCTCCGGCAAAGAAAATTCTCCGTTGGCGATTTTGCAGGCGCATATGGATATGGTTTGCGTGGCGGCGGAAGGCTGCGAATTCAACCCTGTGCGCGACCCGATAAAGTTGATTCGCGACGAAAAATTTTTGCGGGCGGAAGGCACGAGTCTAGGCGCGGACGACGGCATCGGCATCGCGGAAATTCTTTATCTCGTTGAGAATCGGCAGAACTTTGAACACGGCAGGTTACGAATAATTTTCACTGTCGACGAGGAACAGGGCATGAGCGGCGCGATTGGTCTCGATGAAAAATTTTTTGCCGACGCGAGCTTTCTAATCAACTGCGACTCGGAAAAATTCGGCGAAATTGTCGCGGGAAGTGCCGGAAGTGTTCACATGACTTTTTGGCGCGAACTCCATTACGTCCGCCCCGACACGAAACTTTTCACGAACGCGACGATTAAAATCAGCGGACTGCGCGGCGGTCACAGCGGCGAGGAAATTTCCAACGGGCGAATCAACGCGATTAAAGTTGCCGGGCAAATTCTCCTGCAGATAACTCGGCGCGGCAAGTTGCGTCTGTCGTCGATAAACGGCGGGCGAGCCTTCAACGTCATTCCCGACAGTGCGCAAATCGTCGTTGCCACCGACCTTCAAGCCGAGGAACTTCAAAATCTTTGCGCGGAAACGGAACGTCGTTTGAAAAATGTTTACGGCGCGGCTGACCCGAACGTCAAAATCACTGCGCAAATCGTTCGCCGACCCGACAAAGTTTTGCACGCCAAAGATTACGAATGCCTGATACATTTGATCACGTTGATTCACAGCGGCGTTTATCAGATGAATCCCGCCGACTTGTCGCAAGTGATTGCCTCGGCGAATTTGGGCGTCGTGCGCATGGACGATAATATTGTTGAGCTGAAAGTTTTGCCGCGCGCCAATGCCGATGAACTTGTCGAAGAATTTATCACGGGATTTGCTCAAGCCGGCAAGCTCTGTGCATTCGAGACAAAAATTTCTCCGCCGTCGCCCGCATGGAATTTCAATCCCGAAAGCAAACTTTTAAAGCTCGCCGAAAAAATTTTCACGGAGCAGAACGGTCACGCGCCCGCAGTCAAGACAATTCACGCAGGACTTGAAACGAGTTTCTTCGCCAAAAAAAATCCCGCGCTTGAAATAATCTCAATCGGCACGACGAACGAAAACATTCACAGCCCGAACGAACGCTTGCACCTCGACACGGTTGCGCCTCACGTGAAATTTATCGCGGGCTTGCTTGAAAAGATTGGAGAGATTTAACCATGAAAAACGCTGAAGATTGCAAACTGCTTGTCAACGAGTTGATTGACATAAACGTTCGGCAACGGGAAATTATTCGCAAAATCGGACGTTGCGTCGCGGAAAACGGCGGCAATGAAAAGTTGATGGACGCGCTGAAAAATTATCTTGAGCGAATCGATGACCTTGAAAATGCCGGGCGGTCTTTGTATATCGTTGTCGAAAATCTTTTTGTCGAGGACGTTCTCAATCACGTCAAGCATAAATAATTTTTCGGAGCCGATTGAAGTGTTCGCAAAAAAATTTCGCCGACAATTTCTTGCCGACGATTTTTTTTATGTTCGACTTCAACTGCCTTGAGCCTCGTGCCCGAAAGCGAAGTAATAGCCGACTTTGAAACATTCTTCCAAAAAAATTCTGTCCGCCTCGTTTGCCAAATCGGACAGCGCATTTTTCGCCTTGAACGCGTTGTAAAATTTCTCGTCCGTCATACAAAATTTTTGATTGGTTGCCGTGGCATTGTTCGCCGAAAATTTCTTCGTTATCGGGAAAATTTTTTGCTCCCAAACTTTTGTGCCGTCGGAATTTTTGCGAACTTTGATTGAGTATTTGTCCAGGAAATACGGTGCGCCGTCGCGGAAGGCGATAAAAATGTAATTGGGATCAATCGTCACTCGCGCAGGGTCATTCGGTGCAAGACTTTCGCCGCCGGACAACCTCGCCCGAATTTGCTGTTCAAAGAGATCCGCGCTTTTCCAGTCGCTTTTGAGCATTGAACCTTTCTTTGGCTCGGCGGACTCCGTAACTTTTTTGTCGGGCTTAATTTTCGGCAGGTCGTAAGCTTGAGCAACATTGCCGCTGAAAATAAACGTTGCAATTAAAATCGCCGCCGAAATTTTTTTCAACATGACGACTCACTTCCTCGCGACGAATTCCGTTTCAAAGTTTAGCGTTTCGATTTCTTGTGCGTCCTGAACGTTTTTTTTTGCGGCAACGGTAGTTTTAACGAGCAATTCGGGATTTTCAAAGCGATTGCCCAAAATGGTCATCTTCCAATTTTGTATCTCGTAAAGAGTTTGGCGAATGTCATTGCCGTATTCGAGAACGAAACAGCCGCCGTGAAAATTCACAACGCCGATTTTGCCGTCTTCGAGCGAAATGATGTCGTCTTCGTAAATTTCTTTGCCGGTGCTGTCAACAAGCCCGGTGAATTGTCCGATTGTCTTGGCGTCCACGCGATAGCCTTCGTAGCCGTTTTCGTAAACAAAGATATGCGCCTGCGGACCGGGATCGCCGTAAGTTCCGCGCTTCAAGTAAAAACCGTAGATCCAAACGCTTTTCTCTTCGCCGCTGAATATTTGAAAAGTTTTTAAGCCGCGATATTTGATTTCACGTTCAGCCATGAAAAGGCACCTCCGACTTTTCTAACAGATCAAAATTTCATGCCCGCAATTATAACACCTGCGAAAAATTTTTCCACAAAGTTTTGAAAAAGTTTATGGCTTGCGAAAAGGATTCGTCGCGGTGTGGAATTTCTACGCTGCTTAAATTTTTGGCGGGCGTCAGCGAAATAAAAATGTTTCAATCTCGTGATTGGCTCGCCTCCTTCCAATATCTGAAAAAAATTTCTAAGTTCGTTCATTGCCATTTCTACCTGTGAAAAAAAAAAACTTCAAGCAAAAAAAAATTTGTGAAAAAATTTTTTACCGTTAGCTTATAGCTTATGATTGGCGAATTGTCAAGCCGCGGCAACACACAATTTAAATTTTGACTTTGACGACGGTCGTTGTGTTCGGGCGACAATCAAAATCGCGGTTTGCGGGCAACGAAATTTTTATCATGAATTTATCGTGCGGTTTATGTTGACTTTCGGTACCGTCGGGAAGTTTCGGCGGTTGACCTTGACCGTCTGCAGGAGTTTGATTATCAGCGGGAGCTTGACCGTCTGCGGGAGTTTGATTATCAGCGGGAGCTTGACCGTCTGCGGGAGCTTGATTATCAGCGGGTTGTCCGATTAATTCGCCGGGCGGATTTTCAGTCTTGGGAATTTCGGGCAAGTCAACGGTTTCTTTAATGTCGGGCTTAATTTTTTCCGTGACGGTGCCGAAAATTTCCTTGCCGTCAATCGAATAACTTACGAGTTTTCCGAGCGTGATTTTGTCGAAAATATCTTCCGTGACTTCAACTTCAAGCCAAAGTTCGCGACTGTCACCGATTCGCGCGACACTTTCACCCGCCGCCAATTCTTTGTCGATCTCCGTGCCGTAATAGATTGTGCCGCTCACGGGCGCGATAACGTCCGTTTCACGAGCCTCTTGCTTGGCGACGTTTGTTTAATCGCCTGTTCAGCTCCCGCCAAAACTTCGGGCGGCGTCGGTCTGAATTCGTCAACGTATTCGGTGTAATGTTCAACGGTCGGTTCTGGCGTGGTATAAGTTGTTTGCGTCGACGGCGATTGCGATTCGGAAAGTGCATTCTCATAAGCGCGGCGGGCTGCGTCACGTTCCTTGGCACTGACTGCTCCCATATCGAACAATTCCGCCATGCGAGTTGCGCGTTCCTTAAGTTTGTCCAAATTCGCCGGCGGTGAGGCAGGTCTCACGGATTCGACGGCTACGGGCGCATGAGTGATGATTCTTTCACGCTGAACGGCAACTTTGACCCATTGACCTTGCGACAGTTGAGCGTAATTGTCTTTGGCAAGCTGAACGGTGTTTTCAAGTTGCTGAATTTCTTCTTCCGTCACGTTGACTTCAAGCCGCGCGATAACGTCACCGGCTTTGACTTGTGCGCCGTCCTCGAATAAAAGTTCTTTGACTTTGCCGTTGGCAAGAACGCGCACTGAAACCATCGTGCCTGCAACTTTGGCGTCGTTGAGCTGAAGAGTTTCGCTTTTGTGCCAATACTTAAACTCGGCGTAACCGATAAGCAATGCCAAAATAACTATGCAAATCGGCACGTAACGAATGATATTCTTGATCTTCGCGGTTATGTCAATAGTTTGCATTTCCTTACTCCAAAAAATTTTTAAGCTTGCTTCAAGCCGCCGCTATTCTACAACACGCAAAAAAAAATTTCCACAGCTTAAGCGCGAAAATCTGACGCGGCTTTGAATATTTTTTTGTCCTTTTCAGCGATAACTGGTATAATCGGCATAAAAGGCGAAGGAGGACTTAACATGAGCGAAAATCACCGGCTGTTCAAATTGCAAGACCTGCGCGCGAAATTGTCCGAACGCGGTTATAAAATGACGCCGCAACGCAAAGAGATTTTGAAAATTTTCGTTGAGCACTCGGAATATCATCACATGAGCGCAGAAGACGTTTACGGCATTTTGCGCGAGAGTGAATCGGAAATCGGTCTGGCGACGGTTTATCGTGCGTTGGATTTGTTGAGCGAATTGGGAATTTTAGTCCGCGTCGAATTCGGCGACGGCTGCACGCGCTACGAACTCAACACCGCCGATCCGAATGTTCATCATCATCATCACTTGATTTGCGTCAAGTGCAAGAAGGTCATCGAGTTTGAAGAAGATTTGCTTGACGATTTGGAAGAGACCATCGCGCAAGAATCGGGCTTCCAAATTCTCAATCACGAGGTGAAATTTTTCGGCTACTGCAAAGATTGTCAAGGCGGCGATTGAGTTTGAGCATCACGATAAAAAATTTGACGCTCCTCGGCACACATGACTTTTCCAAAATCATCGGCGATGTTCTGCGTGCGCTAAAGGTTAATGTCGTGAATGATTCGGCTGACTTCGACGCGTTGGAAATTTTTAATGAGGTCGTCGGCAAAAAAATTATCACGCGGCTCAAAGTCACTTTTTACGGCACGGAAATTTTTCTGCGGAAATTTTCTGTCGCTCGCTCTGATGAACGGTTCGGCGCGGAAGTCAATCGGCTCGTGAAAAAAAATTTGTACACGCTCCTTGTTGACAGCTTCGGGCTTGACGCGATACCTTACGGCATTTTGCACGGCGTGCGTCCTACGAAAATTATTCAGCGGTGGATTGATGAAGGCTTCGGCGTCACAAGTCAAGGCGTCATTGACCGCGACAAAATTTCTCGCCGAATTCGCGACGACTTCCTGACGACGCGCGATAAGGCTGAACTTTTGACGGAAGTATCTCTTCGACAGCTGCCGATTGTTCGCACTCGCGACGACAAAATTATCAGCGTCTACGTCGGAATTCCTTTCTGCCGCACGCGTTGTTTATACTGTTCCTTTCCGTCGAACGTCTTGCCCGCTGATGATAAGGTTGCGGAATTCATGGAGACTTTGACGCGCGACATTGAATCGGCGGCGGATGCAATTCAGCGTTACGGGCTCAAAGTTCAAACGATTTACGTTGGCGGCGGAACACCGACTGCATTGCCCGAAAAATTTTTCGCGGAGCTTATGCAGAAAGTTCACGACAACTTTAACGGCGCAAACGTCGAAGAATTTACCGTTGAATGCGGGCGACCCGACACGATAACCGCCGAAAAAATTTCCGCCATGAAAAATTTCAACGTCACGCGAGTCAGCGTCAATCCGCAGACAATGCACCAACGCACGCTTGACATCATCGGGCGACAACACAGCGTCGAGGACGTGATTCGGGCGTTCAATGACCTTCGCGCGGCGAGCGATTGGAAAATCAACATGGATTTGATTATCGGCTTGCCCGGCGAACGGCTTGCCGACTTCAAAGCGACGTTGGCGGAAATTATCGCGCTCAAGCCCGACGACGTTACGATTCATTCATTGGCGATTAAACGCGGCTCAAAATTGCAAATGCGACTTGCCGACGAGTTAAATCGCGTGGAAGATTTTAATTTGCCCGATGACGTTGAAGTTCGTTTGATGGCTGAACATGCCGAAAAAATTTTGCGCGGCGAAAAATTTTTGCCGTATTATCTTTATCGTCAAGGCTACATGAGCGGACAAATTGAAAACGTCGGCTGGTGCAAATGCGGCGCGGAAGGACTTTACAACGTGCAGATAATGGGCGAGCGTCAAACGATTTTGGGCGTGGGAGCGGCGGCGTCAACGAAAGTTCCAGACCGTTCGGCGAAAAAAATTTTGACGGCATTCAACGCAAAAGACTTGACGACTTATCTGCACGACATCGACCGATATATCACGCGGCGCGAGGAAATTTTATCGCGAATCTATTCATCAAAAGGAGTGAGCAAATCAAATGGCATACGTGACGAGGGACGAGCTGATTGCGGTTTTTCGTGACACGGAAAATTTTTATGACACCGACGAGAATTTGAAGGCGGCAATTCGCGAGTCGATTAAGGGCACAGTTTTTTATAACGCGGACGATTATCCGCCGTTACCGCAACGAAAATTCAAACGGACTGCCGTGACAATTCTTAAGAAACGATCATTCGACGCGGCGATTTCCATGCAGAGAAAACATCTTGAACTGAAAATCGCGGTGCATAATTTTGCTTCGGCAACAAATCCCGGCGGCGGTGTTAAACACGGTTCACGGGCGCAGGAAGAGGCTCTTTGTCGCTGTTCGACGCTCTATCCTGTGCTCAACGCCGAGGCGAATTGGAAAAATTATTACAATGTCAATCGCAAGCGCGGCGATTCTCTTCACGACGACGCCTGCATTTATACGCCGGAAATTGTCGTGTGCAAAAGCGACATTGAAAAACCTGCGCGGCTGGTGCGTGACAAATGGGAATTGGTCGACGTTATTACAATCTCTGCGCCGAATCTGCACAACCTTACAATCACTGACGAAGAGCTTGCCAATCTGCATGAAAGTCGGTTGCGGCACATGTTCACGGTCGCGGCTCATCACGGCGCAGATATTTTCGTGACGGGTGCTTTCGGCTGCGGAGCATTTCAAAACAATCCCGAAGTCGTCGCGCAAGTCTACAAAAAAATTCTGCCCGAATTCGACGGTTGCTTCAAGGAAATTGTCTTCGCCATCTATTGCCGTCCGCTGGAGACGATTAACTACGACACCTTCAAAAAAATTTTAAGCAAGTGAATTGGAAAGGAAGATTTTTAAATGAAACTCAACGCAACTCCGCTTAGCATGGTCAATCCTTCGACGGACTCGATGCTTAAACAAACTCACAGCCGCTACGCTTTGGTCGTTCTCGCATCAAAACGTGCTCGCGAACTTTTGAGCGGCGCACCTTGTCGCGTGGAAGAGCGCGCAAATAAATTCGTCACAAACGCAATGGAAGAGATTAACGAAGGCAAAATCACCTACACGATAAAGGATTAACTATGAGCTTTAAGCTTTAAGGTGTAAGCTTTAAGGAAAAACCTAAAAGCTCAAAGCTTAAAGCTGAAGGAGAAAACATGCTCAACGGCAAAAATATTTTAATCGGAGTGACGGGCGGTATTGCGGCTTATAAGGTTGTCGAAGTCGCAAGCCGTCTGAAAAAATCCGGCGCAAATGTTCGCGTGATGATGACGCGCAACGCTGCCGAATTTGTCACGCCGAGAACTTTTCAAGAAATTACCGGCAACGCTGTGTCCGTCGAAATGTTTGGCGACGCGGCGAATTTTCATGTGGCGCACATTGCACTTGCCGATTTCGCCGACGCAATTTTAATCGCACCCGCAACTGCGAATTTTTTGGCAAAGGCGGCTCACGGCATTGCTGACGACTTGTTAACGACAACGATACTTGCTTGCGATAAACCGTTGTTAATCGCGCCGTCAATGAATACGAAAATGTTCGACAATCCCGCGACGCAAGACAATCTGCGAATTTTACGGTCACGCGGCGTGAAAATTTTGGAACCTGCAACGGGCGAATTGGCTTGCGGAATCAGCGGCAAAGGTCGTCTGCCCGAACCGATTGAAATCTGCGCGGCTGTCGAAAAAATTTTTGCATCGGGAATTTTGAGCGGCAAAAAAATTCTCGTGACTGCCGGCGGAACCGTCGAGGCGATTGATCCCGTGCGATATATCGGCAACAGGTCATCAGGACGCATGGGCTTTGAAATTGCACGTTCTGCCGTCGACGCGGGCGCGCAAGTCGTTTTAATTTCGGGCAAGAGCGAACTTGAGCCGCCGAAAAATTTGCAGTTTGTCAAAGTCGAATCGGCGATTCAAATGCGCGAGGCTGTGCTCAAAGAATTCGATTCTGTCGACGCCGTGATAATGAGTGCCGCCGTTGCCGATTATCGCGTTAAAAATCCCGCCGCGCAGAAGATTAAAAAATCCGCCGACGCGTTGACGTTGGAGCTTGTAAAAAATCCCGACATCCTGCGTGAACTTGGCGGCTTGAAAAAATCTCAAGTGCTCGTCGGTTTTGCGGCAGAAACTCAAAATGTTTTGAACTACGCGCGGAAAAAACTCGTCGAAAAAAATTTGGATTTCATCGTTGCAAATGACGTGACTGCCGACGGCGCGGGATTCGGCGTCGCCACGAATATTGCATCAATTATTTGGCGCGGCGGTGACGTTGAAAATTTCGACAAGATGAGCAAATTCGACCTTGCAAAAAAAATCGTCGAACGCGTCGCACGACTGCTTAACGACAGAAAATTTTTTCCCGTGAATTTGCATGAGCACAAAAATCAATTTGTTTTGGAGAATTGACAATGGAACTTTCATCGCTCGACGAAAAAATTTGGCGACCGTTTTTTATCGAAGAAATTTTTGAAATCAGTCCCGGCAAACGATTAACTAAAGCTGAAATGACTGCGGGCGATACTCCGTTTGTCGGCGCGAGCGATTCAAATAACGGCGTCACGGCTTTTGTCGGCAATGAAAATGTTTCCGCTGATGAAAATGTTCTCGGCGTCAATTACAACGGCAGCGTCGGCGAATGTTTTTACCATCCGTATCATTGCCTTTTCTCTGATGACGTTAAGCGTTTCAAATTGAAGAATCGCGCGGGCAACGAATATATCTATCACTTTTTGGCGACGGCGATTAAACAGCAGCAGGGCAAGTACAGTTACGGTTACAAGTTCAATGAATCTCGAATGCGGCGGCAAAAAATTTTTCTGCCTGTGACTGACGACGGCTCGCCCGATTTTGAATTCATGGAGAATTATATTCGCGCTCACGAGGAAAAAATTATGCAAAGTTATCGCGATTATGTTCACAATGTCGACGCCGCGCAGATTCAACCGCTCAATGAAAAGACGTGGAGAGAATTTTTTATCGGCGACTTGTTCAGATTGGAGACCGGCAAAGCTAAGGGCGCGAATCATCTTGAACTTGACGAACGCGGCATTTCATATCTCGGCGCGACGAATCGCAATAACGCCGTTTTGAACTTCGTGCGACCCGTCGAAAATTTGATTCAGCGCGGCAACTGTATTGCGTTCATCAGAAACGGCGAAGGCTCAATCGGCTACTCGGTTTACAAGCGCGAAGACTTCATCGCCACGAGCGACATCACTTGCGGCTACGCGGACTTTCTGAACGAATACGTCGGCTGGTTTATAACGACGGTCGCCGATAAAGTTCGCGGCAAATACAATTTCAATTACAAACGGAGCGATACACGACTTAAACGCGAAAAAATTATGTTGCCCGTGACTGACGACGGCACGCCCGATTTTGAGTACATGGAGAAGTATATTCGCAACGTTGAATCGGAGCAACTGCGGCGGTATCTGGATTACGTTTCGCAAAAAAAATAACTCCTGCCGACAAGACCGGAGCCGCTGATTCCTCAGCAAAAGAAATGTATGAGCAATGCCTCTCCGCGAACGGAGAAAAACTTTTCGCCAAAAATAAAATAGCCTCGACCGCGAGGACGAGACAACAAGAAAATTCATTGCGCATTACGCATTGAAAAAATCTCCTTCCTGTCGCTCGCAGGTCAAACGGTGATTGTTAATCGAGCAGTTCTCCCGACTTCGGATCGTAACTTCTCTGCGCCTTCCCAAGAAAAATTCCCAGTGACATAAATGCAGAGTTGCTCCCCGCTACGGTGACGTGATCGTTCCGGCTTTTGACCGAATTCTCTATTGAGGCTCGCGCCACTCGATCCAATCGATATGAAATTTTCAACGCCCGTATAATCCTACAAAATGCCGCGTTTGTCAACAATCAGCGCGGTAATTTTTTTGCGGACAAAGTTTTTGCTTATAAAAAAATCCCGCCTTTTGACGGGAAATAAGCTTGCAGTTGACAGCTCATTTCTTGACAAATTTGTTCTTGCTGTTTATTTGATAAGTCGAGCTGTTGACATGGAAAGTTGACGCCGTGAAATCTTTCAATGTGACGGAGCCGGTGCCGACGGTGAACGCGACTGTCCTTGCCGATTTGTTATACGACGCGGAAAACGTGCCCGTGATTTTTAAAAGGTCGTTGTTGCCGAAGCCGTAAATGACATCTTTGTCGTCGCCTTTGGCATAGATAAAAGTATCCGCACCTGAACCGCCCCAAAGTGAATCATTTCCTTTACCGCCAATGAGCGTGTCTTTGGTCGAGTTGCCGCGTAAAATGTCGTTTCCATCGCCGCCGTTTAGCGTCGAGTAATTTCCTATGTACATGTTGTCGAGAGTGTCGTTGCCGGAGCCGCCGAGGATTGAGTTGTAATTTCCGTAATTGATAATGCTGTCGTTGCCCGCACCGCCGAGAATTGTTGTATGACCGCCGGAACCCGCATAGAGCTGATCTGCACCGTCGCCGCCGTCAAGCCGACTGTATGCGCTCCAACTTTTTAAAGTATCGTTGCCTGCACCGCCGATTAACGTGACTTTGGAGCCGTCGTCGAACGAAACCATATAATCATTGCCTTTGTCGCCGTCCATTTTGACGTTGCTCCCGTAGTTGTAAAAAGTATCGGCGTTGCTCGTGCCCGTCAAGAGCGTGAAGTTATTTTTGTTGCTGATATATTTGCCGTTGCCGCCGCCGCTCGTCGCAGATTGAGTGCCCTTGATATTGAGCGTCTTGCCTTTCGCGCCGACCAACGTTATCGAACCGTTTTTCGTACCAAGCCACGTTGAATTGGCATTTCCGACCTTGATAATCACGTTGTTGCCGCTCGTAATGGATGTGTAGGAGCTGCCCGTAATGCTTAGCGTGTCCGTCGAACCAAATCCCGTGATTGTGTCATCGCCGTCGCCGTATTTGTATTTGAACAAAACCTTCGTGCCGCTGTTGTAAATCGAATCGTTGCCCGTGCCGCCTTCTATCGTCGTGTTGACATTGCTGACAGTTTTCGTGACGGGCGTCTTTACCGTCTCCGTTATCGTCTTTGTAACGTTCTTTGTACCCGTTTGCCTATTAACCGTCTTCCAACCGTATGTCGGCACTACTGTTATTCGATAATCGGTTATCCAGCCGAGAGTAGGTCCCAGATATTTACGATAGGGTGTGGATACCTTTCTGGAGCCGGTGATGCCCCATACTCGTTCCGTCTTGTAAACAGGCTCCTTGACCGTTACCGTCTTTTTTACTTGCTTAGTGATGTAATCGGTATAAGACGTGCTGTTTACTATGATGTCATTGCCCGCGCCGCCCGCGATTGAAACTCTCGATCCGCTACTTTTTATCGAATCTGCGTAGCCGGTTCCATAAACAGTTACGTTGGACTTTTTGTTTTCAAGTGTTGCCATAAATACCATCCCCCAATAAAATTTTTTGTCCGTTACCTTATGCATTGTAATAATTGTTTTTTTTTTTTGTCAATTCCTTGGCGTAAAAAATTTTGCAAAAAAATTCCCGCCACATTGACGGGAATTAATGAATATTGCCGATTTATCGACGGCGACGACTTGAGCGGCGTTGAGTGCGCCAATCGTCTTCTTCAGTCTGCACGGGAACGGGCTTAGGTTTTTTATTGAGCATGTAAAGCGCGACGGCTCCGCCAATATCAATCACAATCAGCGCGATAATCGAGTAATTGCTGTCGGCTTCGGCATCTTCGCGATCTTCGTAAGTTGTAAGCGAATTTTTCGACGCGCCGACATATTTTGTCCAAAAGCTCTCCAATTTGCCGACGCCGGTCTGCTGATTGATGCCCGCGTCGTAGGAGGCGATTGACATTGTGTTAGAGTTGACGCGCCAAACCAGATAAATGCTCATCAAAATCATAAACGCGATAATGCCGGTTGAAATTTGTTTCTTCGTCATAAAAATCGCCTCCTAAAGATTTGGAATTTGCCAATCGATTGGTGATTCGCCGATTGACGTTAAGAAGTTGTTCACACGCGAAAACGGTCGACTTCCGAAAAATCCGCCGCTTGCAGACAACGGACTTGGATGCGCAGATTCGATAATCAGATGGCGTGGATTCGTTATCATGATTTTTTTCCGCCGCGCAGGATTTCCCCACAAGATAAACGCCAGCGGACGTTCGTGGTCGTTTAACAGGCGAATGATTTTGTCGGTGAATGTCTCCCAACCGTGTCCGCGATGTGAATTCGCCGCGTGCGCTCTGACCGTCAAGACCGTGTTTAAAAGCAGGACGCCTTGATCTGCCCACGGTTTTAAGCAACCGTTGTTAGGTATGAAGCAACCCAAATCGTCGCGCAGTTCTTTGAAAATGTTCATCAGCGACGGCGGCGGCGGAACGTTCGGCAAAACCGAAAAGCTCAGCCCGTGAGCTTGTCCCGGCTCGTGATAAGGATCTTGTCCCAATATGACGACCTTTGTTGCCGCATAACTCGTGAAGTGCAGCGCGTTGAAGATGTCGTACATGTTCGGGAAAATTTTCTTCGTGCTGTACTCGTCGATTAAAAATTTCCGCAGTTCCTGATAATACGGCTCGTTGAGCTCGTCGTCCAAAAGCTGTGCCCAATCGTTCCTAAAAATTTTTCTCATCGCGTGTATCTCCTGAATTCGTAACCGTCAAAAATCTGCGCGGCTCGCAAAGTAAATTCGTCAACGTCGGGAAAAAATATATCGGCTTGAACTTCAGCATCAACGACCGTCAAAAAAATCTCCGAGGAATCAGCTCGTTGAAAATTTCCGAGCCGCCGATAACAAAATTTTCTTCCGCAACGTTGAGAGTGTCAAAAAGTTCTTCGACACCGGCGACAACTTCCGCGCCCGAAAAATTTTTCAACGTGTGACTTAAAATTATATTCCTGCGGCTGTCGAGCGGTTGACGATTCGGAAACGTCTGCAACGTCTTGCGCCCGTAAATTATCGTGTGATTGAGCGTGAGGCGTCGGAAATTTTTCAAGTCTGCAGGGATTTTGAACAGCAACTTGCCGTTCAATCCCAGTCCGAAATTTTTATCGACGCACGCCACAAGCTTTAACTTGAAGTCAATCGGCGAACCTTGCACGCGAAAAATTTTGTCGCCGTGCAATTTGCAATCGAATTCGGGAAAAATTTCTTTCAACGATATCAGTGCGAAGTCTCTGTCGAATAAAAATTTGTGCGGTACCGTCAATCGCTCCGAAAAAATTTCGCGCCCTTCAATCAGCAAAATGTCAAGGTCAATCGTTCGTGCGCCCCAATGTTCGCGGCGAATTCTGCCCAATTCAGATTCAATGCGTTGCAATTCGTTCAAAAGTTTAAGCGGCTCAAGCGGCGTGGAAATTTTTATCGCGGCGTTGATGAAGTTCGGTTGACCTTCGACTCCCCAAGGTTCCGACTCGTAAAACGACGACACCCTTAACAATTTGACGGCGGGAATTTTTTTTATGCACTCAATCGCCCGTCGCAAAGTCCGTTCACGTTCGCCGAGATTGCTACCGAGTCCAACATAATAAATCATTTTACACGATTGCGAACAATTTCGACTGCCGCGCCGGAAAATTTTTCGCCGATTGGCGGATTAGTCTTGCGCAGAGTGATTTTCACGCCGTCCAAAAGCATGTAGCGTCGCAAAAGCAAATCGGCAATATCCACCGCGACAGTCTCAATCAAATTGCGCGAGGTGCCTTCAACGATTTTTTTTATGTCGACGAGAACTGCGGAATAGTCAATCGTTTCGCCTAGATCGTCGCTCTTAGCCGCCTGCGACAAATCCAGATAAAGTTCCGCGTCGACGACAAAGGGCTGTTGATATTTGCGTTCCGATTCCGTGCAACCGTGTCGTCCCAAAAGTTCAAGTCCCGTCAAGATAATTTTGTCTGCCATCAAAATTTTCTCCTCTCAAAAGTTTGTCCATCGTCTTGCACATGCGCGAAATTATTTTAACGTTGTGGACGCGGACAATGTCGACGCCCTTGCAAATCGCGTGAACACACAATGCGCCCGTAGCCTCGTCGCGGTCGTCGATTTCAAAGCCCGTTGCCCAACCGATAACACTTTTTCGACTGACACCGAGCAACAAAAAAATTTCGCGACCGTCCAAAGTTTTAAGTTCGTCGATTCTGCGCAGGAGTGACCAATTTTCAATCTGCGTCTTGCCGAAGCCGATGCCGGGATCAAAAATAATTTTCGTCGTGTCGAATTCGCGAGCCTCACAATTTGCCAACGTCCGCCGAAAAAATTTCTGCACGTCGTTGACAATATCGCATGTGCAACATCTTTCAAAGTGACCGGCAATAACGGGCGCGTCGAATTTTTTTGCAACGTCAATCATGCGCAAATCTTCAAGTCCGTGCACGTCGTTTATGATGTCCGCGCCGAGTTCGAGAGCTTGAGCGGCGACTTCGGGCTTGTAGGTGTCGATTGAAATTGGCACTCCGAGATTTTTCAACGCAGGCAAAATTTTCTCCAGACGATTGATTTCTTCGGCGGCAGTGATAATCGTTGCGTTCGGTCGAGTGGATTCTGCGCCAATGTCGATGATGTCCGCTCCGTCGTTGACAAGTTGAGTTGCGTGATTAATCGCCGCGTCGACAGAAAAAAATTTTCCGCCGTCAGAAAAAGAATCGGGCGTAACGTTCAGAATTCCCATCACCAAAGTTTTTTTGCCGATGATCAGTTCACGTCCGCCGCGAAGTTTAAAAATTTTCTTCAAGAGTTTCACCACAATTCATTGAGCACGCCGCCGCTCCGTCAAATGAAAAGCTCCGTAAACCAGATACGACAGCGCGAGATAAATTATCATGCCGCCGGTTATCGTAATCATTGGTTGCATTGTTCGCGAGGCGATGTTGTTTATCACGCGCGTTAAATCGGTTATCGTGACGTAGCCGACGACGCTTGTCCACTGAATCAGATTGACGACGGTCGATTGATAAACGGGTCGGGCAATTTTAGCCAGTTGCGGCAACGTGACGAGTTGGAACGCCTGCCATTTCGAGAAACCTAAAGTTCGAGCCGCCTCAACTTGTCCTTTGTCGAGAGCCATCAACGACGCCCGCAACAATTCCGCCACGTGAGCCGCCGTGTGCATTGAAAAAGTTATCACCGCCACGACGATTGGAGCCATTCCCGTGCGAGCGAACACGCCGTAGAAAAGCAACATTAACAGCATCAGCACCGGCGAGCCGCGAATTATCGAGATGTAAATTTGCGCGATGACTTTGAGCGGTGTGAATTTGCCGACGCGAAAAAAACACAGTAGCGAGCCGAGCAACGTTCCTAAAAATAATGACAGCGCAGAAATTTGCACCGTCACCCAAAGTCCGTTCAAGATGGTCAGCCAGCCGCCGTCCTTGATAAAAATTTTGTAAAGTATCTCTGTGAAGTCCATTGTTTATTTCTTCTCTTCGTCTTTGTAATAAGGCTCCGTCAACGCGATGCCGTCGGGCTTGTCGCTGTCCTGCGGAATAATTTCGCTGACGGGAACAATCGCCCAAAATACAACGTCGACTTGCTTTGATGTCAACGCGGCGGCGCGAGCACCACTTTCAACTTGCACGAGTTCAATGTTGCGGTTGAGACGTTTGCCGATTTCAGCGAGAACAGCCGTATTAAAACCGGCAGGCTTACCGTCTGCGCTGACAAAATCGAGCGGCGGCAAGTCACCCGTCACGGCAACTTTAATCGTCTGCGCACCGTCAATCGTCGGAATTTCAACGGCAGGCGGATCGTTTTCGGCGTTGATGTCGGTAATGTATTCTTTCGTCAAGCGGTCAAGCGTGCCGTCGGACTGCATTTCCTTAATAACCGTGTTCAGTGAATCTTTAAGCTCCGTGTCGTCTTGGCGCAGTGCAAAGCAGAACGAATCGATGAATTCGAGCGAATGATCTTTCAGCACATTAAAACGCGGATCCTTGGCTATCATGTAGCGCGCGACGCTGCGATAAGTGCTTATCTCGTCGATTTGCCCGGCTTGCAAGGCGGCTTCCATTGCGTTAAGGCTGTCGAAGAAAATCGGCTTGTGCGAGGCAATTTTAACGTTGAGAGTTTTTTCGACTTCTTCCATGAATTTGCCGAAACTTTCTTCGCTGGCGTTGAGTCGAGTTATCATGCCGAGCTTAATTTTTCCCGCGTCATTGGAAGTTTTTTTATCGCCGTCATTTGAGCCGCCGCAACCTGTCATAAGCGCGAGCGTTAAAATCATCAGCAACACAAAAATTTTTTTCATTCAAACACCTCATTTGTTCAGTTTAATGTGGACAATTTCATCCGTGAAATACGGTTCAGTGAGAATCACGCCGTCGGGAGTGTCGCAATTCGGCGGAGCAAGCGTATCGTCGAGCGGCACTGCCACCCAAAAGATAACGTCGACTTGTTTTGATGTCAATGCGACTGCGCGGGCACCGCTGTCGATTTGCACAAGCTCAAAATTTTTTCCGAGCTGTTGACTGACTGCGGCGAGCATTGCGGTATTGAATCCTGCGGCTTTACCGTCTGCAGTCACGAAGTCAAGCGGCGGCAAGTCACCCGTCACGGCAACTTTAATCGTCGGCGCACCGTCAAATTTCGGCATTTCGACAGCGGGCAACGGTTCGCTCAAATTAACGTCGCTGATGTAAGTTTTGACCAAATCGGCAAGCTTTCCGTCTGAATTGAGTTTCAGAATCGCGTCGTCGAATTCTTTTTTCAGCGCGGAGTCATCTTCACGCAATGCACAACAGAACGCGTCGGAAACTTTCGGCACGCGGTCTTTGACGGTCTCGAAGTCGGCATTTTGCGCGAGCAGATATTTCGCCACGCTGTGATAGGTGCTCAAGGCGTCAATCTGATTCGACTGCAGAGCCGCGACCATTGATGTCATATTGTCGAAGAAAATGTGTTTGGGCGCGTACATGCCGGAAGTCTGATTCATGCGCGAGGCGGCTTTCTCAAAATAGTTATCAAGCAAAGTTTCGGTAACGTTGAGATGTTTTATAATGCCGAGTTTAATTTGTCCGCCGTCGGAAGTTTTTTTATCGTCGGAGCCGCCGCAACCTGTCGCGAGCGCGAGCATACAAATCATCAGCAACGCAAAAATTTTTTTCATCAATTCACCTCATTTGTTAAGGGCGCGAATTCATTTCTTTTCTTTCACGAAAACAATTTTGTCGGAGAAATAAGATTCGGTCAGAATCACGCCGTCGGGAGTATCAAAATTCGCGGGAAGGTTACCATAATTTTTCGGAGCGACTGCCCAAAAAATTACGTCGACTTGTTTTGATGTCAACGCCGCTGCACGGGCACCGCTGTCGATTTGCACAAGTTCAAAATTTTTCTTGATGATACGGCTTATCTCGGCGAGAATCGCGGTGTTGAATCCTTCGGGCAGTCCGTCGGCTCGAACATAGTCAATCGGCGGCAAGTCGCCCGTCACACCGACTTTAATCGTCTCTGCGCCGTCGAAATGCGGCAATTCAACGGCGTTCAATATGTCGCCGTGATTAACTTTGCCAATGTAAGCCTTCACGAGTTTTGAGAGTGTCCCGTCCAGCGTCATTTTTTGAATGGCAATATCGAATTCCTTTTTCAACGCAACTTCTTCTTCACGCAGGGCGCAACAAAAAGCATCGGACACGCCCGAATCCTGTACTATCCACTGCGGTTGAGGATTGTTCACGGATATAAAACTCGCAACGGAATTGTAGGTATTCATTCCTTCGATTTGCCCGGCGTGCATGGCGGCTATCATTGTGCCCATATTGTCGAAGAAAATATGCTTGCGCTTTTTTATCGTCGGAGTGTTGTTTTCGTTAAAAAGTCTGTCGAAAGATTCTTCCGTCATGTTTGAATATCTGATCGTGCCGACTTTCGTTTCAGAGGCGTCGGAGCCGCAACCGGTCATAAAAATCAGCGCGACAATCAGCGCGGACAATAAAAAATTTTTCATGCGCATACCTTACTTGTTGTAGTTGAGATGTGCCACGTCGTCCTTGAAATACGGTTCGCTGAATTCGAGACCTTCGGGTTTGTCAATGTCGTTGGGCACGCCTTCGCTGACGGGAACGACTGCCCAAAACACAACGTCGATTTGATTTGCATTTAATGCCGCTGCACGCGCACCGCTCTCAATTTGCACGACTTCGATATTTCGGTTGAGACGTTTGCCGATTTCCGCGAGCATTGCAGTATTAAAACCGGCAGGCGAATTATCGGGCAGAATCAAATCCATCGGCGGCAAGTCGCCCGTTATGCCAACCTTGAGCGTTTCTGCACCGTCAATCGTCGGAATGTCGACTTTCGGAATATTGTCGGCTTTAACATTGGTGATGTATTCGTCGACGAGTTTATCAAGCGTGCCGTCGGATTTCATCTCGTTGATAGCTTTGTCCAAATCGGTTTTAAGTTGAGCGTCGTCTTTGCGCACGGCGAAGCAGAACGAATCGGCGAGTTTCAACTTTGCGCTGTCATTGACAACGGCGTATTTGTCATTGGCGGCAATGATGTATTTGCCGACACAATTATAGGTGCTTATCTCGTCGACACTGCCCGATTCGATGCCCATTTGCATTGTTTTCAAGCTGTCGTAGTAAGTTATCACGTGCTTGGAAAGTTGGATGCCGGAGTCTTCAGTGACTTTGGCGAGGATATCTTCCATACGCTTTTCGGTGGCGTTAAGATAAGTTATCATGCCGAGTTTGATTGAGCCGGTGCCTTCGGGAGCCTTAGCGTCCTTATCGCCGCCTTGAGAGCCGCCGCAACCTGTGAACAATGCGCCTGCCAATACGCAAGACAAGAGAACCTTCGCAATTTTCTTGAGTTTCATAAAACAAAACCTCCATAAAATTTATTTGTCGCTCTTAAGCTTGATGTGAGCCACGTCGTCTTTGAAATACGGCTCGCTGAATTCGAGACCTTCGGGCTTGTCAATGTCGGCGGGCACGCCTTCCGTTGCAGGAACGATTGCCCAAAATACCACGTCGATTTGATTTGCATTTAATGCGGCGGCGCGAGCACCGCT
>CAJOHG010000072.1 GCA_905234395.1 uncultured Selenomonadaceae bacterium
ACGCATTTTCACTCGTTACGACAAGTTAGACGTTCTTTTTGCCGGTTTTATCCTTTTTGTTTTGATTGTTGATTCTTTAGTGTGAACACTCTCTAGATTCAATGTAGATTGAACTGCCCGTCTTCAAATTCTCGACGAGACCTTTTCTGATTGTGAAGCTGTAGCCGCTTATGGTGAATTGTCCGTCGTCGGTGAGTGTGCCGTTGTCTGTGACGGAAATGTGACCTGCCTTGACGTAATCGGCGAGAGATTGACCGCTTGCCAAAGTTATGCCGTCAAGTCCGCCGAACGTGAAACTTGCGCCGCCGACAGAATCGTATGTTTTGACTGTAGTGCCGCCGTCGCTGCTAATCAACGAGCTGTAGTCGCTGAACATGTCCGTCGTATAAATCGCGGAGCTTGCTGTGTAGTCGCTGAAGCCGCCGTATTCGTAAACGGAAGGTCTGCCGTCGGAGTCGAGCGTAGATACGTCTGCACCGAGCGAGACGCCTAAGTTTGCATATTTGCCTGCGCCTTTAAAAGAGAAGTTCGTACCGCTGAGTGCCGACGAATTGATTATGACGCTGTCCTTGCCGAGGATTATGGCACCTGCGCTTTCTATTTGCGGCACGGCAATTTGAGGAGCATTCTCTTCAACTGTGGAAACGCCGCTTGAAGGTATGGTACCGTTTATTGTGGCAAAACTCGTGCCCGTGTCGTCGGTGTAGATGTCGAAAATTTCGCCGCTCGTTAAGGTTGAACTTAAATTGCCGTTGATTGTGCCGCCCGCAATGTTGAGTGTGACGTCGCTAAGATTGTCAATTAAGTCGCCTGTAAAAGTGCCGCCGGTGATGTTGATGTCGACGGGTTTATCGCTAGTGGCATTGCCATTGGTGCGATTGACTGCCACAGCTTTTGCTCCGCTTAATGAGCCGCCCGCAATGTTGACGCTTAGATATTTATCGTTAGAGTTGGTATATTGGTTGACGGCAATAGCCGCGCCATTGGTTGTATAGCCGTTTCCGCTCGGAGTGCAGGAATATGTGTTTTCGGTAGCACTAATTGTGGCATTGTCGCTTGTTACGTACAGATTACCTGAACGCATCTCAATACCCGTTTTGCCGCTGATTGTGCCGCCGTTGATGACAAGGTCGCCGTTTTGCGGATGATAAATACCCGGTCCGTCGGTAGCAGTAATAGTGCCGCCGTTGATGATGATTTTCGTCGGAGCCACCGTGTTATTACCGCTAATGGCGGCGGATTTGGCTTTAATAGTGACGTTGCCATTGACCGTCAGTGTTGGAACAACAGAGTTTCCGCCTTGGAGAAAAACGCCATAAGTTTTATCAGCTGTTATGGTGCCTTCGCCTTGAATTGTCAGGTTGCCACTCCCTTGAACGTAAAGCAGATAATAGCTGTCGCCCAAAGTCCAACTGCTGGATTGTGAGATTGAGCCGGTGGAAGCGATATCCAAGACAACATTCGTATTGCTGGCTATCCAAAGAATTTCGTCTGTTAATTCAACATTGCCTGTGATTTTGTAATAGCCGGATTTAAGTGTTGAATATTTTGCACTGCTGTATGTGGTGGTAGAATTAAAATATTTCTTTAAGTCATCGTATGAGCTGATCTCAATGTAATTCAAAACGTTTGCTGTGCTGAGCGAGCCTGCACCTTCGACCGTGAAACTGTCGCCGCCCGCCGCAGAGTGCCAATCATATTCCAGGTAATTGATTTTATCAATGTCCTTGGTGAAACCTGCGCTGTAACCGGCTGTGTAGACGTATTTGTCGGCACTTTCCACTGTGACAAGCGTCGGAGTTTGAGCGGTTGACCACATTTCGTAACCTGCAACCGACAAACCGAAATAAATGCTGCTGTCGGAGCTGAGTGTTATGCCGCCAAAGTCTGATTTCGTCGTGTCAATGGCGTTTGATTGCAACGTGATGTTATAAGTGGTTTTGTCATCAGATTGGACGCTTGTAACAGAGCCGATTGTGACGGATTGACTGTTTAATGTTGCGGTAATAAGACTGTCTTCGCCGAAAGTAAAATTGCTCAAGCCGGTGCTTAAGCCCGTTATTGTGAAAGTATTACTTCCAACGGTTATTTCAGCCATATTCGGACCCCTCCCATACGTTTTCCTTGCAGACACATTGCGCCTCACAAGGTAAAAATTTTCCTGCCGTGATTGGAACCTGCGAACGAGCCTCGTTGCTCTGCCGCATCAGTTCACCGAAAAAAATTTGCCCTCCTTTTCTGCGCCGCCGAATTTCGTTTGAGACTTTTAAACATTGTTATCATTGATTGAGGTTGAAGAAAGTCTGTAACAGTTTATGTCTATTATACAATCGTTGAAAATGGTAACTGACTTTAAGCACGCTGTCTGCCTCCTTCGGTGCAACACGTAAATATTCAAACTAAAACATATATGCCGTATAATTTTACTTCGCCGCTTGTTGATTCGTCAAGTTTTTTAAGGAGCTTTTAACCCGCAACATTGACAAAGAAAAATTGCTGTGATAGACTTTGGCGCGTTAAGCAGGAGCCGACGCTTCTCACCGGTCGACCTTGAATGTGTTGACGCGGTTGCAAGGATTTTTTTTGCTTGAGAATCGTGGGCGGCTTATGTCGCCTTTAATTTTTTTTCACGCGCCGCAGGAGGTGTATTTCAAATTAGCAGAGACAGTTTGAGAATCAATGAGGAGATTCGTATTCGCGAGGTGCGAGTGACCGACGCGAACGGCGATCAGCTCGGCGTCATGCTCACGCGGGACGCTCTGCGCCTTGCCGAAGAAAAGCACCTTGATTTGGTCGAGGTCGCACCCAAAGCCCGTCCGCCTGTCTGTCGCATCATGGACTTCGGCAAATATCGCTATGAGCAACAGAAACGCGAAAAGGAAGTTCGCAAGAAGCAGAAGATCATCACGATAAAGGAAGTCAAGCTCCGTCCGAACATCGAGCAACACGACTTTGAAGTCAAGCTCAAAAATGCGCAACGTTTCATTGAAGAGGGCAACAAAGTCAAAGTGACAATCATGTTTCGCGGACGTGAACTTTCGCATCCCGAACTGGGCAGCGAAGTTTTGACCAAACTTGCCGAGGCGTTGAAAGATGTTGTGACCGTCGAGCGTTCCGCCAAACTTGAGGGCAAGAACATGACGATGATTCTCTCTCCTAAGGCACAAAAGGCGCACAAGTCAAGGAAAAGCACTAACATAAAAGGAGGGGACACAAGTGCCCAAAATCAAGACGCATAGAGCAGCGGCAAAGCGTTTCCACGTGACCGGCGGCGGCGAATTCAAGCGCAACAAAGCATACAAGAGCCACATTCTCGAAAAGAAGACTCGTAAACGCAAGAGAAATCTCCGTAAGGCAACGCTTGCTTCGGCGGCAGATCGTGCACGCGTGAGGAAAATGTTACCTTATGCATAAAAATTTTTGAACGGAGGAGATTAACTTGCCAAGAGTAAAGACCGGCGTCACGGCGCATAAACGTCATAAAAAAATTCTCAAGCTCGCCAAAGGTTATCGCGGCGCGCGCAGTAAGCAATTCAAAAAAGCCAACGAATCAATCATGAAGGCTGGGCAATACGCTCATCGCGACCGTCGTGTTAAAAAGCGCGAATTCCGTCGTCTGTGGATTGCTCGTATCAACGCGGCGGCTCGTCTCAACGGACTTTCTTACAGCAAACTCATCTGCGGCTTGACAAAAGCAGGCGTCGCCGTCGATAGAAAAATGATGGCTGAACTCGCCGTCAACGACGCGCAGGCTTTTGAAAAGCTCGTTGCCATTGCCAAGGAAAATATTTGACACATAACGCAAAAAAATTAAGGCGTCCGAAAAATCTTCGGGCGTCTTTTGATTTGCACTTATGAAAAAATTTTTGCTATAATATTATTGGAAAGGAGCTGATACCGTGGAAAAAATAAGCTTTATCGTTGACGTGGTTTATTTGATTTTGTTTACCTTGTGCGTGATTATCGGCGATAACATCATCGCCAGTTGGAAGAGCTTATTTTTTGGAGCAGTGTTTGTATTGGCGGCACGTAATGTTGTGAATGAACTTTCGCAACATGGCGAACGTCGCAGAGTTGATAACGTGGATACAGTATGTTTCATTGTTGCCGTGGTTTATTTGATTTTCTTCACATTGTATGTGATTATCGGCAATGACGTTGTTGCGAGTTGGTGGAACTTTTTTTATGGCGCAGTGTTTATGACGGCGGCGCGCAATGTTGTTAATGAACTTTCTCGACGTTCAGAGCGTCGGCAGTTGCGGATTCGTCAGCTGAAGTAACGATTCATCGTCCGCGCAGGATTTTTGAACGTTGCAAAGAATTCTTGCAGAAAATTTTTGCGGAGGTGCTTACATGGCTGATGAACGTTTGATTGTCGCGCTGGACTTGCACACGTTCGACGACGTGAAAAAACTCGTCGGTGAACTCGGCAGCAGCGTGAACTTTTACAAAGTCGGCATGGAACTTTTTTACAGCGTCGGAGCGGGCGTCGTCGAATGGCTCAAAACTCAAGACAAGAAAATTTTTCTCGACCTCAAGCTCCACGACATTCCCAATACCGTTGCGGGCGGCTTATGTTCGCTTATGAATCTCGGCGTCGATATTTTGAACGTGCACGCGTCGGGCGGCTTTACAATGATGAAAACTGCGGCTGATTCGTTGCGCAAAGAGGCTGACAAACGCGGCGTCGAATGCCCGAAACTCATCGCGATAACCGTTCTGACGAGTATCAACGACGAAGAATGGGCGGACTTAGGTTTCACGTTGAAGACGGCGAATCAAGTCGTGCGATTGGCAAAACTCGCGCATAAAGCCGGACTTGACGGAGTTGTTGCCTCGCCGCAAGAAGCTCATTTGATTCGCGACGCCTGCGGAGAAAAATTTTTAATCGCGACACCGGGCATAAGACCTGCGGGCGTTGACGTTGACGACCAAAGCCGAATCGCGACACCTGCGGCGGCATTGCTCAACGGCGCGTCTCATTTGGTCGTCGGCAGACCAATCAGAGCGGCTAAAAATCCTCGTGAAGCGGCTGAAAAAATTTTGGCTGAAATGTCAACTCAACCTTAATTCGCGGCGTGAACATAATAAAAAAAAACTCTCGCATTGCTGTGAGAGTTTTTTTGCGTTCAAATTTGACGAGATTATTTGCGTGCAAGAAAGTCGGCGGCAATTTTCGCAACACGAACTTCATCGCCGTGGAAACTGTGATCTGCGCGGGCAATGAGTTCAACTTCGCCGTGACGATAAATTTTTTTATAGCTTAGGCTGTAAGTGTAAGGAACGACAACATCGCCGGTGCCGTGAATCATCAGCGCGGAGCCCGTGAATTTTTCTGCCGTCTCGAAAATCGGAAGAGTTTGCGAAGTGACAATGTAGTTGCGTCCGACTTTGTGACCGTCAAAAATTTCGACGTATTCGGGCGGATTTAGTGCGTCATATTTTGCACCGAACAAATTGCCGCGCAGAGCATCATCACGCAGGACAGCAGCCGGAGCCATCAAAACGACACGATGAATTTTTTTCGCGCCAAGTTCACCGGCAACCATTGACGCCACAACGCCGCCTTGAGAGTGACCCGCGATTGAAATGCTCGTGACGTTCGGTAAAGTTTTGGCGTAGTCGTAAACTTTCTTCGCGTCGGAAATTTCGTTGAGCACCGTCATATCTTGAAAAACTCCTTCGCTTTTGCCGTGCCCGTTGAAGTCAAAGCGAATCGAAGCAATTCCGCGCGCCTGCAATTCGTCGGCAAGTTTCGCCAACAGAAGGTGTTCCTTATTCGCCGTGAAACCGTGGCAGATTATCACGAGCGGATAATTTTTTTGAGCGTCGGGCGTCTGCAATATCGCCGCCAATTTCCCGTGGTCGCCGTCAATCGTCACGTCCTGCGACATCGCCGACACGTTCAGCGGCAACAGCAACATCATCAACGCCAACAAAAATTTTCTCAACATAGCCGATAGCCTCCTTGAAATGTGTTGAAGTCATTGTACCACAAACGCAGGATTTTTGAACGTTGCAAAGAATTTTTCGCGGCGTAACAAATTTTTTTGAGGAGAGATATTCATGACTGAAAAGGAAGTTTACGACTTGCTTGTTGAGACGGGCGCGATTATGAACGGGCACTTCAAGCTTACTAGCGGACGACATTCGGCGCGTTACATCGAGAAATTTAACGTGCTGCAAAACCCGAAGATGACCGAAAAACTTTGCAAGGCGATGGCTGAACATTTCAAGGACGCGCAGATTGAAACCGTTGTCGGACCGATGACAGGCGGAATTATTCTTGCACACGAGACCGGCAAAGCTCTCGGCACTCGCGCGATTTTCACGGAACGTGTTGATGGCGTGATGACTTTCCGACGCGGCTTCACTCTTCACGAAGGCGAACGAATTCTAATCGTTGAAGACATCGTCACAACAGGCGGCTCCATTCGCGAAGTCATTGACGTTGTGAAAAAATTCGGCGGCGTGCCCGTGGCGGTGTCAATGCTCGTCGACAGATCGGGCGGCAAAGCAAATTTCGGCGACGTGCCAAGTTTCGCGCTCCTTCACATGGACGTTGAGACTTTCGCGCCCGAAGATTGTCCGCTGTGCAAAGAAAACGTTCCGTTGACAAAACGCGGCTCGACGGGCAAGAAGTGATGCTCAAAACTTTGACGGTTGAAAATTTCGCGCTGATTGAAAACGTCACCGTTGAATTCGGCGCGGGCTTGAACATTTTGACGGGCGAGACCGGTGCCGGCAAATCGATTCTGATTGACGCGCTCGGAGCGGTCTTGGGCAATCGTGTCGGTGTCAATCGCATTCGCAAAGGCTCGGACAATCTGCGCGTCGCGGCGACTTTCGACAGCGGCTTGACGATTGAACGCAAAGTTTCGCGCACGAGCAAAAGTTCCGTCACCGTCAACGGCAAATCCACGACGCCTGCAACGTTGAAAAAAATCTGCGCGGCTCTCGTCGACGTTCACGGGCAGAATAAAAATTTGGCACTTCTTCACGAAGAGAACGTTTACGCGTTGATTGACGATGAAAAAATTTCTGACGCGTTGGAAAATTTTCGGCGACTTTACAAATCGTTGACGGCTCAATCGCGGGCATTGTCGGAAAAAATTTCTGCGCGGGCGGACAATCTTCAGCGGCTGGATTTTTTGCGTTGGCAGGAACAGGAAATTTCATCGGCGCACCTCAAGCCCGATGAAGATTCGGAACTTGACGCGGAGATTCGCAAACTTTCGCACGCGGAGAAAATCGTTGAACACGTTCAGCAGTCCGCGCAGATTCTCAACGACGGCGACGACGATATTTTGACGGCACTGGCTCGCGTTGAAAAAAAATTGTCGGACGTGGCGCGTTATGACGATAAGCTTGATTCGGCGCGAAAACTTTTGGAGGACGCGGAAATTTTCCTGCGTGAGGCTTATGACGAGATTCGCGACTACGGCGACGGCTTGGACTTTTCGCCCGAACGTCTCGACGAACTTCATGCGCGGGCAGACGTGATTTTCAAGCTCAAACAAAAATACGGAGCGTCGGTCAATGAAATTCTTCGGCGGCTTGAAAAAATTCGTGCGGAAATTTCGGCGGCAGAAAGTTTCGATTCGGACACGGCTCAACTTCAACGGGCGGTCGTCAAGCTTGAACGTCAAACAAAATCCTGCGCGGACGAGCTGTTGAAAATGCGTCGAACGTCGGCAAAAATTTTGAGCACGACGATTGAACGTGAAATTCGTCGGTTGGGCATGGAGCACGCACAATTTGAAATCGTCATCACGGCGGCAGAAAAATTATCGTCACGCGGCGGAGATTCGGCGGAAATTTTATTCAGCGCAAACGTCGGCGAGGAAAAATTTTCACTGTCAAAAGTCGTCAGCGGCGGCGAGCTGTCACGAATTGCTTTGGCGATAAAAACTGTGACTGCTGGTCGCGAAGATTCGGCGGCAACGATGGTCTTCGACGAGATCGACGCGGGATTAGGCGGCGTGACGGCAAGAACGGTCGCTGAAGCAATCGCAAAAGTTTCGCGCGGTCGACAAGTCCTTTGCATAACTCATTTGCCGCAAATCGCGTCAATGGCGGACGTTCACCTGCAAATCAGCAAATCGGAAATCGACGGGCGAACGGTCACGCAAGTTGCCACGCTCAACGATTCGGAACGCGTCAAAGAAATTTCTCGCATGGCGTCGGGCGAAGTGTCACCTGTCTCAATAAAAAATGCCCACGAAATGATCTCGTCGGCAAAAAAATTCAAAGCAACTCTTTTATCGGAGGCGATTCGATGAAGTTTGAAAGTTTTCTTGATGAACTCGCGACTTTGAAGGATGAACGCGCTGAAATTTGCGAACAGATTAAAAGTCACGGCTTGCCCGTCATCATATACGGTGCGGCGGAATGGGCGCAATTAATCACCGACGAATTGACGGCACGCGGCGTTGACGTTGCAGGTTATGCCGTCGACGCCGAATACTTCAAGCCCGACAAAACTTATTTGAAACGTCCCGTTTACAACTTCGCCGAACTTCGCGCTCAACCCGAAAAATATGTTTTCGTTTTGGGGATGGTCGGTCATTTGGAAAACAGCATTAACGTTCTCCATTTTCTGTGCGACGAAAAAATCATTCGCTACGGATTGTTGCCGAGTTCCTTTTCCAAAATAAGCAAAGAATATATTTTGAGTAAGCGCGATGAATTTGCAAAGACTTTCGATATGGTGGAAGACGATTTGTCCCGTGAAACGATGCTTGCTTATCTCCGACTTGAAATCACCGGCAATCAATTTTGGAACGCGAAAGTCTACAGGAACAACGAATATTTCAACGAGCTGACGGCGGCGGCGATTGACGGCGAACGTTGCTTTGCGGACTGCGGAGCCTTTAACGGCGACACCGTTGAACAATTCATCAAATGGAGCGGCGGTCGTTACAAAAAAATTTTCGCCTTTGAACCCGACGCCGAAAACTTCACCGCACTCGAAAAAACTTTCGGAGGTCGTGAAGAAATTTCTCTGTTTCATTGCGGCGTTTATGACAGAAAAACTTTCCTCGCGTTCGACAGCAGCGGCAACATGGATTCCAATTTCAACGCGAACGGTGCCGAAAAAATTCCCGTCGAAAAGATTGATGACATTGTCGGCGAAGAACCCGTAAGCTTGATTAAAATGGACATTGAAGGCAGTGAACTTCCTGCACTTCACGGCGCGGCGACGACGATTAAACGCGATAAACCGTTCCTTGCGATTTGTGCCTATCACAAGGCAGAAGATTTGATCATGTTGCCGCAATTCATCAAGAGACTTTACGGCGGCTACAAATTTTATCTTCGCAAGCACCCTGCCTCCTCAAACGTTTCTCTCATTCTTTATGCCGTGCCTTAAACGGCGCGTCGTGAATCAATCCTCGCCAATTTCAGCGGGGAATTTTTTTTGTTAAACGATTACAATTCTGCTATAATTTTTTAAAGGAGTTGATTTCATGGCGGGCAACAGAAATTTGAATACGGCGGCTAAGGCTAAGAAAGACAAATTCTACACGCAACTTGAGGACATAGAGAACGAACTTAGATGGTATCGAGAATTTTTCATCGGCAAGACGATTTTTTGTAATTGCGACGATCCTTTT
>CAJOHG010000073.1 GCA_905234395.1 uncultured Selenomonadaceae bacterium
AGACGCATTTTCACTCGTTACGACAAGTTAGACGTTCTTTTTGCCGGTTTTATCCTTTTTGTTTTGATTGTTGATTCTTTAGTGTGAACACTCTCTAAGTAAACGTTTATGAACACACTTTCTAAGATGGCAGAATAGTCAATGCGCAATTCATCCCGATGCACGGCGAGGAAATTCTTGCGTGAAGAGGATAAATATTCGTCCGGTGACGGCAAAGATATTATCTGGGGCTTTGAGAACGATGACATACTAAAAATAATCGCCAAATTCTCCATGTCCTACAGCAAGTCGAAAGGCGAAGTTTATTTCAAAGTCGGCTCAACCAAAAACGCCATAACGTTGCATGACTTCACCGCGTCCAGTTTCAACGTCAACGGAACGTCTTATAAAATCAGCGGCTCAAAACTCGTCAAGTGATACTTCTGCTCGGCAACAGCTTCCCGTCAAAAGATGGGAATTTTTTTTGTGAAAAGCTCGCGCCTGAATTGACAAAAAAAAAAAACAACTATTATACTGAGCACGGAGTCAATCAAAAATTTTATCGGGAGAGGATTCTATGGCGGAATTTAACAACACCGTTTACGCAGGATTTGTTCGCGGCACAGCCGATGCCGACAACATCAGCAACAGCAATTTCATGGTAACCATTGACGCGGGCGCAGGCGATGACACAATCGCCTATCAAAGCGATCGTACTACGATACTCGGCGGCGATGGCAATGACGTTATCCAAAGTTGGGATTCAGGTTATCTGGAAGCTGTCAGTTGGTACTGTGGCAGAGCATGTTTGATTGACGGCGGCAAGGGTAATGATTCGATTGTGGGATTTGGATTGAATTCAACAATACTCGGCGGCGATGGCAGTGATACTATCGATAACCATTTCGGCTCCATTTCGACAATCAACGGTGGCAAGGGCAACGACGACATTTATAACGATGCTAATAGCGACACGATAATTGGCGGCAAAGGAAACGATAACATCAACCTCGGCTCCAACGCGTCAAATGCTGTGATTAAGTATTCGTCGGGCGACGGCAACGACACAATCGTCGGCTTCAATGCAACTTCAACGCTTAGAATCGGTGACGGCAAAGGAACTTATTCCACAGTCACGAGCGGCGATGATATCATTGTCACTGTCGGCAAAGGCAAGATAACTCTCGTCGGCGCGGCTGATCTCGATGAACTTCACATTGACGGCGCAACTGTCCAAAAGGTCACAAACTCGACAAAAGGCATACCCTTCACAGCCGATGCCGATGTAAAGTTCATTGACGCCTCCAAACGCACAAATGTTGTTCAAATCACCGCCAACAAGCTCGCAAATTCAATCGTCGGCGGCACGAAACATGATTCAATTTACGGCGGCTACGGTGCGGACACAATTTCAGGCGGCAAAGGCAACGACAGACTTTACGGCGAGGCAGGCAACGATTCACTCTCCGGCGGAGACGGCGACGATTTTCTTAGCGGCGGCAGCGGCAAGGACAAGCTCATTGGCGGCAAAGGCAACGACACGCTCGACGGCGGCACGGGCAATGATTCACTCGTCGGCGGCGTCGGTGACGATTCAATTTTCGGCGGTGCAGGAAACGATTCGCTCGACGGCGGCGACGGTAAAGATATTCTCAATGGCGGTGCTGACAACGACACACTTCGCGGCGGCAAAGGCAATGATTATCTTGTCGGCGATGCAGGCAAAGATAAACTCTACGGTCAAGACGGCGATGATACCATTCGCGGCGGTGCAGGTGATGACAGTCTGTGGGGCGGCAAAGGAAACGATTTACTTTATGGCGACGCCGGCAAGGACAGATTTATTTATTCCAGCGGCGACGGCAAAGATGTCATTTACGGCTTTGAAAACGATGACATGCTCAAAATCACGGGCAAATTCTCCGGCACTTACGACAGCTCGAAGAACGAAGTTTATTTCAAAGTCGGCTCCACGTCAAAAGCTATCACGTTGAGCGATTTCACCGCGACAACTTTCAACGTCAACGGAACGTCTTACAAAATCAGCGGCTCAAAACTCGTCAAGAAATAAATTCATTACGATAAAAAATATCCCGTCGAAAATTTCGATGGGATTTTAATTTGCACGAATGAGTTTTGCTGAAAAAAATCCGTCGGTGCCGGTGACGTGCGGCAGGAGCGTTTTCATTTCGACGAGCCGGAAATTTTCGTGCGACGCCAAAAAATTTTCAACGACCGATTCATTTTCGCGACGCGTGATTGTGCACGTGCTGTAAACCAAAATTCCGCCGGGCTTGAGAGTTTTCGCCGCACTCGACAAAATTTCTGCCTGCAATGTCGGCAAAGCGTTCAAGTCGTCGGGAAATTTTTTCCAACGCAGATCGGCTTTACGTCTCAAAACGCCCAAGCCCGAACACGGCACATCAACCAAAACTTTGTCGGCCTGCGCGGGAAATTTGTCGCCGAGTTTGCGAGCATCAATCAACAACGGCTCAATAATTTTTATGCCGAGACGATTTGCATTTTGCGCGACGTGCTCAAGTTTGGTATCGTAAATGTCTGCCGCAATAATTTTTCCGCGATTTTGCATGAGTTCGGCAAGGTGCGTCGATTTTCCGCCGGGAGCCGCGCAGCAGTCAATGACGAATTCGCCGGGCTTAGGGTCGAGAGTTCGTGCAACGGTCATTGAACTTTCATCTTGCACTTGACAGAGACCTTCGCGCAACGGCTGAAATTTATCCAATGCACCGTGTCCGCGACAAATTATTCCTTCGGGCGCGAGTGTCGACGGTTCAGCTTGCAAGCCGAAAATTTTCAATGCATCCAAAACATTTTCGCGGTTGGTTTTTAAAAAATTCACGCGCAAACATAACGGCGGGTCGGTGTTGTCGAAGTCTAAAATTTTTTTCGCAACGTCGAGCCCGAATTCTTCCGCGAACAATTTCACGAGCCACAGCGGATGAAAAGTTCGCAGTGCCAACGATTTTACGTCGTCGCCCGTCGAAAAGTCCGATTTGTGCGGATCTCTTACCGCTGAACGCAAGACGCCGTTGACGAATTTTGACGCGCCGAGCCCGCAAAATTTTTTCGACAGCTCCACCGATTCATTTACTGCCGCCGAATTTGGCACGCGGTCGAGGAAAAAAATTTGATACATGCCGATTCTCAAGACTGCCAAAATTTTTTCGTCGACTTTGTTCAGCGGACGATTCAAGTAGCGCGAAATTTTCCAATCGAGCGACGCACCGGCTTTGACTGCGCCGTAAACCAGCTCCGTGCAAAATTTTCTGTCGATGTCGGAGAATTTTTTTTCACGCAACATTTGAGCCAGCGCGACGTTTGAATAAGCTCCGTTCGTCGTGATGTCGAATAAAATTTTTGTCGCCGCGAATCTCACTGTGTCCAAGTGTTTGCCTCCTTGACGATGATTTTTTCTGCACACAACATTTGAGCCGGCGCGACGTTTGAATAAGCTCCGTTCGTCGTGATGTCGAATAAAATTTTTGTCGCCGCGAATCTCACTGTGTCCAAGTGTTTGCCTCCTTGACGATAATTTTTTCTGCCTCGTCGATTGTCAATGCCGTTGAATTGATGTTGAGCGTGCGCAAAAGTTTCATGACAGGCGGAACTTCCAAACCTGCGCGGACTAAAATTTTTTCGCGGCTGAAAAGTTCACGCGGCGTGCCGATGAATAAAATTTCTCCTTGCGACAAGACGACGACGCGATTTGCAAAGCGTGCGATGTCTTCCATATTGTGCGAAACCAAAATTATCGTGACGCCAGATTTTTTCACGGAGCCGAAAATTTCACGCAGGAGCTTTTCTTTGGCAAGCGGATCAAGTCCCGCCGTCGGTTCGTCAAGGATTAAATATTTCGGTTTGAGTGCAAGAATGCCCGCGATTGCCACTCGTCGACGTTGCCCGCCCGAAAGTTCAAACGGCGAAACTTTTTTCAAGCTCATATCCAATCCGACTTGCCGCATTGCTTCATCGACCCGCGCAGAAATTTCAGCGTCGCTCAATCCAAAATTTTTCGGTGCAAAGGCAATGTCGCGTTCAACAGTTTCCTCGAAAAGCTGATGTTCGGGATATTGAAAGACGATGCCGATAAGCCGCCGAATTTTTTTGTCCGTGACGTTCAAGCCGTCAATTTCAATCGTGCCGCTCGTCAAATCAATCAAGCCCGCGACAAGTTGAATCAACGTCGATTTGCCGGAGCCGGTGTGTCCTGCGACAGCCAAAACTTCGCCGTCCGCCACGTCGAACGAAATATTTTTCAGCGCAACCTTTTCAAACGGCGTGCCCGTCATGTAAGTATAGCTCACGTCACGAATCGAAATCATTTGTAAATTTCCTTGAGCAACGTCTCTTTACGCAACTCAATGCAATGACAAGTTCTCGCGGCGGCGGAAGTGTTTTTAATCGCGTCAAGTAAAATGTTGCCGATAAGTTTTGCGTCGTCGAAAAAAATTTCCTTCATGACTTCATGCGACCAAATTTTGAGACCTTCGCCGTAATTGACGACAAACGACAAGTTAGCATAGCACGCGCCGATTTCCCGCGCAAGATAAACTTCGGGCGCAAGACTTTGACCGACAATATCAGCGTGACCTTGGAGCATTGCAATTTCCGCAGGGCTTTCAAAGTGGCGACCGTCCGTGACAGCGTAAATGCCGCGTTCAAAAATTCTGCCCGTGAAAAATTTTCCGGCCGCCGACAAAAGTTTGCCGCGCAGTTCGGAACAAAGAGCGTCGCGCATTATCAAAAGATACCGCCCGTCAAGTTGAACGTCTTTTCGCACGGACAAATCAAGATAATCGTCGGGAATGAGCAAGTCGCGAGGATTGAGCAGCCGATTGATCGAGCCGACGCCGCCTTCCGAAAAAATTCGTTTGACGCCTGCCGACTCGAATCAGCGCGTGTGACGCCGCTCCGCCAGCCGTGCATTTTACACGTCAAAAAATTTTTCCCGTCGACGCTGCAAAATCTGAACGCGGGACTTTGACCGTAAGGCGTCTCGAAAAATAAATTCTCCGCCAAAATTTCAACGCCCGCAAAATTTTTCGGAAAGTCGCTCGACAATGTGCCGGAGCCGCCGATAATCGCGAAGTCGACGTTTGGAATTTTCATTGCAATCATCGCCTTTCACAGCAGGACAAAATGCGTGTCGCTGATTTTCTGAACGGTCGCGGCAGAATAATTCACGTTGCTTGAATCGTAAACGACAGGTCGACGGAATTTTTCGACGCGCGGATTCGGACACGGTACGGCGGACAATAAACTTTTCGTGTAAGGATGAATCGGGTCGGAAAAAATTTCTTCCGTCGTGCCCGTCTCAACGAGATAACCTAAATGCAACACGCCGATACGGTCGGAAATGTATTTGACCATGCTCAAATCGTGCGCGATGAAAAGATACGCGCATTGCGTCTCGGCTTGAATGTCCTTCATCAAGTTGACGACTTGAGCTTGAATCGACACGTCAAGCGCGGAAATGCATTCGTCGGCGATAATCAGTTTCGGCTTCATGACAAGCGCGCGAGCAATTCCCGCACGTTGACGCTGACCGCCGGAAAATTGATGCGGATAACGTTCGGCGTGCGCGGGACTCAATCCAACTTTCTGCAACATCTCGGCGATAATGGCGTTGCGCTCGGTAACGTCGGAATAAATTTCGTGAATGTCCAAGCCTTCGCCGATAATGTCGCCAATTTTTTTGCGCGGATTCAAACTTGACATCGGGTCTTGAAAAATCATCTGCATATTTTTGCGGAGCATTCGACGCGTCTTGTTGTTGAGCGTGCCGGAAATTTTGCTGCGGTTAAAAATAATTTCGCCCGAAGTCGGATCGTAAAGCCGAATGATACTTCGCCCGATGGTCGTCTTGCCGCTGCCCGATTCGCCGACAAGTCCGTAAGTTTCGCCGGGAAAAATTTCAAACGACACGCCGTTGACAGCTTTGACCGTGAAGTTCCGCGAAATTTTAAAGTGCTGATGAAGATTATCAACCTTCAACAATGGATTGTTCATAAGTTCGCCGCCTTTCTCGCACGTTCAAGCCTCAATCGCAATTCGCGCGGCAATTCGATTTTCGGAGCGTCGGGATGCAGGAGCCACGTTGCGGCGGAATGCGTTTCCGAAATTTTGAACATCGGCGGCTGCTCGCGTTCATCGATTTTCATTGCGAATCGGTTTCTTGCGGCGAAGGCGTCACCAATCGGCTCGTGCAACAAATTCGGCGGACTGCCCGGTATTGAGTAAAGTCGATCTTCCGTCGTGTCAAGGTCGGGCATCGCCAATAACAATCCCCACGTGTAAGGATGTCGCGGGTCGTAAAAAATTTCGTCGACAGTTCCCGCTTCGATAATTTTTCCGGCGTACATGACGTTGACAAAATCGGCAACCTTCGCGACGACGCCCAAATCGTGCGTGATGTAAATTACGGACAAGCCCATTTTCTTTTGCAGGTCTTGAATCAAATCGAGAATTCGCGCCTGAATCGTCACGTCAAGAGCAGTCGTCGGTTCGTCGCAGATTAAAATTTTCGGTTCGCAGGAAAGTGCAATGGCAATGACGACGCGTTGACGTTGCCCGCCCGAAAGTTGGTGCGGATAATTTTTAACGCGTTTCTCCGGCTCGTTCAGTCCGACAAGTTTCAAAAGTTCAACGGCTTTATCTTTTGCATCGGTCGCGGAAATTTTTTGGTGCAGGAGCATTCCTTCGGTAATTTGCGCGCCGATTGTCATTGTCGGATCCAAACTCGTCATCGGGTCTTGAAAAACCATCGCGATTTGTTGCCCGTTGATTTTCTTGCGCAAGTCTCGTTTGCTCAACGTCAGCAAGTCCAGTCCGTTGTAAAAAATTTTTCCGCTGTTGACGGTTGCGTTGTCGTCCAAAAGTCCCGCGACGGCTTTCATCGTGACGGATTTGCCGCTGCCCGATTCGCCGACGAGTGCCAGAGTTTTTCCCGCAGGCAATTCAAAATCGACGCCGCGAATTGCATGTACAAGCCCGGCATTCGTGCGAAAGGTGATGTCCAGATTTTCAACGGAGAGAATAATTTTTTCGTTCATCGCAAGCCCTCACATGTTCTCAATCTTCGGAGCCAATGCTTCGCGGAAACCGTCGCCAATCAGATTGAAACCGAGCATCAGCAGCGCAAGGACGCAAATCGGCGGCAGAATTTGATACGGCAGGACGGTGATGTTGTTAAAGCCCGCTTCGATTAGCGAGCCGATTGAACATTGCGGCAGAACAATTCCGACGCCGACGAAACTCAAAAATGCTTCCGTGAAAATCGCGACGGGAATTGAAAACATAACCTGCGTGATAATCGGTCCGATTGTGTTCGGCAGAATTTGCTTGAAGATTATGTGGAAACTTCCTGCGCCCAATGTTCGGCTTGCCAAAACGTATTCGCGTTCTTTCAACTTCAAACACTCTGCGCGGGAAATTTTGCTCATGCCAATCCATTCCGTCACGAGCAACGCCGCGATAACAAGTCCGATGCCTTTGTCCATGAAAATTGCAAGAATCGAAATGATGACGAGCGTCGGAATTGAGCCGGCAATTTCAATGAATCGTTGCATGATGTTATCGACGTGCCCGCCGAAATATCCTGAAATTAATCCGTAACTCATGCCGATTATCATATCGATAAAAATTGCGACGAACGCGATGAGCAACGAAACTCTTGCGCCAAACCAAGTCCGCGTCCAAAGGTCACGTCCCATGTCGTCGGTGCCGAAGAGAAAAGTTTTGTCCGCGAAAAGATTTTGTGCCTCGCCTGCAAATTGCGGCTCCAGACTTTTGGCGACAATCTGCTTGCCATCAACGTTGACGGCGACAATTTCTTGATAACCGTATGTGCTGACAATCGGCGCAAGAATCGCGAAGAGCATTATCACGGCGACGATAATCACTCCGGCGACGGCGAGTTTGTTGCGGCAAAAATGAACGGCAACACCTTTCCAATAACCTTGCGACGCGAAATTCAAATCAACGTTTAAATCTCTGCCCGCGATAAATTCAAAGTCGTCCGCATTCCTAATTCCTAATTCCTCATTCCTCATTGTCAAGCCGTCTCCTTTGCCGTCAATCTGATTCGCGGATCGATTATGCCGTAAAGAATATCGAGCACGAGCATTATGCCGATGTACAGCGACGAGAAGACAATTCCGAGCGCGAGGACGTAATTATAATCGATGCCGTCGCCTGAAATTGCGTCGACCATTAGTTTGCCAACGCCGTTGACGCCGTAAATTTTTTCCATGACCATTGCGCCTGTTAGCAAATCGACGACGAGCGGAGCAATGACCGTGACGACAGGTATCAGCGCGTTTCGCAGGACGTGTTTGCGCATGAGTTCAAAGCCGTAAAGTCCCTTTGCCTCCGCGAGCTTGACATAATCGCTGTTCATGACTTCGATCATTTCGTTGCGTGTGAAACGTGCGACTGTCGCGACCGTGAACAAGCTCAACGACAACGACGGCATTATCGACGAGAACAAAAATCTTGACGGATCGAAGAAATACGGGAAGAACGGAATTTTGTACGAGAAAAAATATTGCAGGAAAATCATAAAAACATAGGACGGAATGCACACGCCGAGAATTGAAAACACCGTGCAAAGTCCGTCCAAAAATTTTCCGCGATTGAGAGCGGCGGTTATGCCCAATAAAAGTCCGACCGTCGTTCCGAATAAAATTGACAGCACGCCGATTTTGAACGAATTCTCCAGGCAAGCGAGAAGTATCGGTTTAATCGGTGCGCCGTTGTAAAGTGATGTGCCGTTGCCGAAACTGCCTTGCAAGAGCATTGACATATAGTCAACGAACTGAATCAGAATCGGCTTGTCAAGTCCGAGCTCCGCACGCTTTTGCAAAATCATTTCCGCGCTCATTCTTTCGACCGGGAACGGATTTCCCGGCATGATTCTAATCAGCACGAACAGCACGAAAATTATTACGAACAGCGTCAGCACGGACATAAAAATTCTTTTCGCTACGTATTTTGTCATTAACTTTGTCGACGGAAAATTTTTCGCGTTATCGAAAGTTCCGCCGCGCTTAGTCACTTCCTTTACTGAAAATCAGCTGTATATTCGCACGAGCCGCTGTCGTTGTCAAGCCGATTAAAATTTTCTTAACACGTCGGCGAGTTCTTCGGCAGTCAAAATTTTTTTCGGAAGCTTGAATCCTCTGCGGCGAAGTCGTTCCGAAATTTCTGCGGCAACAGGCACGTCAAAGCCGAGACGTTTCATTTCCTTAACGTCAGTGAAAATTTCGCGCGGTGTGGCGTCGCGAATAATTCTGCCTTTTTCCATGACAAAGACGCGTTGAGCTTGAGCCGCTTCTTCCATAAAGTGCGTGATGTAAATTATCGTCAAGCCTTGCGCGTGCAGACGTTTGACCATTTGCAAAATTTCGCGGCGACCTTGCGGATCCAACATTGCAGTCGGCTCGTCGAGGACAATAATTTTCGTGCGCATGGCAATCACACCGGCAATGGCGATTCGTTGCTTTTGTCCGCCGCTCAATTTGCTCGGCGCGAATTTTTTGTAGCTGCTCATGTTCACGGTGTCGAGTGCCAAATCTACGCGTTCACGAATTTTTTCGGGAGCAATGCCGAGATTTTCCAATCCAAATGCGACGTCATCTTCGACAATCGCCGCGACAATTTCGCTGTCAGGATTTTGAAAGACCATGCCGACGTTTTCGCGAATGTGCCAAAGATTTTCTTCCTGCGCCGTGTCCAAGCCGTCAACGAAAATTTTTCCCGACGTTGGAATTAACAGCGCGTTGAAATGTTTGGCGAGCGTCGATTTGCCGGAGCCGTTCGTGCCGATTATCGCGACGAATTCACCTTCGGCAATGGAAAAATTCACGTCGTCGAGCGCAACTCTGTCGCCTGTCGAAGTTTTGTAGACGTGGCGCAAATTTTCAGCGCGAATCATTTCCAAAATGTCTAAACCTCATTTCGCGGCGAGTGATTGAAAATTTTCTTATGACATTGGAGCGCGTCATTTGGATGCAACGTCACGTTGCCGCCTGCCGAAGTTTTATAAACGTGACGCAAATTTTCAGCGCGAATCATTTACTTCGCCGCGATAAGTTCAATTTCGCACAATGCGCCCGCCGGCAAATCTTTCACGGCAACACAACTGCGCGCAGGTTTGCTGATGAAATATTTTTCGTAAACGGCATTGAACGCGGCAAAATCGGCGATGTCGGCAAGAAAACACGTCGTCTTGAAAACTTCGCTGAAGTCGTAGCCCGCCGCCTCAAGTATCGCGCCCAAATTTTTGCAACATTGAGCGGCTTGCCCTTCGATATTTTTCGCGACGATTTTTCCGACGACGGGATCGATTGCAATTTGTCCCGACGTGTACAAAAGTCCGTTGACTTTGATTGCTTGGCTGTAAGGCCCGACAGCCGCCGGAGCTTTGTCCGTGTGAATGATTCTCATGAAATTTGGCACGACAGATAATCGCGCCGTTCACTTCCTTTCAAAAAATTTTCTTTGCTTATGATTGATTTTCAGAACAACGTCGGCTGAACTTTGATTGACGCGACAAATTCTGCAAGCATTGAATTCGTCAAGCAATCGTTCAAGCCAAGACGCCGCTCCGTTTGTTTTAAATCTTCAAACTGAATTGCGGCAACGATTTTGGAAAAGTCGATTCGTTCAAGAATTTTTTTCGTGTAAGGGCGTTTGGCATCAAGGAATGTCATTGCCGCAAGAAACTCCTGCACTTGAGGAGAATTCAGAAAGAGCATTGCCGTATAAGCCGCCGTGAAATTTTCAAAGCCGATGAAATAAGTCGTGTCGTCCGTCATAACAGGTTTGCCGTTCGGAGAAAAAATCAGTGCGAATAACGGTTTCTTGTAAAAGCCGCTCACGACGACTTTGTAGCGCGAATACGAGTAATTGCCGACGCCGAACATTGAAAATTTTGATCTGCCGCGATAAACGGAACTTTTGCGCCGCGCAAAAATTTCGGCGTTCCGATTCAGATAGCTCCACGTCTTCGGGAAGTTAAATTCTATGTGCGCCGTGTCTTCGTTTATGTGCCGTTGCGTGACAAGGAGACGTTTTGAAAACTCGGTGATGACGGCGTGCTTGATTGAACTGCTTTTGACGAGCGGAAAAATCAATTCGTCTTCCAGGTCGACAATTTCGCCCGAATTATTTTGCAAGCGATCATTAGACAACGTCAGCTCCAAAACTTTGGCGCAATCGTGCTTTATGCCTTGCCGCCAATCGAAACAACATTTTCCGTCAAAGGCAAGCTCTGAACTTTGCAAAATTCCTTCGTCACACGTCAAAATATTTTTCAGTTCGTTCGGCTCTTCCGGTGAAAAAATTTTGCAAACGTTTGATGAAACATTCTCGGCAGTCAGCTTGATGAGTAGCAGGCATGCACTTGCGCTTATGTCGAAAATTTTTGCGGCGTCGAATTCGAAAAGCTCACATTCGACAAAATTAACGTCGGTGCGTCGCAATTCCTTGAAAACATTTCGCGCGGTTGAAGTTTTGCAAAGCATGGCTATCGTCGTCGAAGTGTCGCGGTATTCGTTGATGAGCTTGAGTAGAATATATTCGCAGATGTCAAAGTTGCCGCAGCCCGTCAGCGCGTCTAGTCCCTTCAGATTTTTGAAATTACTCTTCAACGGCAGGTTTGAAGAATTCAGCTTCGAAAGAGTTTCATTGTTCGCCCAAGGCGGATTTCCAATTATAAGCAAGTCATTGCTTTTCGGCAACGTGCTCAACTTGAAGTCAAAAAAATTTGCGTTGAAAATTTTGACGCGCTCATCGGCGATATTGTCGGCGCAGAGCTTGCAATAGTCGGGATTAATTTCAATGCCGAAATATTTTTCCGCGTTGAATTCAAGAGCCGCCTTTAAAAAATTTCCTGCGCCGCAAGTCGGCTCCAGAATCATTTCGGGATTTATTTTGCGTTCGATTTTTAAGAATCTGCAAATTTTGACGGCAAATTCAAACGGTGTCTGATAGTCGCCGAATTCGCGCCTAACGATCATAATTTTTAACTCCGTCGACGGAATTGTTCAAGGAAATTGCCCGCGAATATTGCAGTCGCCATTGCAGAGCATTGCTCACCGTCAGATAACCTTGCGGCGGTGTGTTAGACAAAATTTCATCGACGAGTTGAGTATAAGTTATTTCGTCGCCCGGCAAATTTTTATCGCGAAGGAAGCCGATAATGTCTTCTTTGTTCGCTCCGTCGTTGAGCATTTCGCGCAAACGTTTTGTCATTGTAAAATCAGCCGTTCGTTGCTTTTCGATAAAGACGCAATGACGAAATTGCAATGTGCACTTGTCGGCAAGGTCGCTTTTGTCGTAAACGAATATCAGCAGGTTGTAGCCCAAACCAAAGATTTTTTGTCGAGTGCTTTCAAAAGGACAACTTGATTGCGGTTGCGCTGCGGAAGTAACTTTTATATCGGTCAATATGTGCTTGTCGGGCAAATCAATTCCTTCTGCGCTGTTGCCGACGGTAAGAATGTATCTTGCGCTAAGATAGTTTTGAAATTCGCGTTCAACGTATGTTCCTACGGCTTTTCCGTCCGTGACGCCAATCAAATCCGAATGATTCTTTTGCGTCATCAGCTCGCAGAAAATTTTTGCCTCTGTAACAAGAGCTTCCACAGTCAAATTCGGTTTCAAATTCAAATCGCCTTCGATTAGAACAGTCGTGCCTTTTTTTATTTCAATAGCCGATAACCTTGATCGAAACTTCGCTTATCACGGCTTCGGACAGCTTTTTTGTCGGAAAGCAATACTCAACATTTTTTCGCGGGTTGAAAATCGACAGATATTTAATACCTTTAAACTCCGCATGAATCGAATGCAAGCCCATCAAATAATAAATCAGCAACTGCAATGTTTGCCCGGCGTTGATTTTGCTCCGAATGACTTTAAAATCTATCAAAGAATCTTTCGTCAGATAATCGCCGTCGCCGCTTGAAATCGTGGCTGTGTAGCCGCCTTCAAATGTGAATCCTGCCTTCACGACGGTGCCTTTGCTTTCCAAAAAATTTATTCCGCGCTGAACCATTACATCAATATTTTCAACAGTTGCCGCGTCAGGAGACGGAATGGAAATGTTCATGACGCCCGCTCTGTAAACCGCATCAAATGCCGCAAGTTTTACCGCCGAAGCAATATCGCCCGTCGCCACGCGTGCCAAAAGTTTAAGCGCGTATTCATGCTCACCTAAAATTTTTGCGCCGATTAAAGATATTCTGAACGAGTCGACCAAATCTTCCGTCAAACGATAGCGCGTCAGATAATCCACTGCCAAGCCGACAAGACTTCCGTGAACATTTTCGGCGACGTGGAGATTTTTACCGTCGTCATATTGTTTGGCGATAAACGAACTCGCGGGAAGGTAGCCGCCTTTTGGTTGCTTAATCGCTTGAATTCGTCCCGTCACGCTGTACATTGGATCACCTCAAAACAAGCCGCTGATGACGCCGTCGGGAGTGATGTCGATTTTTTCGGCGGCAGGACGTTTCGGCAGTCCGGGCATTGTCAAAATCGTTCCGAGCAATACGACGACGAATCCTGCGCCGGCAGAAATTTTCAGCTCGCGAACAGTCACGTCGAAATTTTTCGGACGACCGAGTTTAGCCGCATCGTCACTTAGAGAGTACTGCGTTTTCGCAATGCAAATCGGCAACTTTCCGAAGCCGAGCCGTTCAATTTCCGCAAGCTGTTTCTTTGCCGCAGAAGTGTAGTTCACGCCGTCAGCACCGTAAATTTTTGTCGCGACCGCAGAAATTTTTTCGGCAATGCTCTCGTCGTCGGAATAAGTCAAAGTGAAATTTTTCGCGTCGTTGAAACTGTCCTCGACCGCCTTTGCAAGTTCAATGCCGCCAAGTCCGCCGTCAGCAAAAACTTTCGACCGTGCGAATCGAACATTTTTGTCCGCGCAGATTTTTTCAACGGCTTGAATTTCTTCGTCGGTGTCAGTCGGAAAATCATTGAGCGCAACGACTGCGGGAAGTCCAAAGCCTTGAACGTTCTCGATATGTTTTGCCAAATTCTCAAGCCCGCGTTCGACAGCCGCAACGTTCGGAGCCGCGAGATTTTTTTTGTCAACGCCGCCATGCATTTTGAGCGCGCGAATCGTCGCAACGATAACGACCGCATCGGGACGCAAGCCGCTCATCCTGCATTTGATGTCCAAAAATTTTTCCGCGCCGAGGTCTGCACCAAAATCAGCGAGTTTGAGCGCGTATTTCGTTGCCGTGATTGAGTTGCAACCGTGCGCAATGTTCGCGAAAGGTCCGCCGTGAATCAGCGCAGGAGTCCCTTCCAACGTCTGAACGAGATTCGGCTTGATGGCGTCTTTCAACAGCAATGCGAGCGAGCCCGTGACATTTAAATCATTCGCCGTGACAATCGAGCCGTCAACCGTGTACGCCACGATAATTTTTCCGAGACGTTCTTTCAAATCGGCAAAATCTTTCGCAAGACAGAGAATCGCCATCATTTCGGAGGCAACGGTTATATCAAAGCCGGATTCGCGAGGAACGCCGTTAGACTTGCCGCCGAGTCCGACGATGACATTTCGGAGCGCGCGGTCATTCAAATCGAGTACACGTTTCCAAACGACACGTCGCACGTCGATTTTGAGTTCGTTGCCCTGTTGCAGGTGATTGTCGAGCACAGCGGCTAAGAGATTGTGAGCCGTCGTCAACGCGTGAAAATCGCCGGTGAAGTGCAAATTTATATCTTCCATCGGAACGACTTGAGCATAACCGCCGCCCGCCGCGCCGCCTTTGATGCCGAAACATGGACCGAGACTTGGTTCACGCAGAGCCACGCAAATTTTTCTGCCGAGTTTAGCAAAAGCGTCCGCCAGCCCGATTGAAGTTGTCGTCTTGCCTTCGCCGGCAGGAGTCGGAGTTATCGCGGTGACGAGAATCAATTTTCCGTCGGGATTGTCTTTGACGCGCCGCCAAACGTCGTGAGAAATTTTCGCCTTGAACTTTCCGTAGAATTCCAAATCGTCTTCAGTGAGACCGAGCTTTGATGCCGCCGCCGTAATTTTCTCAACCTTGGCACCTTGCGCAATTTCAACGTCACTCAACATGTTATCGCCTCCAAAAATTTTCGCTCATCATAGCAAAAAAAAATCCTCACCGCAATTCGCAGACAGAGGATAAATTTTTTCATGTCATTGCAGATTCGGAATTACCGACCAATCGCACGAATGAGTTTTCCGCATGACTTCCGAAGGCGCGAGAAACCAAGTATGCGAATTATATGTATCGTCAAGTATCACGTCGACACAGTAAACTTTGCCGCCTAAGTCAATCCAATTCCATCCGTGATTGCCTCCACCTGCCTTGCCGCCGATTCTGCCGACATTCAAGCCGCACATGCGACCGAGCATGTAAAAAGCGTCCGTATATCCGTCACAATCTGCCCTGCCGTAGACAAGCGCACCCGTCGCAGTATTTCTATCATGCTCAAAAGTTACGCGTCTGCAAATTTCGTCGTGAATATATCTTGCTCTGTCAATGGGCGATGAAAATTTTTTCGCCTCGTTAACGATACCGATTGCCACATCATAAAGTTGAATTTCATCCATTGTAAGATCGTTCGTGTTGCCGCGCAGATAAGCATTTGCGACGCGCGTGCCGGGATATTCCCGTATCATAAAAGTTAATTGCTCGTTCCCTTCGGCAGAATAATTTCCGGCAGTTAAGCCAATGCCGGCTACCAACAAATTTGGAAGATTGTTAAGACTTGCAAACTTAAAACCGTTCGTAAAGACCGCATAAATTTTCGTGTGACCTTTGCGACGTTCGCTTTCGACGTAGCGGAAAAATTCTACCTTGCTTCCAATTCGCTGAACGTTGCTCCAATCAATTTCTGCGGAGACGATTTGCGAAGTCAACATCAACACGGCGATAATCATTGCGGCGAAAAATTTTTTTAACACGGCGTCCACTTCCTTTCTCATAAAAAATTTTCGCTCATCATAGCAAAAAAAATCCTCCGCCGCAATTTTGACGGAGGATAAAATTTTTTTCACGCGTTACAATGTGTTGGCTGTGAAGAAAAGATACTTGCCAAATCTCCAAGTGTTAAGGTAAAGATTTTTGCCGGCTTTGCTTGCGACGTAATTGGCGTTTTCTTGATTGTGTTCAACAGAATATTTTTCGTTGAACGGCACCATCACGGAGAGCCAGTTGAAATTTTCTTTGCCGATTTTTTGAGCAAGGAGATTCAAGCCGGCTTCCGCACTGCTCACTCGCAAACACCTGTTAAAAAGGCAATAAGCATAACGACCGTCGACGCTCGGTTGAAGATTCGCAGGTTGTAAAGCTCTGTCCCATTGATGTGTAACCTCCATGATTTCTATTGGCGCATTGAAATACATGTAGGAATTGAACTTGATACGCTTGTTTTTGCTTGCAAATACGCTGTCGCCCCAAGTCACGTCGACGCAATAAACTTTGCCGCCGAATTCAATCGTGTTCCATTGATGATTGCCGCCGCTCATTTTTCCGACGTTCCATCCCATAAGATTTCCAAGTAGGTAAAATGCGTCAGTGTAACCTTGACAATTTGCCTTGCCTTTAACGAGTGCACCATACGCCGTGAAAAAGTGCGGTTGACTGCCTGCATTCTTCTCCGTGTGATAAGTTACACGTCGCGCGATCTCTTCGTAGATGTAAACCTCTTGATTCCAAATGCCGTTCCTTGTCTTTGCCACGTTGATAATTTCTACAGCTTTGTTGTAAAGTTCCATTTCCTCGGCGTTGAGCCAAATCGTATCGCCGCTGCGATAGGCATTGATGACTTTCGTGCTGGGATAATCCATCAGCGTATAAATCACGCGGCTTGTTTGCCCGTCGTTGAAAACTGTGCGTTGAGAAACGACTGATGACGGACAAAGAGTAAGAAATTCACCGATGGGGATGTTTAAGCCGTTCGTGAGAATCACGGGAACTATACTTTCTCCGGCTCTCTGTTGGCTCTTCATGTAGTCAGCGAATTCCGTCTTGCTGCTTATACGCTTAACTCTGCTCCAGTCGATTGGAATTTCGGCGGCGGCGATTTGCGAAGTCAACATCAGCACGGCGACAATCAACGCGACTAAAAATTTTTTTAACACGGCGTCCACTTCCTTTCATCAGTCACGTAATTTTTCCAAAAAGCATTATATATATATATATATATGCTGTCAAGACGTTCATAAAAAATTTTCTGCGCAAAAAAATCCTCCGCCGCAATTTTGACGGAGGATAAATTTTTTGGCGTTGAATCAGAAATTTTCGTCGCGGGAAGAAATTTTTTCCTGAACATAAGCAATGAAGTCGTCGATGCTCATTTGAACGCTGTCTTTCGAGCTGTACTTGCGAATCGGCAAAACGCCCGTCTCAATTTCTTTGTCGCCGACAACAATCGTATAAGGTATCTTGCGGACTTGGCTGTCGCGAATTTTTTTGCCGATCTTCTCGTTTCGATCGTCGACTTCGGCACGCAGCTTGAGCTTGAAAAATTTTTCGCCGAGTTCTTTGGCATAGGCAACGTGCGAATCGGTGACGGGCAAAATTTTTATCTGAATCGGTGCAAGCCACGTCGGAAACGCGCCCGCGTAATTTTCAATCAGAATGCCGATGAAACGTTCGATTGAGCCGTAAACGACACGATGAACCATAATCGGGCGATGTTCGCGACCGTCCTCGCCGATGTAATTCAAGTCGAACTTTTCGGGCAGGAGCATGTCAAGCTGAATCGTTCCGCACTGCCACGTTCTGCCAATCGAATCTTTCAAATGAAAATCAATCTTTGGGCCGTAAAAGGCACCGTCGCCTTCGTTGATGACGTATTCAAGCCCGCGATGTTCCAAAGCTTTACGGAGCGCATCGGTTGCAAGTTCCCACGTCTCGTCGTCGCCCATAGAATTTTCGGGACGCGTCGAAAGTTCAGCTTTGTATTTCAGCCCGAAAGTTTTATACACCTCGTCGAAAAGGTCAATCGTCTTTTGAATCTCCGGCTCAACCTGCGCGGGCGTCATGAAGATGTGCGCGTCGTCCTGCGTGAAATTTCTGACGCGGAATAAACCGTGCAAGACACCGCTTTTCTCGTGACGATGAACCAAGCCCAATTCTCCGAGACGCAACGGCAAATCGCGGTAGCTGTGCACATGCGTATTGTAAACCAACATTCCGCCGGGACAATTCATGGGCTTGACGGCATAATCTTCCTCATCAATCTTCGTGAAGTACATGTTCTCCTTGTAATGATCCCAATGCCCGGAAGTTTCCCAGAGCTTGCGATTTAAAATTATCGGCGTCTTAATTTCTTGATAACCGTAGCGGCGATGAACTTCGCGCCAATAATTTATCAGCTCGTTGCGAATCACCATGCCGTTCGGATGGAAAAACGGAAAGCCGGGACCTTCGTCGTGCAGGCTGAACAAATCCAATTCCTTGCCGAGTTTGCGGTGGTCACGACGCGCCGCTTCTTCCAACATGTGCAGATAATCCTTGAGCTCGTCTTTGGATTCAAATGCCGTGCCGTAAATGCGTTGCAACATTTTGTTATGCTCGTCGCCGCGCCAATATGCTCCCGCGATTGACATGAGCTTGAACGCTTTAACTTTGCCCGTCGATTGAACGTGCGGCCCGGCGCAAAGGTCGGTAAAGTCGCCTTGCGTGAACAGAGAAATTTCCGCGTCGTCGGGAAGATTTTCAATCAGCTCAACTTTGTACGTCTCGCCCTCGTCGGAAAATTTTTTCAGCGCGTCGGCACGATTGAGCGTCGAACGTTCCAGCGGCAGATTTTGTTTGACGATTGATTTCATTTCGCGTTCAATGTCGGCTAAATCGTCGTCGGAAATTTTTTTGTCGGTGTCGATGTCGTAATAAAAGCCGGTGTCGATTGCCGGGCCGATAGCAAGTTTGACAGCTTTGCCGTCCGCGCCGCCGTAGAGATGTTTAATCGCCTGCGCCATGATATGTGAGGCAGTGTGCCGCAGAGCGTGAAGAGCCTCCGCGCCCGCGACTTCCGCCAAAGTTCCGTCCTTAGTGATGATTGTCATTTTGTAGCCTCCTTTGCCTGCGTTGATTCGGGCAATGAAAAATTTTTCCTGCCTGCCGCCAAAAGCCGCGCGAAAGTGAAATTTTTATTGAGATTTTAAGATACCTTTGATATAGTTCAAAAAATAACGTCAGAGGAGGTCGGCTGTCGTGATTGCGAAGTTGATTGGAAAAATTTTTGCCGCAATGTGTGCGGTTGCGATTATGTGTTCAATGAATTATTGTTCGGCAAAAAAAATTGTGGCGGTGATACCGTTGGAAAATATTTCGGGCTACGACGAACAAAAAGTTGCCGAAATAATGACGGAGCAATTAATTGTCGCCATGCATTCAAACGGAGCTTATACCGTCGTCGAAAGGGCGCGCTTGGAGGCAATAGTTCAAGAGCAGGAACTTCAATATACTCTCGGAGATCCAAATCAAGCTGTAGAATTGGGCAAACTTTTGGGCGCAGATTATTCAATGGTCGGCAAAGTGACAATGGCGGTCGTCGAAGTCAATCCCACGGCGAATACAATAAGCGCACTCGACGAAATGTTGGGACTCGGAAAAATCGGCGGCATTGTGGAAGATTTTGTTCACAAATTCAAGGGCAGGATTCAACTCGATATTCGATTTGTCGACAACACTACGGGCGAAGTTATCCTTGCAAGGACTGTCGCGGGCAACAAAAGCGGTGCCTCCGTCGAATCGGCTCTTAACAACGCCTGTAAGCAAGCCGCAGAAAATTTCATTAAAAATCTTAACACGCTTAATCCGTTCCGCGCCCGCGTCGCAGACATTTCCGGCAATGAAATTTACATTGACAAAGGCTCCAATGACGGACTTCGATGCGGCGAAATTTTGACTATATACAGAGAGAGTCCGTCGGTTTCAAGCGCGGAAAAGTCGGCAAGGCGCGAGTCGTTGAAGTCAATGATGATTATTCTGTTTGCAAGACGGTCGGCTCAACTGTGGCTCATAAAGACGACATCGTAAGCAGAGAATAGAATTTCAAGCTCAATCTCCCGCCAATGTAACGGGATTTGACAATCAAAGCCGGTGCCGGCAATGACTTTATCAGAAGTTACGGGCACAATTATACGCTCATAAAAACCATTTCCCTAAAATTTTTTGATTAACTTCCTGCTCATTATAATAGTTATTTTTTTTGTTAATTTCGGTGCAGACTTTTTTACAAAAAAAATTCCCGCCGCATTGACGGGAAAAATTTGTTGATGAAAAATTTTTAGCCGAGGAGAATATCTTTGTTCGCGAGAATCTCGACGCCGGGAGCACACGCGCCGCAGTCACAATATTGCGCACCGTTAGCCTTGAGCTCGTCGGCATGAGCGGCGAATTTCTTTGCACTTTCCGCGCCGAAAATTTGAACGGCAATTTCAGAGTGCGCGAACGGAACCAAATCGTCGACGGTGGTGATGTCCTCTTCGATCTCGGCGATAAGATTTTGTGCGGCAGATTTTTCATTAGCCGTGCCCAGAGCGTCAAGGTAAGTTTGAACAGCCGCCTTGAGTTCAGCGCAACAGCTCGGAGCCGCCGCCATTGATTTGATTTTTTCGATTAAAGCCTGTTTGTTCATGATAACTCCTCCTGTTATATAAAAACAAATATTGGGATCCGTTGAGAGATTCTTATTTCATGTGCAATTCTGATTCGAGCTTTTTTACCGAACGGCTCTGCGCGGACAGCTTTTGCAGCTTTCTCAATCGTTTTTTCGCAAATTATATCCGGTCTCTCGTGCATTTTCAACAATTAGCCTGCGATTTGCTGTGATTCATTTGCATAAAGGCGCGGCGATTCGGGCATGGGACACTGTTAATTGCGGTTGCTCCAAGCATTCCGACCATGATTAAATTGACCGAGCTAAGCAAAATCATGAAAATTCCTTCGAGCACGGCGGGCAATGATGCCGACAAATATTTTCTGTTCATTTCGCCGACTCTACTCACGAAAGAGCGGTATCGAGTGCCAACATCAGCGTAAAGCCCGTTGCAAACGAAATCACGCCAATATTCGAGTGCTCGCCGATTGACATTTCCGGTATCAGCTCTTCGACGACAACATAAACCATTGCGCCCGCCGCCGCGCTCAAAAGATACGGCAGAATCGGCACGATTAAACCTGCGGCAAGAATCGTCATGACCGCTCCGATCGGTTCTGCGATGCCCGAAAGTACTCCGCCGACAAAAGATTTAACTTGCGAATGTTCTTAGGCACGCAACGACATTGAAATAATCGCTCCTTCCGGAAAATTTTGTATCGCAATCCCGATTGACAGTGCAAAAACCTAATTCAGCGTGATTTGCGTCGTCGAATCAAGCCAACCGGCAATTACCACGCCGACCGCCATAGCTTCGGGGATATTGTGCAAAGTGACCGCCAAAATTATCATTGCACTGCGCGGGAGTGAAATTTTTAGTCCCTCTGTCGACTGCGAATTCAAATGCAAGTGCGGAATCACATAATCAAGCAACAGTAAAAAAAGCGTTCCGAACCAAAAGCCACTCACTGCAGGTACGAACGCCCATTTTCCCGGGTCGAAACTGCTTTCCGGCGAAGGAATAAGCAAACTCCAAACTGACGCGGCAACCATTATTCCTGCGGCGAAGCCCGTCAAAATTTTTTGCACGCTCTTGGAAAACTGCGAACCCATAACAAAAACGCACGCCGCTCCCGTACTTGTCCCCAAAAACGGTATCATCACTGCGAAAAAAATTTCCAATGTCAAAAATTCTTCGCCTCAAAGCGCACGAAGTAAGTTATAGCAAAAAAACCTGTATCTCTAAGAGCCGTAAAATTTAACGTATATGATGCTTATTTTTTCTTGCCTTGGTTGGCAACCGCCGCCATTTTCTGCTTAAGCAGTTTCTGATTGCCCGAACAGTAATGATTGACCGCCTTAAAAGTGTCGTCAATCTCGTAGACCGACGGAATGCCCGTAGGAATATTAACGTTCAAAATTTCTTCGGTCGTCAAATCAGCTTTTAATCACGGGCAATCGGTTTCTGTCGAGCTCGTCAAGCACATGATTGAGCGTGTGAATCACGCATTTTAGTACGACGTGAAACAAATGTTGAGGTCACAGCCGTAAGGCTTGAGCATATTGATGTCCCTTTTCGCTAAGCTCACCGTCAGCTCGACTCGTGAAAAATTTAATCGATAAAACTTCTTGACGAAGGCGACACATTCAGCAACGACCGAATATGGCAAACTCATCACGTTGTACTTGTCTTTGAGTGCGGGTCACAGACTTCCGCCGTGACGAATGGATTTTTAGCCGCAATTTTCTGCGCGGCAATGACAAATTTCGCCCGACACTGCCGTCAATAACCCGGCAGGCGACAATTTTTCCTTCGGGACTAACGATGAAACTGCTGCACCCGGCAAATCCTGTCGACTCAATCAGCACGTCGAAATCCTTTGCCGGCACAAATCCGCCGGGTGGAAGAAAAACACGCTCCATTTACACGGAACGTCCGCCTTGCTCACCGCGTGGAAGTCGTTGTTTAACTGCGTATCGACAATTTTGCGCAAAATTTGCAGGATAATTTTTGTGTTCTCCGCTCCAAGTCGCTCGCAGGTTCATTAACAAAAAGCGACAGAACACGAGTTTTTATTTATCAACCCTCACAAAGCGTTTTTTTGTTGGCGCGTATTCGTACAGCGAATGAGGCACAACCGTCAAAATTTTGTAGCCTGCAGAGCCGACTGATTTACCGTCTTGCATAATGTCCCTATCTGTCTCTTCTTCGGCGTCCGTCGCGACCATTCTTCAAGTCTTTCAAATCTTTCAAATCCCTCAAGTCTTTAATCGTTCGTGAATTAGTGCGTCGACTGTTGTTGCGCGGACGATTATCGTTGCGTTGACGGTCATCATTGCGCGGACGATTATCGTTGCGTTGACGGTCATCATTGCGCGGACGATTGTCGTTGCGTTGACGGTCATCATTGCGCGGACGATCAAAAGTTCTCTGCGGACGGTCGTTGCGCGGTTTAGGAGAATCACCTTCAAGCAATGCGCGGTGACTGACGTTGATTCTGCCTTTCTCGTCAATCTCGGTAACTTTGACTTTGAGTTTGTCGCCAACTTTGACGGCGTCCTCAACTGTCGGAATATGTTTGTCGGAAAGTTGCGAAATGTGACAGAGAGCTTCTTTGCCGAACAAAATTTCAACGAATGCGCCCGTCGGCATGAGTCTCGTAACGGTTCCGTCGTAAACTTCGCCAATCGTCACATCGTGAACAATCTGCTCAATAATCTCAATCGCGCGGTCAATGCCCTCAACGTTGCGACTCGTGACGAAAATTTGTCCGTCCTCGTGAATGTCAATCTCAACGCCGGTCTCTTCAATGATTTTGTTGACGACTTTACCGCCGGTGCCGATAACTTCGCGAATCTTATCAACGGCAATTTTAATCGTGCGGACACGCGGAGCATACGGCGACAAATCGGGCGCCGGTTCGCTGATGACTTCCAACATTTTGCCGAGAATGAAACTTCTGCCGCGTTTGGCTTGAGCCAATGCGTCCGATAAAATTTCGCGTGAAATGCCCGCAACTTTGATGTCCATTTGAATTGCCGTGACGCCTTCGACAGTTCCGGCAACTTTGAAGTCCATATCGCCGAGAGCGTCTTCCATGCCTTGAATGTCCGTTAAAATCGTGTGCGCGTCGCCGTCCTTGACGAGTCCCATTGCCACACCGCTGACAGGTCGTTTAATCGGAACGCCGGCTTGCATTAAACTCAACGTGCTGCCGCAAACGCTGCCCATCGAGCTTGAGCCGTTGCTCTCCAAAACTTCAGAGACAAGGCGAATCGTGTAAGGAAAATCTTCAATCGACGGAATGACGGGAATTAACGCGCGTTCCGCCAATGCACCGTGACCGATTTCACGACGACCGGGACTGCGTGACGGACGAGCTTCGCCGACGCTGTAGCCGGGAAAATTGTAATGGTGAATGTAATGTTTCGTGTATTCAGGTTCAAGCCCGTCGATAATCTGTTCGTCGCCGATTGAGCCTAACGTTGTGATTGTCAAGACTTGAGTTTGTCCGCGCGTGAATAAGCCGGAGCCGTGAGTTCGTGCAAATAAACCGACCTCGCAACTAATCGGGCGCACCTCTTCCAATTCGCGACCATCGGGACGAATTTTTTCATGCGTTATCATTTTGCGGACGACTTCTTTTTCCAGCTTATAGAACACCGCGCCAATATCCTTCTCTGCCGTGGGATAATCTTCGGCGGGAAATTTTTCGAGCAACTGTTCAACGACCTGCGCTTTGACTTCATCCAAGGCGGCTTCTCTGGCAAGTTTATCTGCGTTGCGAACCACTTCATCAATTTTTGAAACAGCGATTTCCCGGACGGCTTCCGCGATTTCTTCGTTCGGTTGGAATAGCGTGACATCTTTTTTCTCCTTGCCGACAGTCGCCGCGATTTCTTCTTGGAATGCGACGATCTTTTTAATTTCCTCGTGCCCGAAGAGAATCGCTTCAAGAACAATTTCTTCCGGCAACTCTTTAACGCCCGCTTCAACCATCATAACCGCATCTTTCGAGCCCGCAACGATTAAATCCATTTCGGAAACGTCAAGCTGTTCTTTTGTGGGATTGATAATAAATTCGCCGTCAATGCGTCCGACGTGAACGCCGGCTATCGGTCCGGCAAATGGAATGTCGCTCACGCACAATGCACAGCTTGCGCCGATCATTCCGGCAATTTCGGGAGCGTTGTCCTCGTCAAAGCAGATGACCGTTGCGATAATCTGAACGTCGTTGCGAAAACCTTCGGGAAACAGCGGGCGAATCGGTCTGTCAATCAATCGGCTTTTTAAAATCGCTGAAGTTTGCGGACGACCTTCGCGCTTGATGAATCCGCCGGGAATTTTTCCTGCCGAATACATTTTCTCCTCGAAGTCGACGGTCAGCGGGAAAAAATCGACGCCTTCTCGCGGTTCGGCAGACATCGTCGCCGCAACTAAAACAGCCGTGTCACCGTAGCGAACGAGTACCGAGCCGTTTGCCTGCTTAGCCATTTTGCCGTGCTCAACGATTAATTTTCTGCCGCCGAGCTCCATTTCAAATGTGTTCAAAATTTCTTTCCTCCTGTTATATAAAAGTAGATATTAGAACGTGTGTTCATAGAAAGAAAATAGTATAACGGACGAGCAATGGGCAGTAATTGTGCCTCTGTTCGTCAATATGAGAAATCGCAAGCGGGAAAAACGAGAATCGGTCAACGCCGTTCTGTACTTAATGAAAACAGGGAGTCAGTGGCGGAATTGTACAAATATTTTGGCTTGAGAGTAGAAATACCGAAGAAGTTGAAACCGCACTGCCGGCAAGTGTTCTTGGCTCAATCATTCTCGTCGACTTTCAAAAGATTATGGCTAACCGTTACCTAAACTGTGATTAAGATTTCTCACATTCACACTTTACTTAAACGTTTATGAACACCGGTTCTAAGCACTGCGAGACTTCAAAGCCTCATCGATTGCGATTGACAACTGATCGGCGCATGAAGTTCCGCGATTGCCGCAAGGATTGCCGCGCAAAATGTCGGCGACTTCCGACGCGTCTTTGCCTTCAATCAGTTTGCCGATTGCCGGAAGATTGCCGGGACAACCGCCCAAAAATTTCACGTCGTGCAGACGATTTTGCTCGTCCAACGAAAAATTTATGCGCTTTGAACAAACTCGTTGCGGAATAAAATTGTAGCTCTCCATTTAAAAACTCTCCTTCAAATATTTTGCGGGCACGTGTTCAATTAACCATACGCCATTGACCGAACGAAAGAATTTGCAGCCGTCAGCGAACATCTTGCCGCTCTCAACCGTGAAAATTTTCGGGACGCCGTGTCGACTGCCGACCTTTGTTGCCGTGTCAATGTCGCTCGACAGGTGAACGTAAAGCCGCGACATTTTCAGCAGACCCTGTGCACGAATTGACGACGCAAATTTTTCGCCCGTGCCGTGATACAAAATTTTCGGCGGCTCCAATTCGGCAAGCTCCACGTCGACGGCGATTGAGTGACCTTGATTGGCGCGAATCAATTTTTTGTCCGCGCTGAAGGAATAACGTTGCTTTTCGTCCTGCGCGACAATTTTTTCAAGCGTCGGCAAATCAAGCGGACGTTTGCGATTCACGCGGCGAATCAAATCGTCAACGTCAGCCCAACCGTGCTCATCAAGTTGCAGACCGATTAATTGCGGCTTGTGTCGCAGAATCAAACTCAAAAATTTGCTCGTCGACTTCAACGACAATTTGAATCGCCTCCGAAAAATTTTTCCGCATGAACGCGGTGATAAAGTTTGACAAGTTTAAATGTTGAATCGCGTCAGCCGGATGCAACGTCACGCTGCAAAAATTTTATCAATCGTATTGCAAAGCCTTGAACTTGTCAACGTGAAAATTTTGCGGTAAAGTTGCAGGAAAAATTTTGGAGGCTTGAACATGAAAATCATCAACAGCAAAAAAATCGGGCGGCTCGAAGTTGAGCGGCTCCTTACGAAAAAATCTTTCGACGAAGTGGAATTGTCGCCCAAAATTCGCGCGGCGAATAAAAAAATTTTCGGCGAAGACCTTGGCGCGATTGAAGTCGTCCGCCGAATCGTCAATGATGTTCGCAGTCGCGGCGACGACGCTCTGATTGATTGGACAAAAAAAATTGACGGCGTTGACTTGACGGAGAATTTTACCGTTGACGCGGACGAAGTTCAAATTGATTCGCAAGTCCTCGCGTCGCTCAAAGTTGCGGCGGAAAATATTCGTCGCTATCACGCTGAACAACTTCCCAAATCTTGGATCACTTATCGCGGCGAAAATTCTTTGCTCGGTCAATCGATCATTCCGTTGGAACGCGTCGGCGTCTACGTTCCCGGCGGCACCGCTGCTTATCCGTCAAGCGTCTTGATGAACGTCATTCCCGCAAAAGTCGCGGGCGTCAAAGAAATTATCATGTGCACGCCCAAAGCCAATCCTGCCGTGTTGACTGCCGCGAAAATTGCCGGTGTCAACAAAATTTTTCAAATCGGCGGAGCGCAGGCGATTGCGGCTATGGCATTCGGCACAAAAAAAATTCCGCGCGTCAACAAAATTGTCGGACCGGGAAATATTTTCGTCACGTTGGCTAAAAAAGAAGTCTACGGGCACTGCGATATCGACATGCTTGCCGGGCCCAGCGAGATTCTGATTATCGCCGACGAGTTCGCAAATCCTGTTTACGCCGCCGCCGATATGTTAAGTCAAGCCGAACACGACCCGCTTGCTTGCAGTATAGTCATCACCACGAGCGCAGATCTTGCCGATAAAATTGCCGCGCAGGTTGACGAGCAGCTTAAAAATCTTCCGCGCAGAGAAATTGCCGAGTCGTCGATTGAGCGCAACGGTTTGATTGTCGTCGCCGAAAATTTGGACGAGGCTGTTGACTTTGCAAACTTTTCCGCGCCCGAACACTTGGAACTTTTGACGCGTGCACCGTTTGAACTTTTGCCGAAAATTCGCAACGCCGGAGCAATTTTTTTGGGAGCATATTCGCCGGAACCTTTGGGCGATTATCTTGCCGGGCCGAATCACGTTTTGCCGACCGGCGGAACCGCGAAATTTTATTCAGTGCTCAACGTCGAGACGTTCCTAAAACGCACGAGCTTAATCTCTTACACGCGACAAGATTTATTGAACGCGGCGGACGACGTGATTCGACTTGCAAAGGCGGAAGGTTTGCAGGCCCATGCGGCGGCGATTCGTCAAAGAACTTTAACAACCGTATCGGGCGCAATGTAACGGAAATATGCAAGTGCGTTGATTTTGACGGCTGAACTTGCAAACGACGCGTCGCGGAACAAAATTTTATCGGGCTTGCGTTTTGCCAACTTCCTAAAGAATTTTTCGGGCAAATTTTTATCAAAGCACGCGAGAATCTTGTCGCCGTAATTCAAAACGTCGTGACCGTCAAGCGTCTCAATCGTCAACGTGTCGTCAATCGTCGCACCGGTCTCAAGCAAATATCCGAACAATAAATCCAACGCATTTCTATCGGGCTTGATGTTCTCCACGAAGTCCGGCAAAATTTCTTGCGTCCAAACTCCGGGCATGTCGATGAAATTTGAACTGTCGACTTTGAAAACTCTGAATCCAACGTCAAGTTCGGGATTGTCGAATTTTAATTTGTCGCCCGCACGACGAATTCTTTCCTCGCCGATGTCGCAGATTGTGTTGTAGCCTGCGCGGCGAGCCTCGGAATTTTCGGGCGTGGATTCGGGCAACTGAATCATGATGAATTGACGATTGCCGCCGTCTTGAGCGTTGAGTTCCATGACCGCATGAGCCGTCGTCGCAGAGCCGCTGAAAAAATCCATAACGATTGCGTCCTCGTTGCCAGGCAGAATTTCAATTAAATACTTTATGAGCTTTACGGGCTTTGGTTGACTGAAAACTTTATCGCTGCCCAAAATCTGCGCTAAAACTTTTGTACCGTCGCTGTTAAATCCAACTTGCTCTTCTTTTAAAATCGTGTCGGGCGGCTGTCCTTCCTGTACTTCGTTCAAATATCGCTTGGCACGCGGAAATTTTCCGTTGAAGTCGAGACGATTCGTCCGCTCCATTTTCGACAACGTTTCTTGCGAATATCTTGGGAACGAGCCTTCGGGTGCAGACCAAACAATTCCGTTTTGAAAAGTGAACGTGTAGGGCTTCGCGTAATTTCTCGCATAAATCGGGTCGAGTTTGTAAAATCCGCGTCCGTCGTTGTCATTGAACTTGTAATCGGCAGACTTGTCGATTTTCTCGCGGATACGAAAATTTTTTTTTGAAGTCAAACGTTCTTTGTCCTTTGCGTAAACCAAAATGAAGTCCGAATTCTTGTTGAAGTCTTTGCTTGAATTTCTGACAGTGTGCATACTGTGCCGCGTCAAAAGTGCAAAATAATTTTTTTCGCCGAAAATCTCATCGCACATCTTTTTCAAGTTGGCTTGCTCGTGGTCGTCAATGCTGATGAAAATCACGCCGTCATCGCGAAGAAAATGTTTGGCGAGCAAAAGCCGTGAATAAATCATC
>CAJOHG010000074.1 GCA_905234395.1 uncultured Selenomonadaceae bacterium
CGATTCGTCTGCGGATTTTCAACGCGATTCGTCTGCGGATTTTCAACGCGATTCGTCTGCGGATTTTCAACGCGATTCGTTTGCGAATTTTCAGCGCGATTCGTCTGCGGATTTTCAACGCGATTCGTCTGCGGATTTTCAGCGCGACAACGCAAAAAAATTTGATTATCTTCCTTGCGCATGTCGTAAAGATTCGGGAAGGCGTCCAAAAATTTTTGCAACGTGCTGTAGCCGAGATTTTTCACGCCGAAGCCGAGTTTCCTTTGGATGACGTAAGTGCCGACTGAACATAAATTAGCAAAGCCGTCGTCGTCCGCGTGAAATTTAACCGCCTCGCGCAAGGCGTTATGCATTTTCTGTAAATTGGCGGTGTTATCGACGACAACCGATTTTATCGACTTGAGCTTGCGGCAACGATAACAAAAATTTTCTCCGTTATCGCGCTGAATCAATTCGTACAGGTCAGGAAAATCGGAAACAAATCTGTGCAGTGAACCGTAGCCGAAATCTTTCACACTGAAGCCGAGCTTTTGGTTGCTGATGTTTTGTCCTGCCCAACACATTGCCGTGAAACCTTTTGAATCGCCGTGAAGTCGCGCCGTCGCCTGCAAAAGGTCATGAAGGACTTGCAACTTGCCGCTGTCATGATTTTTCACGGTTATCGGCACGACTTTTGAGGAAGATTTTTTCGGCATTTGAACGACGGGATTTTCCGTATCGAACAGCGATATTTGGACGGAAGAATTTTTTTCGGGCGCAGGAGAAATTTTTTTCTCTGCAATTTGAATCTTGACCTCTGACACCTTAGCCGTCGCGTCCAAGTTGATGAATTCGTTGCAGGCGGCGCGGAATGCATTGGAGGCGTTTGAATTGCCGAGCCCGATAATGTTGACGCCGCCTTCACGCAGACGAATGACCAACGGAGTAAAATCGCTGTCATTTGAAACGAGCGCGAAAATTTCTGCCGTGCCCGCGTGAAGAACGTCCATTGCGTCAATCGTCAAAGACATATCGGTTGCATTTTTGCCGGTCACGAAGTCGGGTTGTTGAACGGCACGCAGAGAAAAATTCAAAATGCAATCGTTCCAACTGTGCAGGGAATTTTTTTCCCAGTTGCCGTAAATGCGGCGGATGAAAATTTCTCCGCGACTTTCAAGCGTTTCAATGATCTGCTTGCCGAATTTGGCGGAAATGTTGTCGGCGTCGATGAAGAGCGCGATTTTTTTTGCTGCCATTGCAAAACCTCGAATCTTTTTTCAATAGCAGTCAATCGCACGAATCGCACCAAATTGGATAAAATCTGTTGCCGAGACGGGATTGCCTTCGATTATCGCCCGCTCAACTTCGGGAAGATTTTCCGCCGAGATCTGAATTCGTTCGGCTCCGTATTCTTCCTTGACTTTCTTCCAAAGATTTTTCCGCGAGCTTTTCGTATCTTTATAAACGGCACTGTTATAAAAAATGTTCATTGAAGATTCGCTCTTATCGGCGTCGCAATTAAAGAAAATGAAAACTTTGCCGGGTTTAGCCATAAAATAAAAACTCCTTTCAAAATTTTGGCGCGGGCTGATTATAGCAATTTAAGCGATAAGCGACAAGTGACGCGGCAAAAGTTTTTGCACATGATGTTTTTTATGTTGACGCGCCGGGATTGAATCACTTCAAAATTTTAAAGGATTTGGCGGGCATTGAACGAATGGTAGAAGATAATTTACATTGGCGGAGAAAAATTTTTAGGTAAAATGGTTGTGAGGTGATAAATATGAAACGCAAAGTATTTGAAAAAGTACCTAACAGAACATCTAATAGAAAAAATGAAAAGAAAGGAACCGGAGCAGGATTTATAGGCGGAGCTTTGGCAGGAGCAAAATTAGGAGCAGGAATAGGAATAGCAGGCGGACCATTAGGAGCAGTGGCAGGAACAATTCCATGTGCAATAATCGGCGGAATAATAGGTGGATTGACGGGAAACAAAATTGGTTCGGAAATAGATAGAAATAACTCCGATTAAGTAAGTTAAAGCTATTTTTAGCAGAATATAAATCATTGAGAAGAAAATTACCCCTTCGGCGAGCGTCGGAGGGTTTTTCGTTGCCAAGAGAAAATTTTTCTGCTAGAATCGTCGCGAGGTGATTGAAATGACTGAAATGATAAACATAGCGATTGACAGCGAAGATTTGAAAGAATTTAAAGAACAAACAGGAATGAGCTTAACTGATTGCATAAAAATATTGGTGAACAGCATTAAGTACGGCGGAAAATTGGAACTCGATCCGTTTTGGAGCGACAAGAACATGGAAGAACTTAAAAAGATAGCAGAAGATGTGAAACTCGGACGCAATATGCACGAACACGAATTGATTGAGGTCGACGAATGAAACTTTTATGGCACGATAAGGCATGGGCAGGTTATAAGTATTGTCAAACGCAGGATAAAAAGACGTTGAAACGGATAAATAATCTGTTGCAAGACATAAACAGGAACGGCTACAACTGCATAGGCAAGCCGGAACCGTTAAAAGGCGATTTATCCGGTTGGTGGAGCGTTCGAATCGATGAAAAGAATCGTTTGCTCTTCAAAATCGACGGCGAAATTTTGGAAATATATCAATGCGGCAAACATTACGGCGACAAGTAAAAAAAGCCCTTCGGCGGAGAGTCGGAGGGTTTTTTGTTGACGCAATGTTTTTTTTCGCCGCGCTGTGATAGAATCACTTAAAATTTTTTTTGGAGGGCAACGTGACGTTGCATCCAATGAGCGCGATTAAGTCACAAAAATTTTTATCTGTTCACCGCGCTTGAATGTTACGAAAATTTTTTTTGGAGGTTTGTCAATGGTAAAGAGAATTTACGTTGAGAAACGCGCCGGCTTCGACGTGCCCGCCCGTCAACTGCTTGAAGACTTCCGCGAGACTTTGGACGTTAAAAATCTTTCGGGCGTTCGATTGTTTGTCCGATACGACGTGGAAGATTTGAGCGACGAAGATTTTTTGCGCGTGAGAGACATTGTTTTCCGCGAGCCGAACGTTGACAATTTTTATGACGATTTGCCCGCCGAACTCGACCTTGCGAAAACTTTTGCCGTTGAATTTTTGCCGGGACAATTCGATCAGCGTGCCGACTCTGCCGCGCAATGTGTTCAGCTCGTCACGGGAAAAGATTTGCCGACGATTCATTCCGCGCGAGTAATTTCGTTGCAAGGCGACATCACGGCGGAGGACGTTGCCAAAATCAAAAATTATTCGATTAATGCGATTGAATCACGCGAGGCGAGCTTTGATCTGCCCGCGACGTTGAAAGTTGTTGCCGACGTTCCGTCCGATGTTGAGATTTTGAACGACTTCAACGGCTTTGACGACGACGCGCTGAAAAATTTTTTGACGGAACGCGGGCTTGCAATGAATCTTGACGATTTGAAGTTCTGCCAAAAATATTTTCGCGAAGTTGAACGCCGTCCGCCTACAATCACCGAGCTGAAAGTTATCGACACGTATTGGAGCGATCATTGTCGCCACACGACGTTTACCACGACGATTGACAGCGTGACTTTTGACGCGGGCGCGAAAGTCGTCGAACGTGCGTTTAAAATTTATCTTGCCGAACGCGAACGAATTCACGACGGCAAAGACGTTTCGTTGATGGATTTGGGAACAATCGGCGCGAAAATCGTTAAGCCCGCGAATCTTGACACGTCCGAAGAAATTAACGCTTGCTCAATCAAAATCACCGCGAACATTGACGGGCGCAACGAAGATTGGCTTGTGATGTTCAAGAACGAGACGCACAATCACCCGACGGAGATTGAACCGTTTGGCGGAGCTGCGACTTGTTTAGGCGGTGCGATTCGCGACCCGTTGAGCGGACGTTCTTACGTTTATCAGGCGATGCGCGTTACCGGTGCCGCTGATCCTCGCAAAAAATTTTCGGAGACTTTGCCGGGCAAACTTCCGCAGAAAAAAATTACTCGCGGAGCGGCTCAAGGCTACAGTTCTTACGGCAACCAAATCGGATTGGCAACAGGTCAAGTTCACGAAATTTATCACGAAGGTTATCTTGCCAAACGCATGGAAATCGGCGCGGTAATTGCGGCTGCTCCTCAATCAAACGTCATCAGAAAACGTCCCGTTGTCGGCGATGTTGTCGTGTTGCTCGGCGGAAGAACAGGGCGTGACGGTATCGGCGGCGCGACCGGCTCAAGCAAAGTTCACACGACAAAATCATTGACGACTGCGGGCGCGGAAGTTCAAAAGGGCAATCCACCGACTGAACGAAAAATTCAACGGCTCTTCAGAAATTCCGACGCGTCGAAACTCATCAAACGTTGCAACGACTTCGGAGCCGGCGGCGTGGCTGTTGCTGTCGGCGAATTGGCTGAAGGTCTCAAAATCAATCTTGATGCCGTGCGCAAAAAATACGACGGTCTCGACGGCACCGAGCTTGCCATTTCCGAATCGCAGGAACGCATGGCTGTTGTCCTTGACGCGAACGACGTTGAAAAATTCATTGCGCTTGCCGATGCTGAAAATTTGGAGGCTTACGAAGTCGCAGAAGTTACTGATAGCGGACGCATGATTATGAATTGGCGCGGCGTTCAAATCGTCAACATCAGCAGAAAATTTTTCGACACCAACGGCGTCAAACGTCACATCACGGCGAAAATTTCCGCTCCGTCAAAAAAACTCCAAACTCCAAACTCCAAACTCCAAACTAATCTGCGCGGGCTGAACGTTTGCATTCAGAAAGGACTCGTTGAGCGATTCGATTCGACAATCGGCGCGGCAACGGTTTTAATGCCCTTCGGCGGCAAAAATCAGCTCACGCCTGCAGAAGCGATGGTTGCCAAAATTCCGACCGACGGCGAAACTTCCACGGCAACGGCTATGACTTTCGGATTCGACGCGGACATTTCGGAGCAAAGTCCTTTTCACGGCGCGATTGACGCGGTCACGAGTTCATTGGCAAAATTGGTTGCGACGGGCGCGGATTTTTCCAAGGCTTACTTGACGTTCCAAGAATATTTCGAGAAACTCGGCGATGATCCAAATCGTTGGGGCAAACCTTTGGCGGCATTGCTCGGAGCGTTCATTGCGCAGAAAAATTTCGGCGTGGCGGCTGTCGGCGGCAAAGATTCGATGAGCGGGACGTTTGAAAACATTCACGTGCCTCCGACGCTGGTAAGTTTTGCCGTTGCGGTCGTCGACGCGAAAAAAATTATTTCGCCCGAATTCAAAGCTGCGAATCACAAAGTTTATCTTGTCGATTGTCCGCGCGATGTTGACGGCATTCCAAATTTCGACGCGCTGAAGAAAAATTTTGCGACGGTGCACAAACTTATCGGCGACGGAAAAATTGTTGCGGCGATGAGCATTCAACAAGGCGGCATTGCGGCGGCAGTCTCGAAAATGTCAATCGGAAATGATATTGGATTCACATTAGCGACGACGGAAAATCTTTTCGCGACAAATTACGGGAGCTTAATCGTTGAATCAACCGACGAGCTTGGCTTCACGCTGATTGGCACGACGATTGCCGAGCCTTGCATAAAAATTGGCGACGAAAAAATTTCTCTCGACGACGTTAAACGCGCACTTGCCGAGCCGCTTGAAAAAATTTTTCCGACGACTGTCAAGAGCTTTAAGCTTAGAGCTTTAAGCTTTAAGGAAAAATCGTCAACTCTTACAGCTCACAGCTTACAGCTTAAAGCTCAACCGCGAATTTTTATTCCCGTCTTTCCCGGCACGAATTGCGAATATGACAGCGCGAAATGTTGGCGCAAAGCCGGCGGTATCCCGGAAATTTTTGTCGTGCGCAATTTGACGCCGCAAGCCGTTGAAGAGAGTATCGCCGCGATGGTTGAAAAGATTCGTGCCGCGCAGATAATCATGTTGCCCGGCGGATTTTCAGGCGGTGACGAGCCCGACGGTTCCGGAAAATTTATCGCCGCGACGTTCAGAAACCCGCGCATTGCCGAAGAAGTCATGAAACTTTTGCGCGAACGTGACGGCTTGATTCTGGGCATTTGCAACGGTTTTCAGGCGTTGATGAAACTCGGCTTGCTGCCCTACGGTGAGATTCGCGAGCTTGAGGAAGATTCTCCGACTTTGACGCACAACAGCTTGGGTCGACACGTCAGCCAATACGTCCGCACGCGCATAACGAGCAATTTGTCTCCGTGGCTTGCAAAAAATTCTGTCGGTGATGTTCACGCGATACCTGTCAGTCACGGCGAAGGCAGATTCGTTGCGAGCGATGATTGGTTGAAAAAACTTTCTGCCAACGGACAAATCGCCACGCAATATGTTGACTTCGACGACGCTCCGACGAATGAATTGCCTTTCAATCCGAACGGCTCGGCTGCCGCGATTGAGGGCATCACTGATTCGACGGGCAAAATTTTCGGCAAGATGGGTCACTCCGAACGAATAGGCTCCAACGTTGCCAAAAACATTCACGGCAATAAAAATCAACAGCTGTTTGAGGCGGGCGTTGAATATTTCAGTTGATAACGGAGGGAAAATTTTTTATGAATGTGCTTATCAGCGGCGCGAATTTCGGCAACAAAGGTGCTCAATCCATGCTCTTCACGACGGTTGCCGTACTTCGCCAAAAATATCCCGACGCGAAAATTTTCTTTGTTCATGCGAACAGGACGCCCGTTCTTAACGGAAACTTTTCGTTCGAGGAAATTTACTGCCATAATAATCTGCTGAAAATTTCTCCGAACGGCACCGACGTTGTAATACCGAAAGCCGTCAAGAATGTTGAGTGGTATTCCATGCAAAAGACGGTTGACGCGCTGAAGAACGCCGACTTGATTGTCGACATAAGCGGCTTTGCGCTCGGCAGCAAGTGGGGAAAAATTTCGTCGCTGGCTTTTCTGAACAAAATAAGCATTGCGCGCACGTTCAACGTCCCGATAATTTTGATGCCGCAGTCTTTTGGATCGTTTGACTTCGGGAGCGACCAGAAACTTTTGGACAGTGCAATAAAAAACGCAATGCCCTATCCCGAAAAAATTTTTGCCCGCGAATACGACGGCTTAATTCCACTGCGCGACAAATACAAGCTGAAAAATGTTTCACTGCATCCCGACCTTGTCCTGTCGAGTCCGCCGATTAAGCTCACCGACGTTTACAAAGTTCCGCCGAAAATTTCCGTCCCGAAAGTTTTGGATGCCTCTTGCGCAGGCGTCGTTCCCAATCTGCGCAGTTTTGACCGTCCGGGCGTAAATCCGTGGCGAACTCTCCAAACTTATTACGAGATAATAAATTTCCTGCTCAAAGAGAACAAGCTCGTTTATTTGTTCCGCCATTCGCATGAAGACATTGAACCTTGCGCGTGGCTCAAGTCTTTGTTCGCGGAGGACGGGCGCGTTGTTTTGTGGGAAAATGATTTCTCTTGTTTCGAGTATGACGCGGTTTGCAGGCAGTTTGATTTTCTGATTGTCGGGCGTTTTCACGGTGCTGTTCATGCTTATCGCAACAATGTTCCGTGCCTGCTTATGGGTTGGGCGGTCAAATACAAGGAACTTGCGCAACTCATGTATCAATCGCAATATGTTTTCGATCTTGCCGCGCCGACACTTGACGTGCGAAAAATTTTCTCGGCGATTCGCGACATGGACGACAATCTTGCGCTGAACAAAAAAATTTTGCGCGAGAGACTTGCTCAAATTCAAACGGGCGGCTCATGTTTTTCAGCCGTGACAAAAATTTTGGACAAGGTTACGGAGGTGCGTTCGCGATGAAAATTTCTTCAGTCGTTGAAAATAATCTTTGCGTATCGTGCGGAATCTGCGCGGGCGTCTGTCCGAAAAAATGTATTGTCGGCACTTTTGAAGGCGGCAGTTATTTGCCGACGATTGACGAAAATTTTTGCGTAAACTGCGGACTCTGCCACAAAGTCTGTCCCGGCAAATCAGCCGACTACACGGCTTGCACGGAAGATATTTTTTTCGGCGCGGCGACAAAATGTTTGGCGGCTCAAACTAAGGACAAAGCAATTTTGGCGCAATCGGCAAGCGGCGGAGTTGTCACCACGCTGATAAAAAATCTTTTGCGCGACAAAATTTATGACGCGGCTTTTCTCGTCGACAGCTACAATCACGACGCAGAAACTTTCACGAATCTTTACACCGCCGAATCTGATTTCACGTCGACGCCCAAAAGCCGTTACGTCACAATCAATCAAAGCCGCGCAGTTTCTTACATGCTTGAACACCGCGACGCAAAATTGATTCTGGTCGGCTCAAGTTGTTTTGTGCAGGGAATTTTGAACGTTATCGCGCACTTCAAGTTGAATCGCGAAAATTATTTTCTGGCGGGACTTTTCTGCGACAAGACTATGAATTACAACGTGTGGGATTATTTCAAGACGTTCGGCGCGGAAAAACTTTTCTTCCGCACAAAAGAACAAAGCGGTTGGCCGGGAAATGTCGGGCTTGAAAGGCAAGGGCGAAAAATTTTTCTGCCGCGTCAAGTTCGTATGCAGATGAAAGATTTTTTCTGCGTGGAACGCTGTCACTATTGCCTCGACAAGCTCAATCAATTTGCCGATATTTCCTTCGGCGACAACTACTGCGAAACGCCTTTGCCCGCGCAGATGGATAAAAAGTCGGGCACGAGTTGCTTGATCATTCGCACGGCACGCGGCGCAAAAATTTTCGACAGATACGGCGAAGATTTTCTGACGCATGAACTCGCGGCGGAGGAAATTTACAAATCGCAGAACATTGACGCTCGCAAGGCGAATTACATTTTCGGCGAATACAAATCGGCGCAAATCGGTTATCTGATTAACAAGGTGCCGCCCGAAATAGCTCACGGTCTCTATGAAAATCCCAATCACGCGCGGCAATATGAATCGCTCCTTGCCAAACAAAAGATGGGACGCGAAAAATTTTTCCCGAAAGTCGCCGTCGAAATTTGGTCAAAGCAACTGCACGCAACGCCTTCGGCAGGAAAATCGCGGCGGCAATAGAATTAGTCTTGCGAAAAAATTTAACGGAGGTAACAATTCCAACATGAAGGATTACAAAAGCGAATTTATCAGATCGTTCGGGCAAGACAACTTTGCTTGAGGCGGCACTTTTCAACAGCGGCGCGACGACTCGTCTCGGCAACGTCGACAACGGCACCAGCGTCCTTGACTTCGAGCCCGAAGAAACTAAGCGCAAGATGTCCATCAGCGCATCGTTGGCGGCTGTCGAATGGAAAAAGAATTTTAAAATCAACGCGATTGACGTGCCCGGCTTCCCGGATTTTGTCGCGGAAATGCATGGAGCCATGGCGGCGGCTGATGCTGTCGTTATCGTCGTCAGTGCAAGTGCGGGCGTCGAAGTCGAGACGGAAAAAGCTTGGGCACTCGCCGAAAAACTCAATCTTCCGCGCGCATTCTTCGTAACGAAAATGGATCGTGAACATGCAGACTTCGAGAAAGTTTTAAATCAGCTCCGCGACAAATTCGGCAACAGCGTCGTTCCCGTTCAAATTCCCGTCGGCAAAGAAGACAGCTTTAAAGGCGTTATCGATTTGGTTAAGGCTTTTTCAAAAGTTGCCAACGATGACGAGCCGATTGACGCACCCGCCGATTTAGCCGATGAAGTCGAGACCGAACGCCTCAGCATGTTGGACATTGTCGCCGAATTCAACGACGAACTCATGATGAAATATCTTGAAGGCGAAGTCGACGATTTGGACGAGAACGAAATTTCCGACGCGTTGGCAACCGGCATTCGCGACGCAAAAGTTTTCCCGGTATTTGTCGGCAGTGCGTTGAAAAATATCGGCATTAAAAAATTCCTCAACAGCATTGTCGAATTCTTCCCTGCGCCCGATTCAAAAGACTACAGCGGCATCAATCCCAAGAATGATGAGCTTGTCGAACGCAAAGTCACCGAGCCTTTCAGCGGACAGATTTTCAAAACGTTGGTTGACCCGTTTGTCGGTCGTATGTCTTATGTGCGCGTTATCAGCGGCGACATGAAGGGCGACGCGACTTATCAACTTATCGGTGCCAATGATGAAGGGCAGGAACGTTTGAGCGGACTTTTCACCATGCAAGGCAAGAAACAAATTCCCGTCGACGTTGCGCACGCAGGCGATATTGTCGTCACCAGCAAACTTGCCAATGCAAAGACCGGCGACACTCTCTGCGACAAAGCCGCTCCGATTAAATACGAACGCATTCAATATCCCGAACCGATGCTTGCAATGGCTGTCACGTCCGAAAAGAAAGGCGAAGAAGATAAAGTTTTCGGAGCTATCACTCGTCAGCAGGACGAAGACCCGACGATTATGCTCGTCAAAAATGCCGAGACTAAGCAAACGATTCTGCGCGGCATCGGCGAAGTTCACCTGGACATTTTGAGCGACAAGATTCAGCGCAAATTCGGCGTGAAGATGGTGCTCGGAGAACCGCGCGTTGCTTATCGTGAGACCATTCGCAAGAACGTCGAAGTGCAAGGCAAACATAAGAAACAATCCGGCGGTCACGGACAATATGGCGACGTTTGGCTGAAAATCGGCCCGAACAAGGAAGCCAATCCCGAAGTCAACAACGGCAATGTTTGGACGGAAAGCATCTTCGGCGGCAGCGTCCCGCGTCAATATTTCCCGGCTGTTGAAAAAGGCACGCAAGAAACTTTGGCGGAAGGCGTCATCGCAGGCTATCCCGTCGTCAATGTCAGCGTCAATCTCTTTGACGGCAGCTATCACGCAGTCGACAGCTCCGAAGCCGCATTCAAAATGGCAACGTCAATCGCGATTAAGAAAGGCATTCTTTCCGCCGATCCGATTCTGCTTGAGCCGATTGACGAGATAACCGTTTTGACGCCGGAAAATTATATGGGCGACATCATCGGCAAACTCAATTCAAAGCGCGGCAAAATTCTCGGCATGGATCCAAAAGGCAAGGGCATGACCGAAGTCAAGGCGTTAATTCCGTCAAGTGAGCTTTACAAATACGCAACCGATTTACGTTCGCAAACTCAAGGCAGAGCGTCTTACAGCTTGAAATTCTCGCATTACGACCCGATGCCCGACAAACTCGCGGAAAAGATTATCGAAGAGCATAAAGCGGCTCAAGAGAAGTAAATTTAATCGCGCAATCAAAAATCCCGGCAGTCAATCGACCGTCGGGATAATTTTTTTATTCGGCAAGCTCAAAAGTTATTTCCATGTCGCCGCCGCCGTCAAAGAAACTCAAATCGCCGTCAACGTGTCCGAGTTGCACGCGTTCAAAAAGTTCGCCGTTCTGTTTGTAAAGGATAACAAAACTTCCGCGCGGCAACCAATAAATCAAATCGCCGACTTCGTAGCCGTCAGAGCGTGTGGCAGATTCGGCAAGAGCACCTGCGCCGTAACGATAGCACATCTCGCGCCCGTAAAGATTTTCCATCGGCAAAGTCGTCGGCAATTTTTTTATGAAGTCTCGCACCGTCGCATTGTCTTCAAGCGTCGCGAAAAAAATTTTGTCGTCCGCCGTGATTTTCAGCCGCAAAGCTTTTGACGCAAGCTTGTCGACGATTTCTCCCGCAGGCTTATCGGTTTGTTCAACTGCCGCCGACGTTCCGCAACCTGTCAACATCAACGCCGCGCAGATTAACGCAAAAAATTTTTTCACAGTCACGCTCCTTTTCATGACGATCCCTCCGAATTTTTTTTGGCAAAGTATAAATCAGCCGCATTTCTTTGTAAACGCCGGAGTCGTCTTCAATCGTGAAAAAATCACCTAAAATCCAACAACCTACAACCTATAAAATTTTGTCCGCACCATTGACGAAGCTTTAAGCGTGCAGTAAAATTTACAACAAGTTTTCAGGAGAACTTTAACGAAAGGTGAGCAGTATGGAAAAAGCAACGGTGGTGGTTATCGGCGGCGGAGCAACCGGGCTCGGAATTCTGCGCGATTTATCCATGCGCGGTGTCAAAGCTGTTCTCGTCGAGAAAAACGATTTGGTCAACGGTGCAAGTTCGCGCTACCACGGACTTTTACACAGCGGCGGACGTTATGCCGTCAAAGATCAGGAAGCGGCTAAAGAATGCATTATCGAAAACCAAATCATGCGCAAAATCGGCAAGTCGTGCGTCGAACCGTGCGGCGGAATGTTCACGCGGCTTGACATTGACGACGAGGCTTACGAAGAGCTTTGGGTCAAAGGTTGTGCGGACAGCGGCATTGAAGCGACTCCGATAACTTTGGATGAAGCATTTCGTTTGGAACCGCGACTTTCTCGCAAGCACGTCAAGAGCGCGTATCTCGTGCCCGATGCGGCGATTGACGGTTTTCGCATGGCGTGGCAACTGATTGACAGTTCCAAACGTTACGGCGGCGAACTCAAGACTTACACGGAAGTTATCGGATTCGATACCGTCAACGGCGAACTGCGCGGCGTCAAAGTCCGCAATCAATTCACCGGCGAAGAATACGAAATCGGTTGTGATATTGCCGTCAACGCGGCGGGCGGTTGGGCAGGATTCGTTTGCAAACTCGCGGGCGTTGAAATCGGCGTTCAACCCGACAAAGGAACTTTAATCGCGTTCAATCAGCGCATTGTCAATCACGTCGTCAATCGGCTGCATAAATCTTCCGATGGCGATATTTTTGTTCCGCACGGCTCCATAACGATTCTCGGCACGTCGTCAATGAGCATTCCCAATCCCGAAGATACGTCGACTTCCCGCGCAGAAGTTGAGAGCTTGATAAAAATCGGCGAGCAGACCTTTGAAGATTTGCGCGACTTCAGAATTTTGCGGACGTTCGCAGGCTCCAGACCGCTTTACATTCCCAAAGGCGGCGCAGTCGGTCGCAGTGCGTCCAGAGGCTTTGCAATCGTTGACCATGAGCAAGACGGCTTGAAAGGTTTGTTTACGATTGTCGGCGGCAAATTCACGACGTATCGATTGATGGCGGAAAAGATGTGCAATCAAATTTGCGCTAAGCTGAATAATACGACGCCTTGTCGCACGGCTGAAGAACCGCTTGTCGAGGAAGTGTCGCAGGCAGATAAAGACCGCGCTAAGCAATTCTTCCCGTCGTTCGGCGTCAACCTTGCGGCAACTCGTCTGGGCGTTGACCGCTTTAAAAAAGTTGTTGAACGTCTGGAGAGTGAGCCGGAGAGCCGCGAACTTGTCTGCGAATGTGAGAACGTCACACGCGCCGAAGTCGAAGAGATTTGCAAAGACGACACAAGCTTTATCGTCAACGACGTTAGGCGGCGGACGCGTATAGGCATGGGCACTTGTCAAGGCAACTTCTGCGCGTTGAGAGCGGCGGCAGTCTTCGCGGATATGGGCGTTGAGTCTACGTCAAAAGATTCGTTGACTCGTATGCGTGAATTCCTTCAAGGTCGTTGGAAAGGAATTCGCCCCGTCTTACTCGGTCGAACACTTCGCGAAACGGAAATGACGCGTTCCATTTACGAACTATCAATGAACGTGACGGGAGGTGCGCCCAAATGAGACCTTTAGATGTGATTGTTATCGGCGGCGGGCTTGCAGGATTAATGGCGGCGGCGGTTGCGGTTAATCGCGGGCAGAAAGTTGCGTTGCTTACGTATGGTTCAGGCTCGTTGCCATTGGCGAGCGGCGCGATTGATATTATTAACGCGCAAGCTCCCGACATTGTGATTAATAATTTGCCCGCTCATCACCCTTATAAAAAAATCGGCTTGAAGGCTATCGACGCGGCGACGAAATTTTTCTGCGACATCACTGCCAAAGCTGACCTTCCTTATAACGGCAGATTGTCCGCGCAGATTCCGATTGTCACTGCAGTAGGCACGCTGAAATATTCCGCGCTCGTCCCCGAAAGCATGGACGCGAGCAATCTTATCAATAAGAAGAAAATTTACGTCGTCGAGTTAAAGGGCTTGAAAGATTTTTATGCCTCAATGCTCGTTGACAACCTCAAGAAATATTTCCCCGATAAAAGCTTTGAAGTCGCGAAGCTCGATTTGGATTTGCTCGGCGGGCGCGATATAACTTGCATGGACGTTGCTCAACTCTTGACGGACAACGAACAGGCTTTAGCTGACGGCTTGAAGAAACTCAACGCGACCGAAGACGATGCGATTATCATTCCGCCGATTTTAGGCTTGGAGGGCAATTCTTCACGCACGGCGATAAAACCTCAGCTCCGCGCAGAAATTTTCGAGACGACTTGTTTGCCGCCTTCGCCGCCAGGTATAAGACTGCAACGCGCCTTTATAAAGTATCTGCAAAAGTCAGGCGTGCGCATTTACGAAAACTCCAAAGTTGTTCGCGGCGTCGTCGAAGGTAAAACTGTTAAGGGCGTCGTCGTTGAGAACGCTGTCCGCGAAAAGGTTTTCCCTGCACGCAAAATAATCTTGGCGACAGGCGGATTTTACAGCGGCGGAATCACAATGCGCGACTTCGATAAACCGTTTGAGCCGATATTTGATGTTCCCGTCTTCTTTCCTCAAGGCGAGGGGAATTGGAGCAATCGGAACTTGTTTGAGAATCGCCCGCAAGGTTTCGCGATGACTGGCATTTTCACTGATGAGAACTTGAGACCGATTGACGAGAACGGCGCAATTCTTTTTGATAATGTTCATGTAGTCGGCGCGAACTTAGGCGGCAGTGATTTTATCTTTGAGCGTTCGGCGGGCGGCGTAGCGATTGCTTCGGCTTACAAGGCAGCGACAATTTAAGGAGGCGGCGAGATTATGAGCGACAAAACACAAGCGATTTTCACGGGCGACCGCTGTCTTTCGTGCACGAGTTGCATGGCGAATTGTCCTGGCAGGGCGGCGATTAAAGATTATCGCGGTCCTAAGCTCGTAGGTCCTGCGCATGGAAGAATGCGTTTCTCTCAAGAGGACATCGAGGCTACTTTGGAATTCTGCTCCAACTGTAAGAGCTGTGATAGGGCTTGTCCTTCGGGCGTGGCAGTCTCGACGCTCAACATGTTAAAGCGCGCCGATTATTATAAAAATCATAAGCACACGCAAGCCGAAGATATGTTAGCTCATGGCGAGGACATGGGGCGTTTGGTTAGGCGTATGCCCTTCGGCGCGACGTTCGCGAATATGGGAATGTCCTTCGGAAAAATTTTGAACATCTTCGACAAGCTGGGCATTGCCGGTGCTCGCGAAATGCCCGCCTACGCAATGACACCTTTTAAGGAATTACACCGCCGAATCAAGCAGACGCCTTGCACTAAAAAAGTTGTGCTGTTCACGGGCTGTTATATAAACGACAATGAACCGCACGTCGGCGAAGCTTTTATCAAAGTCATGAACGCGAACGGCTATGAAGTTCTTATCGACAAGGGCTTTAAATGTTGTGGCTCCCCGCTTGTCGTTACGGGATTTTTAGACGAGGCGCGGCAACATGCTGATAACAACGTCGCAAGGATTTTGGATTGGAAACAGAAAAATATTCCAGTCGTGACGCCCTGCACCAGTTGTTCTCTTATGCTCAAGGAAGAATATCACGAACTTTTTGGCGAAGATAAATTCCATGAAGCGGCGCAAAATGTTTATGACGCTTTTGAGTTCCTAGAAATTCTGCAGGAGCGCGGC
>CAJOHG010000075.1:0-4426 GCA_905234395.1 uncultured Selenomonadaceae bacterium
AACTCACTTTCGACGACAACTTGTCTTTCGGCACCGTCAACGTTGAAAAAATTTACGACGTCGAATTCAACGCCCGCCATTACGACGAAAATTTTTGCATTGCTTTCACCGGCAAACCTGCCCGCGCAAAAATTCCTGACGACATTTTTAACAGCTCAACCGAATTCACCGTCGAAGTTAGAATCGCTACTGCCGACACTCACAGCAACAATTACTTTATCGACAGAGCTCATATTTTCGGCAACTTTTACGGTTTCGGCTCCGGCGGCGGAATTAATTTGGCTCTCAACGGCGGCAACGTTCAATTTTGGCAAACGGATGCGCAAGTTGGTGACGGCGTCCATTATTACGTTTACACCGACAAATTTGTTGCTGACGGTGACATTCACAAAATTATCGTGCGCTCAAATGCCGACAGCTCCCTTGATATTTTCGTCGACGACGTTTTAATTTCTCACACTGATAATTTCGGCGCGTCTCTGAAAACCGGCGGTTATAACGGGCTCTGGTTCGCTAGCGACGGGGACACTTCCGATTATTGTTCGCGCATAAATCTTTTTGAAGTTCGTTTTTGGGATAAAGCTCTTGCCGACGAAGAACTTTTTTCCGACATTGACGGCACCGAGCAAAATCTTCGCGCGTGGTATCTGCCCACTCCCGAAGGCTTGATGGATTTTTCTGCCAACATGTTTCATCCGAAGAACGCAGGCACTTGTTTCGCCCGGTGGCAACGCATCCTTAACGATATGGAATTGGAAATTTTGGCGGCGAAAATTTTCTTCAACGTCCGACACAACGGCGACGTGATTAAAAATCCTTTCATCGCCGGTAAATCTGCGCCCGCCGTTGCAATTCGTTGGCTCAATCAAAATTGGTACAACTCATTGATTTCAAGCGGTGATATTTCTTTACGTCTTAACGGCGAAAATTTTTATTTGAGAGGTGATTAATTTGGGCGAAGAAGCAATTTTGCATTTGATTGGCAATGTCGGAGTTCCCGCGGTCATCTGCCTTTATACTCTCTTTCGCGTCAACGTCACGCTGAAAGATTTGACCAACGCCATCAACAAATTAACGACCGACGTTGACAAGCGGCTTGAGAAATTGGAAGACAAGACACGCGACCTTGGCTCCGAAGTCAAGTTGTTGCAAAACAAATAAGGAGTGATTTTCATGAAAGGTATCGACGTTTCAGAACACAACGGCTTAATCGATTGGCAAGCCGTAAAAAATGCGGGCATCGACTTTGCCGTTTGCAGAACAGGTTCCGGCAAAAGCGGGCTCGATAAATCTTTTCAGCGCAATGTTGAAGGTGCTCACGAGGCAGGTTTGATTTGCGGTGCTTATCATTATTCCTACGCGCTCACTCCCGCCGACGCCATTGTCGAGGCGCATTTCTGCAAGCGCATCATTCACGAGGCAGGTTGTCTCCTCGAACTGCCCGTTTTCTTCGACATGGAAGACGGCGACGGATACAAACTTCGCCACGGCTTCCCGGTCAGTCGCAAACACATTACCAACATCTGCCGTGCTTTTCTCGACGCCATCAAACCTTTGAATTGCGGCGTCTACGCGTCCTATTCTTGGCTCACCAATTACATCGATTGGCAGTCGTTGGCTTGTCCCGTTTGGAATGCTCAATGGTCTCGTCACGACGACTTGAAAGGTTTCATGTGGCAGTTCACCGAGAAACTTAACATCGGCGGCAAATATTTCGACGGCAACATCTTATATGAATGAAAAAAAATTACGGCCCGTTCCACATTCGGAGCGGGCTTTTTTTTATTGCTCGTTTCACTTGCGCTTACGTTTCTTTTTCGGCGAACGCGTTGCTTTTGCCAATTTCGACTTCAACTTTTCCGCTTGCTCTTTCTGCTTGTCGCTAATGTTCTTGTCCCGTTGCATTTTCGCATATTCCGCACCGAGTCCCGCGATTTTGTGTTTGACCGCCATCAACGGATGCGTCAACAACATCTTGTTACGCCCGCCTTTCATCGCCGTCAAAAATTCTTTCGTGTATCGCTCGCCAAAGCACGCAGTCTCGCATTGTTCGCATATCGGCTTTCCGATTCCATACGGACAACGATTTATCTTTAACAATACCGTGCTCAATACCGCCGTGCATTTCCCGCATAACTTGCCGCCTTCCGTACCGTGATTCGCATTGCAATATTCCCCGAACGTCTTGCGTATCGTCTCTTTCTCCCGCGGCACATTGTTTTTCAATTCCGGCTCTTTGCGTTTCGGCAACAAACTTTTTACCTTGTCCATTATTCCCATTTCAAATCAACCTCCGTCGCAATTTTAATTGACACTTCACGCCAAATCAATCCCGCAAAAAAAATTTTCTGAAATTATTGACACGGGCAGCCCGCGCAGTTAAAATCCCCAACAAAGGAGGTTTGAAATGCCCGGAAATTTATCTTCCAAACCCGACGTCGTCATCTTGATGCTTATCCTGCTGATGCTGATTGTCGTACTCGCTCATTACAACAATTTCTTGGGCGCATTCGCCTTTCTCGTTTGGCTCCTCGCGGGCGCATTCATCATCGAAAGAACTCTTCAACGCACCAAAAATTTCAACTCCTATTGCAACAACGTCCTGGGCATCTTCAACGACATCCATTCCACCGCTCTCAATTTCCTGCCCGTTGCCATTCTGCTCGTCGACAATGCAGGTCTCATCCAATGGTTTAATCCTTTCTTCAAAAAAATTTTTCCCGATGCCAATCAAGGTTCGCTCCTTGACGACATCTGCCACAACTTGCCCGCCGACGATTCAATCTTCTCCGCTGCCGAACGTCACTTGCTCGTTAATCGTCATCAAATCAAAAACATGTCACTGATTTTCTTGCAAGACGTCTCCGCTCTCGAAAATTTGAAAACTGAATACCTTAACAACCAAACCGCCGTCGCTTACGTCCAAATCGACAACTACGACGAATTGACCCGGGGCTTGTCCGAAGCCGAAAAATCTTCTCTGCTCCTGAGCACCAATCAAATCCTCGACGCTTGGGTTGCCAATCTGCGCGGCTTCATTTGCAAAGTTGACTACGATTTGTTCCTCGTCTTAATCAATCGCGCCGCTTTGCTCGCCGCCGTCAATCAAAAATTCTCTCTGCTCGACCAAACACGCAAGCTCCTCAACAAAAATCAAATTCCCGTCACTCTCTCGGCAGGCATCGCCGTTGCCGATTCTTCTTTGGACACTCCAAGCGACAAAGCTTTGGCAGGATTGCAACTCGCTCTCGGCAGAGGCGGCGACCAAGTTGCCGTCTTCCTCGACGACAAATGGCTCTTCTTCGGCGGCAAAGCAAAAGCCGTCGAAAAAAATACCAGAGTCAAAGCCCGCGTCATCAGCCATTCCATCCGCGACACCATGTCTAATGCCGACGAAATCTTTATCATGGGTCACACCCGCGAAGACTACGACTCTTTCGGCGCAGCGGCAGGCATCGCTCTCATGGCCAAGCTCCTTAACAAACCAACTCACATCGTCCTCAGCTCCTACAACGACAGCATCCAAAAAATCCTCGACCTCTTCAACAAGGACGACTCTTTCAAAAATCTCTTCGTCAATGTCAATGACGCTTCCGCCGTTAATGCCGTAGATCCTCTGCTCGTCGTCGTCGATACTTTCATACCGCACCTCGTCGCCGCTCCACAGCTCCTTTCCATCAAAAATATCATCGTCATCGACCATCACAGACGCGCCGAACATTCCATTAAAAATCCCGCCATCGCTTACCTCGAACCCGGCTCCTCGTCTGCTTGCGAATTGGTCACAGAACTTTTAATGTATTTCGACGACAATATCAAACTCGGCAAATTAACCGCCACTGCTCTTTATTCCGGCATCGTCGTCGATACCAAAAATTTCACCGTCCAAACAGGTGCTCGCACTTTCGACGCCGCCGCTTATCTGCGCCGAGCGGGCGCAGACCCTGTCGCCGTCAATCACCTATTCAAAGACGACTTCGACACCGCCGTCGCTCTTGCCAAAACTAAAGCCAAGGCTCATTACTTCGAGGGAGGGCTGGTTCTTTCCACCATTGACAAAATCATCCCTAACGTTCAAGTCATCGCAGGGCAAGCCGCCGATTCTCTCCTTCGCGTTGACGGCGTTAACGTCTCCATCATACTTTTCCAAATTAATCCCACCACCGTAGGCATCAGTGCACGCTCCTCAGGCGACTTCAACGTCCAAATCCTCATGGAACATTTCGGCGGCGGCGGTCATCAAAACGTCGCCGGTGCTCAAGTCCGAAACGTCCCGCTGCCTCTACTCGTCAAATCTGTCTTGCGTCACGCTCAGCACAGCACGCTTTGTCAGTGCTGAAATTAAATAAGGATTCATTTATATTTCTGATTTAGCACAGCGGGCTATGTCAGTTATGAAACAATAGGCAAGTAGCAACAGCAAGAT
>CAJOHG010000075.1:4495-13116 GCA_905234395.1 uncultured Selenomonadaceae bacterium
AGCGCCCGAGAGGTCGTTAAGTATTTCGACGTCAGAGAGCGGGAAGAAAATGCCGGTGTGCAAAGCTTTAAAAAAAGCCTCCTTGGCGGCAAAACGAGCGGCATAGGAGGCGGCGGCATTCTTACCGCGACTTTCACAATAAGCTTGTTCAACTTCCGTGAAAACATTATCACGGAAGTTTTTTTTGCGAACGGCTTTTCTTATGCGTTCAATTTCAATGATGTCCGTGCCGAGTCCGATAATCATTTTGTAACGAGCTCCGTGTCGGTAAGTCCGCGATAACCTTCGTTCGGATTGAACGACAATGTTCGCGCAATCAATATCTCGACGCGCCGATTTTTCTGTTTATTATCGGCGGTGTCGTTCATGGCAATCGGTCGATATTCGCCGTAGCCGATGGCGGAAAATCTCGCGGGATTAAGATTCTGATTAATCGACAGCAAATATTTCATGAAGGTCATTGCGCGCACGGAACTAAGTTCCCAGTTCGACGGGAATTGCGGTGTGTTAATCGGATCTGTATCCGTGTGACCGCTGATTAAAACTCGTTCGGGCACTTCCGCCAAAAGTCCGGCGACAATCGGACCAATGCGTTGCGATTCGGGAACTAAATCTGCCGAGCCTGACGGGAACAAAGCTTTTTCTTTGATGCGAATCATTAAGCCTTCTTCCTCAAGTTGCGTCGACAATTCGTCCTGCAAATTGTTCTGCTGAATGTATTCTTCCAATTTTGCCTGCAAATCCTGGAGCTGTTGATTTTCCTGCAAATAAGCGGCGTTGCCTTTGTCTTCGGACGTGATGATTTCGCGTTGCATTGAATTTGAAGGCCCGGCTTTGTCGAAGAATGAAGGTCCGCCCATATTGAATGCCGCCGTGAATGCCTGAGCCATTTGCACGAGTTTTGTTTGATCCGTCTGCGAAATTGCGAATAAACAAATGAACAATGCAAGCAACAGCGTCATCAAGTCGGAGTATGGCAGGAGCCAAGCCTCGCTGGCTTCTTCTTCGTGTTTTTTAGCATGTTTCTTTTTCGCCAATTAAATCACTCCTTGTTTACGGCTTCGCGTTCAGTCTGCGGAATGTAAATCATCAATTTGGATTCAATCTGCGTGGGAGAATCGCCCGCCTGCAATGAGAGAATGCCTTCCATAATCATGCGCTTGTGGCTTACTTCGTTTTCGGATTTAATTTTGAGTTTGTTTGCAAAGGGCAACCAGAGAACGTAACCGGTGAAGATACCGAGAATCGTTGCGACGAACGCCGCCGCGATTGAGTGACCGAGCTTATCGATATCGTTCAAATTGCCCAATGCCGCGATAAGACCGACGACCGCGCCCAAAACGCCCAGCGTCGGAGCATAAGTTCCTGCTTGCGAAAAGATTGAGCGCATTTCAGCATGACGTTGCTCCATGATTGTAAGTTCAGCGTCAAGGACATCACCGACGAATTCGGGATCCATGCCGTCAATGACCATGCTCAAGCCGTTGCGGAAAAACGGATCGTCAATGCCTTCAACGCGGCTTTCCAATGCCAAAATGCCTTCGCGACGTGCCAACTGCGACAAGTCGACAAAAGTTTTAACGAGTTCGCCCTTACTCTGCTCCGTGTTGCCCTGAATCAAAAGTTTGAACAGCGTGGGCACCTTCGAGATTTGCTCCATTGTGAAGGCATTGAATATGCAAGCGATTGTTCCGCCAATGATGATGAGAAACGCGGCGGGGTTGTTCAATGCCGTGAGCGGCGCGCCTTTGAGAATCATACCTACGAAGACGGAAATTATTCCGCCGACGAGTCCTATTACTGTAGATTTTTCCAAAACCGGAAGCCTCCTCCTTGCGGTGAAACTTACATGTACCAAAAGATTTTCGGTCGTGCCGAATCGTTAAGTTCCTGTTCAATGCCAAAAAAAAAAATCCTGCCGCCGCAAAAATTTTATTCGGAATTGTTCCGACGAAAATTTTCCGTGGCGTTGAAAAAAATTTCGCGATGGATTATTTTTTGGGCGCAATATATTTCGAGAGTGATTCACATGTTGAAAGAAAGTTTTTTTCAAACGGAGGAGTTTAAATGATTTTTCAGCAGACGACAAAAGAATTGCTCGCCGAATCGCTCAAGGATTTGGCACAAACAAAGCCCGTCGACAAAATCACGATCAAGGAGCTGACGAAAAATTGCGGGCTTACGCCGCCGACATTTTACAATCACTTCTGCGACAAGTTCGAGCTGATGGCGTGGATTTACAATCAGGAAGTTGAGGCGTCGTTGAAAAATTTCGGGCGCGGTGATTCGTTCGAGGACGTTATCTGCAAGTGGATGGAAGTTGTTCGCGAGGACGAAAATTTTTACGTCAATCTTTTGAAAAACGCCGTCGGGCAAAATTCTTTCCGCTACGTCACGAACGATCACGCGATTAATCTGATTGCCGATTGGATAAAAATTCGACACGGTATAAACGACTTGTCGCCCGAAATTCTTTTCTGCATAAAATTTTTCATGCGCGGAGTATCGGAACTCGTGAACGATTGGGCGTTGACCGGCTGTGAATGTTCGCCGCGAGAGATGGCAAAATTTTTTATCTCGGCAATGCCCGCGCCGCTCAAGCCGCTGCTTTTACAAATCTGACGTTTCATAAAGCCGCTTTACAAATTCGTCGCTTTGATAATTGAGCGTGCACCTTATCCGTTATAAACTCATGAAAAATTTTTCGGAGGCGATTGATTATGCCAATGGTCAAAGATTATCTGCACAACAAATTCAAACACGGCATCGAGGCGGGAATTCTTCAATACGGCGTCGGACAAGAGACGACTTCGGCGGAAGTCGCGGAGATTTTGGCAACGAGCAATTACGATTGGCTTTTCGTCGACGGAGAACACGGCGGTCACACGGTCATGACGATTCTTAACATTGCGCGCGCCATTGCCGCTTACGATATGACGCCCGTCGTCAGAATTCCACAAGCCGGCACGGGAATCATCAAACAGCTCCTTGACGGCGGCATTCAAAACATAATCATTCCGAAAGTCGAGACCGGCGAAGAAACTGAAGCTATCATGTATTGGGCGAGTTATCCGCCGCGCGGCAATCGCGGATTCGGAGCAACAGCTGTTCGTGCAGGTCGTTTCGGTCGCCACGCTGATTATCTGGAGCGCAACGTCGACGAGATTTGCATTTTGCCGCAGATTGAGAGCGTTCGCGGTTGGGAGAATTTGGAAGCCATTACCAAAACGCCCGGCGTCGGAGCGATTTTCCTCGGACCGATTGATTTGGCTGTCGACATGGGACACGGCGTCAACATTTTCCACCCGGAAGTTGAAGCGGCGATGGACGACATGATTAAACGGATTCACGCATTGGGCAAGCCCGTCGGCACAATCGCTTTGACGACTGAACAGGCTAAACGTTTTGCTGATTTGGGCGCGAGTTTCCTTGCATTGGGAGCCGACACCGGCTTTTTGACTGTTGCGGCTGACAACACACTCGACACATACAAAAAATTTATTGAGGGCTAAAAAATGTTTGCAGACATCATCAAAAAAATTCCGAGTCGCGATTACGGCATTGACGGCTTGGAAATTCACGTCGACCACACGTCAACGGGCACGATTTATTTCGTCAGCGCAGATAAGGAAGTCGACTTTCCCGAACATTCGCACGCCGCGCAGTGGACGATTGTAGTAAGCGGCTCGTGCACGTTCACTGCCGACGGCGAGAGCAAAGTTTATCGTGCAGGCGAAACGTATTTCATACCGGCGGGCTTGAAACATCAAATTACTTTGCATGCGGGCTATTCCGAAGTTGATTACGTCGACGATCCGAACGATTAAAAATTTCTCTGACCCGTTGCAAAAAATTTCGCGGCGAGTTATTTTTTAGGCGTATTATATTTTGGGAGTGATTCACATGTTGAAAGAGAGTTTGCACGGCTTGACGAAAGGCACGGAGCTTGAACCGATAATGGCGGCAATGGCTCAAGGCGAGGCTAACGGCGTGATGATGTACTACGCGCTTGCACGTTTGGCTAAGGAACAGGGACTTGACGACGCGGCGAAAACTTTCATCGAGGCGGCAAATCAAGAGGCAGTTCACGCCGGCTTTTACGCTGTACTAAACGGCAAATACCCGAAAGATTTTTGGCAACTCGTCGCGGGCGTCAAAGCTACTGAAGTCAAAGGCGAGGCGACCGTCAAAGCTTTGGCTGATAAAGTTCGTGCGGCGGGATTCACTCAAGCGGCTGACGAAATGGAAATTTTCGCCAAACAGGAAGGTCATCACGGCGTGATTCTCGACGAGCTGTTGAAAAAATATGCGCCAAAAAATTCGACGGCTCCCGCGCAGAAAACTTTTGTCTGTTCAATTTGCGGCTACGAACACATTGGCGACGCTCCGCCCGCAACTTGTCCCGTCTGCGGTCAACCGTCAACTGCCTTCAAGGAAAAGTCTAAGCTCAAGATTCAAGCGGTCAGATTTTATGACGGCGGCTTTATGATGAAATCGTTCGCGTGCGGCGGCGGACTGCCCGAAGGTTCCATTGCCGATGAAAAACTTCGTTCGAGCTTGCAAAATTACGTTATCGACACCGGCGACGAAATTATTCTTGTCGACACCGGCACGCCCGCCGAAATGGATTTTCCCGTGACGGAAAAGTCCGTGATAACTTTCGGCGACAAGATTGTCGATTACGTCGACGCGCTGAAAAATTTGGGTTACGCGCCCGAAAAAGTTTCAAAGATTCTCGTGACGCACAAACATCCCGATCATACCGGCGAATTGCGAGCTTTCCCGAATGCAAAAATTTTCATCTCGCGCATTGAAGCCGACGACATGAATTTGACGGGCGATAACGTCGTGCGTGTCGACTTCACCGACGGAGCTTATAAAAATTTTCCCGCGTGCCAAAAAATTGCCGACGGTGTTTATTACATCTTCGCTCCCGGTCACACGAAGGGCAATTCAATCGTCATTGTCGAGGACGGCGAAAAATTTTTCATGATTCACGGCGACGTGACCTATACCGACGAGGCGTTGATTGAAAACAAATTGTCCGTGGTGTTTGAAGATTTGAATGCCGCCCGCGACACGTTAAAGAGAGTTCGCGACTTCATCAAGGCGAATCGCACGGTTTATCTTTCGACGCACACGCCGCTTGGTTATGAAAATCTCGCCGCAGAAAAAATTATGGAACTGCCCGACGTTGAAGAGACTACCGCCGCTGAAACTCAATTCGACACGTCAAAAGCTGTCGGCAAGAAATGGATTTGCTCCGTTTGCGGCTATGAACATTTTGGCGACGCTCCGCCTGAAATTTGTCCGCGCTGTAAGCAACCTTCAACGGCATTCAAAGTGCAGTGACAATCAGCACAAAAAAATTTAACACCTTCGCTTGTCAATCGTGAAGGTGTTTTTGATTTCTTATCAACCGAGAAATTCTTCGGGACGCGTCGCAGAAAGTTTATGTCGCCACAACAGAGCCTTGACGATTCTTTCAGCCGCATGACCGTCGCCATAGGGACTGCGAGCTTCAGACATTTTGCGATATTCAGCCGCGTCCGTGAGCAAAATTTTTGCCGCACTGTAAACTTTATCTTGATTCGTGCCGACAAGTTTGACAGTGCCCGCGTCGACAGCTTCGGGACGTTCGGTCGTGTCGCGCAAAACCAAAACCGGTTTGCCGAGCGCGGGAGCTTCCTCTTGCAAGCCGCCCGAATCAGTCATTATCAACGTCGCGCGATTCATCAAATTGGCGAACGGCTCATAGTCAAGCGGATCAGTCAAACAAACTCTTTCAAGCCCGCCGAGTTCAGCGTTGACGACTTCGCGGACTTTTGGATTCTTGTGGACGGGAAAAATTATTTCAACGTCGGGAAAATCTTCAACCAAATTTTTCAGAGCCTTGTAGACTTGTCGGAGCGGTTCGCCCAAATTTTCGCGGCGGTGTGTAGTGACGAGAATGATTCGTTTGCCGAAGTCGACGTGCGACAAATTATCGGGGAAATTAAAATCTGCGCGGACAGTCTGATAAAGCGCGTCAATGACCGTGTTGCCGGTGACGAAAATTTTTTCGGCGGGAACGTTTTCGCGCAAAAGATTTTGTTTGGCGGTTGCAGTCGGAGCAAAATTAAAATCGGCAAGTGCGCCCGTCAAACGTCGATTCATTTCTTCGGGATAGGGCGAAAATTTATTCAGCGTGCGAAGTCCCGCCTCGACGTGTCCGACTTCGATTTGGTGATAGTAAGCCGCCAGTGCTCCCGCAAAAGTTGTCGTTGTGTCTCCGTGAACAAGCACCACGTCGGGCTTGACGGCGGTCAAAACTTTGTCGAGTCCCAACAACGCGCGGCTTGTTATGTCGAAAAGAGTTTGCTCCTCGCTCATGATGTTCAAGTCGAAGTCCGGGCGAATGTTAAACAAATTCATCACTTGATCGAGCATTTCGCGATGTTGAGCCGTGACCGCGACGATTGATTCAATCGCGTCGGGAAATTTGCAAAGTTCGAGCACCACGGGAGCCATTTTGATTGCTTCGGGACGCGTGCCGAATACGGACATCACTCGTAATTTTTTCATAACTATCACCTAATTTGCCGGACGCGCAATGCCCAGCTTTTTCACGCCGTAAACAATCGCGGCTACGACGACCAACAAAATCAGCACGGCAATTTGGCAACTGACCTCCGTCAAAGCTATCGCGCTCAAGCCGAACAACGCGCTTATCACGTACATCAAAAGGACTGCCTGCCGTTGCGTGAAGCCGACGCTCAATAATCTGTGGTGCAGGTGACCTTTGTCGGGCTTGAAGATTGGGACGCCGCCGCGAACTCGTCTGACGATTGCAAAAGTCGTGTCGAGAATTGGCAAGCCGAGCGCGAAGATTGGAACGACCAGCGCGATTGTTGCAACCGATTTGACTGCGCCCGTCACGGAAATTCCTGCCAACATGAAGCCGAGAAACATTGAGCCGGTGTCGCCCATAAAAATTTCTGCGGGATTGAAGTTGTATTTTAAAAAGCCGACTGCCGCGCCGGCCAATGCCGCCGTCAAAACCGCGACCAAGATAAAATTTTGTTCGAGCGCGATTAACATGATTGTAAACGATGCGATTGATGCGACGCCTGCCGCCAGACCGTCAAGCCCGTCGATTAGGTTGACCGTGTTTGTTAAGCCGACGAGCCAGAACATTGTAACAAATATCGCGAGGTGAGGTATCGGCAGATTGTCAAAGTAGAAATAATCGCCGAAAGGATCCGTCACGAAGTCGATTCGCACATCGAAGACCAGCACTAAGACTGCCGCCGCGCCGATTTGTCCGAGAAGTTTGAGTTTGGCGGGAAGATTTTTATAATCGTCAAGGAGACCGAGCGCAACGATTAGACTGCCCGAAACTGCCAGCCCGATAGTTTCATTGAGTTGTTCGCCGTCGAGACCGAATTTGAACGCGACAAAGATTATCGCCGCAATGAAGCCTGTGTATATCGCAAGTCCGCCGATTCGCGGAATTGGTTTTTTGTGAACTTTTCGGGCGTTCGGTGCGTCCATGGCTCCGGTTTTTCGCGCCAACAAAATCACCGCCGGCGTTGCGAGCAGGGTGACAATCAACGCGATTGCAAACGCCCAAAAATATATCGGCATCAACCAAACGCCTCCTTTTCAAAAATTTTTCGCAAGCAATTCTACAACAGCGGTTATAACTCGTCAATCGCGGCGCGTCAAAATTTTCACGTTGCCTTGAGCGCGGCGAAATTGTAAAATCAGCGGCGAACAATTTACACGAGGTGATAGGAATGTGTTTGGCTTTCCCCGCGAAGGTTTTGCAGATAGACGGCGATTTGGCAACTGTTGAGCGTTCGGGCGTGAAACGTTCGGCAAGCTTGATGCTCCTGCCCGAAGCCAAAGTCGGCGATTACGTTTTGATTCACGCGGGCTTTGCAATGCAAGTCGTCGATGAGCGCGAAGTTCAAATCCGCGACGCACTCGTTGCCGAAATGAACGGTGCACCACGCACGATTGAGACTTTGAATTGATTTTAAGACCGCGCAAGGACGCGCGGAAGCCGACATGCTGAGCGTGACGCGAAGCCGTCGGCACTTAACATTTCGGGAAGTCTTAACGTTGCGGCAATGACAACCAAACGTTAGACGTGCTGACGAACTGAATCAAAGTAACCGGCTGAAAACGTTTAGGACTATGTATCGCTCCGCGCGCAGCGGCGAGTTTCTTTGCTACTTTCTTTGCTCGGTCAAAGAAAGTAGAACAAAAAAATAAAAAGCAATTATCAACACGCCATAAAATTTTTTGACTTAAAGGATTTATTACCCGCCGCGCCGAATAATCAAGCAAACACATTCGGCAAGAGCGGAAGGAGCTGTTTGAGTCATGGCAACATTCAACATCAGAGGCAAGAATATCGAAATCAGTCAGCCGTTGCGCGAATACGTGGAAAAGCGCGTCGGCAAAATCACGAAATACTTTGACAACATGGACGAAATTTCTGTACTGCTTTCAGTGGAGAAAGAACGTCAAATTGTCGAGGTCACGGCGGAAGTCGGACGCGGCGGACTCATTCTTCGCGGACAAGAATCGACGGGCGACATGTACACTTCGATTGATCTGGTCGTCGAAAAACT
>CAJOHG010000076.1 GCA_905234395.1 uncultured Selenomonadaceae bacterium
AAATTCCGAATCAGCCTTTTCAATTTCGGTCGGCGGAATGCCGTGTTCTCTGAATTCTTCGATGTAGTATTCGCTCAAGTTGTTCAAGACGATTTTTGCGGAATCATTTGTTGCCTCGCGCACCCAGAGCATTGACGTGAAGAAAATCAGAAACAGCAGAGCTATCCAAGAGATTGTCGATTGACCGAAACGCCGTTCGTTGTCGCGCTGAAAAATATAGCGGAAGAAGACGAAGCCGAGTATGCTCCACAGAATCAGAATCAAATAACTTTCCGTCGACATCGCGCTGACAGTCCAAACGTTGGGCACCATGAAATACAGGAAGAAAATTGCCGAGACGATAAAGCCGATCGCGCCCGTGATTCGCGGAAAATTTTTGCCCATTTGCCGCGCAGTGATTATCGTAACGATTGAAGTGTACATGTAATCGATTGTCGCGCCGATTGTGTTCACGTCGATAATCCACGCGATAGCCGTGCGTCCGAGAAAAGGTATCGGCAGACTTAGCAGCATGATGAACAATACGGCGTTTCGAGGCGTGCGATTTTTATTGAGCTTGCCGAACCACGCGGGAAGTAAGTCGTCACGTGTCAAAGCGTAAATCAAACGGCTCGCGGCGATATAATTTCCGACAAGTCCCGTGATGACTCCGCCCATGATTGTTACCGCCAAGAGAATCAGTCCCGTATTGCCCATGAAAAAATTCACCGCGTAAGCTGTCGGCAAATTGGCAAGCCCTTTGTAGGTGTCGAGGTTGTCAACGTAATCAGTCCAATCCGCGCAATCCGGCGGCAACGTTGAAATCGCAATGAGTGCCAAAAATGTGTAGACGACTGCCGACGCGACGACCGCGCACAACAAAATCGCGAACGTTTTTTTCACGGAGAATGTGAAACCTTCAGCCGACTGCGAGATTGATTCAAAGCCGACGAATGCCCACGGAGCCAGCACGACAATTCCGAAGACCGCCGCGAATGAATTTGCGTTGTCGGAATGATAAGCCGGAGTTAAATCGGAGAGACTTGCGCCGCTCGTGAAAATGACGGTCATACAAATCAGCACGCCGCCGAATAAAATTATCGCCGCGACAGTTTGAACCCACGCCGCCAATTTTCCGCCACGCATGCACACTGCGCCGAAAATCCACAGTGCACCTAAACTCAACAGAACCTCGCCAAAATAAACGTCGAAGCCCGCAACTTGATAGTGGAAGCCGAATTGAAACGCGTCGCCCAAAAATCTGCGGAAGATAATCGGCAAGGCAGTCGCGTTCGCCCAAGTGATGGCTATGTAAACGAGAATCAAAAACCACGAGCTCAAGAAGCCGTGGTCGTAGCCCAATGCTTTCTTCGCGTAAGAATAAGTGCCGCCGGCGTCGGGATATTTGTTCATCATGAAATGATAGTTGTAGCCGATAATCAGCATGATGATGCCGCCGATAAACATGCCAATCGCTGTTCCGACCGGGCCTGCAATCGGCAAGAAGGTCGTACCGGGCATGACGAATGCGCCCCAACCTACTGCGCAACCGAAGGACAATGCCCAGACGTTCAGCGGCGAGAGATATGGTTTCAATTTTGTATTGTCTGCAGTATCCATGAAGGGCACCGCGCTCCTTTTGATAATTTCTTCGATATTATACACAAAGTTAATTCAAAGTAAAGTTGCACGCAATGACGGCGGCTGAAAAATTTTAGTCACTCGCTTAACCGAAATGTTCAGCGGAGCTTAGAGCTTTGAGCTTAGAGCTTTGAGCTTTGAGTTTTTTTCCTTAAAGCTTAAAGCTCACAGCTTAAAGCTTAAAGCTCACAGCTTAAAGCTTAAAGCTCACAGCTAACAGCCAGATTTTTTTGTAGACAGTTTCATTAAAGAATTGTACAATCAAGCGGCAAATGTCAAACAAAGTTAGGAGAAATTCTATGAGAAAAAATTGGATCGTTAAAGACTCGGACACGTCAACAGTTCAAGCAATCGCGGCGGCTTTGAACGTCAGCGAACTCACGGCAAAAATTTTGTATCATCGCGGAATACACGACGCTCAATCGGCGAAAAATTTCATGGAGCCGGAAGCCGCACCGTTTAACGATCCGTTCATCATGAAAGGTATGCGCGAGGCTGTCGACAGAATTTCACGAGCCATTGACGAACACGAAAAGATTTGCGTTTACGGCGATTATGATGTTGACGGAATGAGCGCGTCGGCAATTTTGATTCGCACGTTGCGAAAACTCGGCGCACAAGTCGAAAGTTACATTCCCGCCAGAAGTGACGGCTACGGCATGAACATTCCCGCGTTGAAAAAAATTTTGTCGGAAGGCGCAACGCTCCTTGTCAGCGTCGACTGCGGCATAACCAACGAACGCGAAATTGCCGCCGTCAAAGACAAACTCGACGTTATCATCACCGATCACCATTTGCCCGCGCTTGAAGACATCAAGTCGGCTGTTGCAGTCGTCAATCCAAATCAACGAGGCTGTCCATATCCCGATAAAAATCTTTGCGGAGCCGGCGTCGCATTCAAACTTAGTCAGGCGTTGATGAATTATCTGCGCGGCGTCGACGTTCAGAGCTACACGACAGACATTGAGCTTGCGGCTTTGGCGACAGTCGCGGATTTAGTTCCGATTCTCGGCGAAAATCGCAAAATCGTTCGCGTAGGTCTTCGTGCCATGCGTTCGACACCGTGCACAGGTCTTCGCGCGCTTGTTAACGTCTCTGTTTCCGGCGACAAAAGAATTTCTCCGGGTCACGTCGCATTTCAAATTGCGCCGCGTTTGAATTCCGTCGGACGTTTGAAATCTGCAAGTGACGGACTCGCGCTGTTGTTGAATGAAAATGACGATGAGGCTAACGAGATGGCTCGCGTGCTGAACAAAATGAATCAAGACCGCAAAGACATTGAAGCGAAAATGTTGCTTGAGGCTGAAGAAAAAGTTCGCACCTTGCGCGAAGAACTCGGCGGCGATTTGAGCACGTTGGTTATTTCCGGCGAAGGCTGGCAGGAAGGCGTTATCGGCTTGACCGCGTCGAAACTCGTTGAACGTTACAATTTGCCGACGATTATTTTGACGACGCAGGACGGAATAATTTCTCGCGGCTCGTGCAGAAGCATTCCGGCTTTGCACATGAAGAACGCTCTCGACGCAATGGCTGACTTGTTCGATCAATACGGCGGACATTCGCAGGCGGCAGGTCTCAACATTGCCACGAAAAAAATTCCCGAACTCGTTCGCCGATTTGATGAATACGTTCGGAAAAATTTGCGCGACGAAGATTTTCAACCGATTCTCAACATTGACGCGCTGATTCATCCCGCGCAGATTAACATTGACATTGCGCACGAGTTCGACAAATTTGAACCGTATGGCATCGGCAATCCTCGACCGATTCTCGCGTGCAGAAATGTTCGCGGAACTTTGGCACGTGCAATCGGCAAGGACGGCAATCATTTGAGTTTCGTGATACCCGCCGCGTCGTCCGATATGCCTAACATTCGCGCAGTTGCATGGAGTTGCGGAAATCTCGCGCCGCTTGTCGAAAATGAGCCCGTTGATGTTGCTTATGAACCGTCGCTTGACGAGTGGCAAGGCAACGTTCGCATTCAATGCACCGTGTCGAGTTTGGAGCCGGTTGAAATCGCCGACGAATTTCCCGAACGCGATCAGCTTGTCGAAGTCTATAACTTTCTTCGCCGCGCAAGAGTTTACACGGAACGATTTGATCTTTGCGAATTGCTCAAGGCTTTCAACAACGCAACCGGCAAAAATTTTTCGATATACAAATTCGACAGCGCGATAAAAATTTTCGAGGAGCTGGGCTTAATCGTCTTCAACCGCGACAAAAAAACTTTTGACATGCCGCGCCCGCAAAATAAATTGGAACTGATGAATTCAAGAACATATCGATTGGGAAGGAGGGAGCGGGAAGTCGAATTCACTCCGCCGACGAGCGGAAAAATCATTTCGCTTGACGCGGTTGTAAAGCGACGTTCCCTAATAACATGAACGACAAAGATAAGCCGCCCGTAACGATAGATTCGCTTAAGGAAATGGTCAAAGCTTATATGCCCGACAACGACCTCAAGCTGATTGATAAAGCGTATGAAGTGGCGAGTAAAGCTCATGAAGGGCAGACGCGTGCTTCGGGCGAACCGTACATCAATCATCCGCTCAACGTCGCCGCGATTTTGGCGGAACTTCAGCTTGACGAAAGAGCAATCGCCGCCGCACTTCTTCACGACGTGGTCGAAGACACGAAATTAAGTAACGACGACATTAAAGAACAATTCGGAGACGAGATTGAACTTTTGGTTGACGGCGTGACGAAAATCGGACAAATTCATTTTCAAACTAAGGAGCAACAACAAATCGAGGCGTATCGCAAATTAATCATCGCCACGGCAAAAGATCTGCGCGTCATCTTGATAAAACTTGCCGACCGACTTCACAACATGCGCACATTAAAATTCATGCGCGAAGACAAACGCAAACGCATTGCCAAAGAAACATTGGAACTTTACGCGCCGTTGGCAAATCGTCTCGGCATATCGAACATTAAATGGGAGCTTGAAGATTTAAGTTTCCGCTACATTGATCCCGACGCTTATTACGAGTTGGTTGAGCACGTCAAGCAGAAACGTCGCGAGCGGCAGATTTACATCAGCGAGGCAGTCCGTTTGATTGAGGAGGAATTTGACGAGCTGGAGCTTCACGCGTCAATCAGCGGGCGAGCAAAACATTTCTACAGCATTTACAAGAAAATGACGCGCGACAACAAAGGAATCGGCGCGATTTACGATTTGTCAGCCGTGAGAATTCTCGTCGACGACGTGAAAGATTGTTATCACGTTCTCGGAATCATTCACTCGAAATGGCGACCAATTCCCGGCAGATTCAAAGACTACATTGCCACGCCCAAGAGCAACGGTTATCGCTCCTTGCATACGACGGTTATGGCGTTGGGCTATCCGCTTGAAATTCAGATTCGTACGTTCGCCATGCACAAAATTTCCGAATACGGTATCGCGGCTCATTGGAAATACAAAGAGAGCGGCTCATCAAAACCTGCCAACAGTGAACGCGACCAGCAAATTTCTTTGTTCCGGCAAATGGCGAAGTTGCAGAAGGAAATCAAAGACCCGAAAGAATATCTTGAGGCGTTGAAGTTGGATTTTTTCAGCGACGAGGTTTTTGTCTTCACGCCCGGCAGAGATTTGGTTGTCCTGCCGCAAGGTTCCAACCCGATTGATTTTGCTTATCGCATTCACACGGAGGTTGGTCATCATTGCGTCGGCGCGAAGGTCAACGGGCGAATCGTTCCGCTTGAATACAAACTTCAGAACGGCGATTTTGTCGAGGTCATGACGAATCAATCAAACAACGGTCCAAGCCGCGATTGGTTGAATATCGTTGCGTCGAGTGACACGCGTGCGAAAATTCGTTCCTGGTTCAAAAGAGAGAATCGCGAAGAAAACATCACTCACGGGCGCGAAATGATTGACGCCGAACTTAAAAAGCACGGTTACACGCCGAAAGACTTGCTCAAAGAAAATCGGTTGCATGAAGTCGCAAAACGCATGGGCATTCCCGACGAGGAAGATTTATTGGCGGGAGTCGGTTACGGCGGCACGTCGGTGCATTCCGTGATAACAAAGCTCATCGAAATTTACAATAAACACCGCGCCGAAAATGCTCCGCCCGAAGTTTCTGCACTGCTTGCCGAAATTAAACAGAAGCCCGAACGCGGCAATCCCAAGAAGACTGAACACGGCGTTCTTGTCGAAGGAGAGAGAGGCTTTTTCGTGCGACTTGCCAAATGTTGCAACCCGATACCCGGCGACGACATTGCCGGCTACATCACTCGCGGACGAGGCGTTTCTGTTCACCGCGCCGATTGTCCCAACATTCTTAACGGCAGATCCGAAATTGAGCGCATGATTGAGGTTAGTTGGGCGACCGATAACGATCAGCTTTACACCGTCGGAATTGAGATTGTCTGCGCCGATCAAGCAGGCGTTCTTGCCGAATTGATAGCCGTGCCCGCCGAAATGAAATTCAATCTGCATTCCATTCACGCCGTGCCGAACAAGTCAAACAAAACGTCAACGGTTAATTTGGGCGTGGAAGTCAGCAACGCCGCGCAGGTTGAAACGTTGATGAACAAGTTGCGCCGCGTCGAACACGTTTTCAGCGTCACTCGACCTGTCACAGGAGCCGGAGATTAATTCAACTGCAGGAGGTGATTCATTGGAAGGAATTTATTTGATTGTGGTCATGATTTTGACCGGCGGAGCAATCGCATTCATCGGCGACAAACTCGGCACCAAAGTCGGCAAAAAACGTCTGTCAATCTTCGGACTGCGACCGCGTCATACGTCAATGATTGTGACCGTAGTGACAGGCGGCTTGATAACTGCGCTGTCAATCGGATTTATGGCACTCATATCGCAAAACGTTCGCACGGCACTTTTCGGAATGGATGAATTGCGTCAAACGATGGACGCCACGCTTGCCGAATTGGACGAGGCAACGGAAAATTTGCTCAAGGCTCAAACCGAATTCGAGCGCGCAAACGAAAATTTACGCGAATCCAAAACGGAAATCGCCGCATTGAAAACCGAGCAGGAAGAATTACGCGCGGAGTCTGATCGCCTTAAAGAAGGCAATGAACGTCTTGAATCAACCAATGCCGAACTCACCGAGCAAAACGAAAATCTTTCGAGCACGAACGCCGAATTGGAAGCCGACAATAAAAAATTGGGCGACTTCAACATCACATTGACTGCCGACAACGAGAAACTCACTTCCGACAACGAAAAGCTTGCCTCCGACAACGAGAAACTTTCCGGCGACAACGCCGAACTTGAGGAACGCAATAGACGACTGCGCGACGGAATCATTGCCATTCGCGAAGGCGATATAACTTTGCGTGCCGGCGAAATTTTGGCGAGCGGTATCATTAAAAGCGGACGCACTGCAGAGGAAATTTCCGCCGACATCAACGCGCTTGCCGAACGTGCCACGCAAAGTTTGATTGAACGTTTTGGCGGCGACAACGACAATTCCGTTTGGCTCTATCAGCCCGAATTCCACGACATAGTTGAGCAAATCGCGGCGAGTAAACGCGATACCGTCTTGAGAATTTCGGCGGCAGGCAATCTTGTTCGCGGTGAACCTGTTCGCGCAAAACTTGAAACTTATCCCAACGAATTGATTTTCCGCAAGGGCGAGAAGATTCTTTCAAAGACTTATGAACTTGACCAAGACAGCGCACCCGAATTGATTCTGCAGGATTTTTTGACGGAGATTAATTCTATTGCTGTCGAACGCGGCATTCTGACTGACCCTTTAACCGGCAGCGTCGGGCGCATGGAAGGCACGCAACTTTATGAAGTTCTCGATTCACTGATTGACACGCGCGGCAAAGTTCAGTTGACTGCCACTGCTCGCGAAGAAACCGATTCGCAAGGACCACTGCGTTTGAACATCAAAGTCGAGCGGCGAGGTAATTAAAATGTTTATGGGAATTGATCCCGGTCGCGACAAATGCGGCGTGGCAGTTTTAAATTCGGCGGGCGAAATAAAATTTCAACGCGTCGTCCCGACCGAAGAACTTGACAACGTGATAAAAAATTTGGCGGCGTCAATGCAAATTCAATCGGTGATTTTGGGCGACGGCACCACTCACAAATCGGCGGCTCAAAAAATTTCGGCGGCGGGATTGACGTTTCAACTTGTCGACGAGAAACATACAACTGAAGAGGCGCGACGATTGTATTGGATAAAAAATCCACCGCGCGGCTGGCGAAAATTGTTGCCGACATCAATGCAAGTGCCGCCCGAACCCGTCGACGCCATTGTCGCAGAAATTTTAGTCAGAAGGTTTTTACAGGCATAAAAAAATCCTCGACAACACGTCGGGGAATTTTTTATTGCGATAATGTTTGACGGTCTGCTAAAATATTCGCGAGGAGATGATTTCATGACGGGTAATAAAAATCTTAACTCTGCGGCGCGTGCTAAGAAAGATAAATTTTACACGCAACTTGAGGACATCGAGAACGAGCTTAGATGGTATCGAGAATTTTTCATCGGCAAAACGATTTTCTGTAATTGCGACGATCCGTTTGAGAGCAATTTTTTTAAGTACTTCGCGGCGAAATTCAACGACCTTGAACTCAAAAAACTCATCACGACGAGCTACGCAGACTCGCCGATTGCCGGGCTTGAGATAAACCTTTTTCCCGACGGCAAGACCGCGTACATGACGGAAGTAACCGAATTGCGCGATTGGACCGGCGACGGTCGCGAATCAATTTACGATAAAACGCAACCGCTTATCGGCGACATGAATTATTGCGCAGGAGATTTTCGCTCAAAAGAATGTCTTGAACTGCTCAAGCAGGCTGATATTGTCGTCACGAATCCGCCGTTCAGTGTCTTCCGTGAGTTTGTCGCCATGATGATTGAACACGATAAAAAATTTATCATAATCGGTAACGTGAACGCCATAACCTACAAAGAAATTTTCCCGCTCATCATGTTTTGCTCGGAGAAAGCATTCACAGCGGCGACCGTGAATTTCGCGTGCCCGATGATTATCCGCTAAATGCCGCAGGTTGTCGCGTCGACGAGGACGGCATTCAATATTTGCGCATTAAAGGCGTCCGCTGGTTCACGAACTTTGACATTTCCAAATTCCGCGAAGATATTCCGCTCTATAAAAAATATTCGCCCGAAGAGTATCCGCGCTATGATAATTACGATGCTATCGAAGTCA
>CAJOHG010000077.1 GCA_905234395.1 uncultured Selenomonadaceae bacterium
ACGCATTTTCACTCGTTACGACAAGTTAGACGTTCTTTTTGCCGGTTTTATCCTTTTTGTTTTGATTGTTGATTCTTTAGTGTGAACACTCTCTAGTTTATTGCAAGCCGAGTCGTTTCAAGTTGTCGTCAACGATTGATTCAACCTGCGCGGGATCACTTTGAGCGATTGAGCCGCGAATTTCAAAACCGTCGAGCACTTGAGCTTTCGGGCAAGCGTCAGAAATTTCGCGAGCAGTGCCGGCAAGTCCGCTGCCGCCGTGCGTGCAAAACGGAATGATTTTTTTGCCGCTGAAGTCGTTGCTCTCAAGGAAAGTCATCACGACGCGCGGGACTGACGACCACCAGATCGGATAGCCTAAAAAAATCGTGTCGTATTGCGCGAGACTGTCAATATTTTTCGCAAGAGCCGGGCGCACGTTCGATTCAAGTTCGCGTTTGGCAAGTTCCGTGCACTCTTGATAGTTGTCGGGATAAGGCGTCGCAGGTTTAATCTCGAAAGTGTCCGCGCCGAGTTTTTGAGCGATAACGTCCGCGACAATCGCCGTGTTGCCCTTCGTGATGTTGCCGACGCTGTACTCTTCGCCGGTGCGCGAGAAATAGACGACGAGAATTTTTTTATCGGAATTCGTGGCGACGGGCGTTTTCTCGACGGTTTGAACTTTTTCGGGTTCGGAAGACGTTTTATCTTGCACAGAGCCGCCGCAACCGCTCACGGCGAAAATCATCATCAACAGCACGAGAAATTTTTTCATGACAACACCTCAATTCAATTTGCTCAACGCGTCGTTCAATCTGATAAGCGATTCGTTTTTGCCGAGCAGATACAAAATTTCCGTGACGCCGCCCGGAGTGACTTTTTGCATTGAAAGCGCGATTCTCAAAGGCCACATCACCGTTCCGATTTTTAAGCCCGTCTCTTCCACGAACGCGGCGATTTTTTTGTTGAGCGTGTCAAGCGTCCAATCGTCGACGGTCTCAAGAATTTTTATCGCGGGCGCGAGAATTTCAACGGACTTTTGCGGCGTGACCTTGTTGCGTTTGTTCGTGAAAAGTTCTGCGTCGAACGGCGGCAAATTTTTTAGAAAGGCTGTCATCGGCGGAATGTCGGAAAGTTTTGCGACACGAGTTTTCAGCAAGCTTGCAAGGAAAATTTTTCTGTCGGCGTCGAAGTCGGCAAGATATTTCTGCGCGGCGTCGGCAAAGTTTTCGTCGCTCATCGCCTTGAAATATTCACCGCTCATCCAATCGAGTTTGGCATAATCGAACACGGCGGGCGATTTGCTCAATCCGTCAAGCGTGAATGCGGCAATCAGCTCGTCCATCGAAAAAATTTCTTGGCAAGAATTTTTCGGGCTCCAACCTAAAAGCGCGACGTAATTTGTTATCGCTTCGGGCAAGTAGCCGGCTTGAATCAAATCGTCGAAACTCGTTGCGCCGTGGCGTTTGCTGAGTTTGGAAATCGTGCCGTCTTCAGCTTTGCCCATGACCGGTGCCAAATGAATGAACGTTGGCAGCTCCCAACCGAAATATTCGTAAAGCAGGACGTGCTTGGGCGTCGACGTGATAAACTCCGTGCCGCGAATGATGTGCGAAACTTCCATCAAGTGATCGTCAATGACGTTCGCGAAATTGTAAGTCGGCATACCGTCGCTTTTGAGCAAGACTTGATCCTCAAGCTCACTGTTTGCGATTGTGATGTTGCCGTGCAGAACGTCAAAGAAAGTCGTCTCTCCGACGCGCGGCATTTTCTGGCGAATTGCTCTGCCCTGTTCGGTCTCTTCGTAATAAGCGTAACCGTTGGCAACAAGTTCCTCGGCGTAGTGTTTGTAAATTTCCATGCGTTCGCTTTGAATGTAAGGCGCGAATTTTCCGCCAATCGCAGGACTTTCGTCGGGAATGATTTTCGCGGCGGCAAGAGTGCGTTCGATAAACTCCACGGCGTCGGAAACGTAACGTGCGCGGTCGGTGTCCTCGATACGCAAAATAAAATCTCCGCCTTGAGACTTTGCAAAAAGATAAGCGTAAAGAGCCGTCCTCAAGTTGCCGATGTGCATGTAACCTGTCGGGCTCGGTGCGAAACGTGTGCGAATTCTGTTCAAGTTATCTCCTCCAATTTATTCAGCCAAAGGGTCTGCGCCGTATTCATTCCAACCGACCGTTCCCTTTGCAAAGAACAGATATATAAACAAAGCAACGCATATCAGCGGAACGAAGAAAAGAAGAATATAAACACCGCTCTTGTTCAAATCGTGCAGACGACGAACGGAGAATATGCCGCCGCCGATAAAATAAATCATTGCCAAAACGTTCAATATAATTTCGCCAAAACTGTTTTGCGAATCACCGATCAAAAACGTCGCAATGAAAGGTCCCGTAATTTGCGCAAGTGCAATAAGCGCAAACCAAATAAGCATATATTTTGCATAGAGACCGCGACTTAATCGACCGTCAATCGAAAAAATTTTTTCCGGTTCCATGGGAAATTTCCTCCGTAAACATTTTTATTCGGTCAGCGGGTCTGCGCCGTATTCATTCCAACCGACTTGTCCGGGTATGCAAAACAGCGCGACAGAAAAAATAATTCCAATATACGGGACGAACGCAATCAGCGCGAACCAACCGCTCTTGCCCAAATCGTGAATGCGCCGAATCATCATCATGACGTTGCCCGCACCGGCGATAAGTGCCCACGCGAGAGTTATCAGCAGAACAGGCGCACTATTAGGATCGCCCGTGAAAAACGTCGCCATTGACGAGAGCACGAACGTCGAGATGCTTGCAATCACCGCGAGAATTATCATGTACTTCAGATAGCGCAGACGATTAAGCCGTCCTTCCGCCGTGAAAATTTCATTGAACATCGACACGAAAAATCATCTCCTATTTGGCGTATGACCAGCCGCCGGAATTGACAATCGGCGAGAAAAATTGACTGTAAGATTTATTGGAATTGGTTTCAATCTGCATGACGTTGTTGGCGTCGGGCGACAGGCGATAATAAACAACTTCCTTGCCGTCGGTGTAGCGAATCTGAACAGCGTTTGAATTGCCGAGCCGCGAAATTTTAATGGATTCTTCGCCGCGAACATAACTGGACGTGAAGCCTTGTCGCGCCTGCATACTCTCCATATTTTTCATCATCGTTTCCCAATCTTTGGTGCCGTCTTCAGCCTTCGTGGATGCCAAATGCCCGTCGACCATCGCGGAAACTTGCCCGAACAAATTCATTTCGGAAAGAAGAGCTTTATCGGCGGTGTCGCTCTTCATAACGGTATAATACATGCCCGGCACGCCATTGATAATTTCTTGCCAATTGAGCGTCTTATAAGTCGGAGCAACAACATCGTCGGCAGTCATCGTTTCAGGGTCAGTAGAAGTTTCTTCGCCGCTTGAATCGAACAGACTGTCGCCCGCCGCAGCAATGTTTTCGCCCGCCACGTCGTATGTGTTCGACATAGATTGCCCGAAGCCGCCTTTGACAAAGACAATCAACGCAACTGCCGCGACGAATCCGAAGAGCAATGCATATTCGATTAGACCTTGACCTTTCTGCGTGAAAATTTTTTTTGGAGCGGTTGAAGTTTTCATGGCGCGTTCTCCGTGAATTTAAAACACACTGTTAATCAACTCAACTATCTGCGCGTCAGTCGGAATGCGATTGTCGTCCTTCTTGGAATAGATTGTCAGGAAATAAATTTCGTCCTCTATCGCCACATAATACAAAAGTCTGAAACCGCCGGATTTGCCGACGTTTGTTGAAGAATTTGGCAGACGAACTTTGTAAGCGGACGTATTCGCGGGAATGTCAAGCCCTTCGAGTTTTTCGCCGATAAAATTTCCCGCTCGCAATTCTTCAAATGCAGGACGAATATCAGCGTCAATCTTCAAATATTTTTTACGTCGCTTATAAAATTTAATATCGTCCTTGAACTGCCGCGTCAGAATAATTTCCATTGAATTGCTCCTGCCTTTCCTCCTCTTCAAGTTCGGCTAAAAATTCTTCCCACGTTTGTTTAGGCATTAAACCTGCCTGCATAAGCTTGACTTCTTTTAAAGCTTGTATAAGTCTTTCTTCAAAAGGTTTGCGTTCGTCGTTGTCCATGATAAAAACTCCTTTCAGTCAGAGCGATTTAGTCTTCCAAATCCTCGGCAAATTCCTGTTCAAGTTCGGCTAAAAATTCTTCCCACGTTTGTTTAGGCATCAATCCGGCTTCCATAAGTTTAATTTCCTTGAAAGCTTGAATGAGTGATTCTTCAAAAGGTTTGCGTTCGTCGTTGTCCATGATAAAAACTTCTTTCAGTCAGAGCGATTTTGATTTGTCAGTCGCCGCGAGAACAGCCTCAATCAATGCACTGCGCACGCCGCAACGTTCCATCACGCGCACGCCTTCAATCGTCGTGCCGGCAGGACTGGTGACTTTGTCGCGCAAAACATCGGGATGTTCTCCTTGCAAAACCATTTTCGCCGCGCCGAGCAGAGTTTGTGCCGCAAGTTCAATCGCCATTGACCGCGACAAGCCCGCCGCAACTCCGCCGTCAGAAAGAGCGTCAATCATCAGAAAAGCATAAGCCGGGCCGGAACCGCTCAAGCCCGTCACGGCGTCCATAAGTTTTTCGTCGACTTCAACGGCACGTCCGAGCGTCGACCAAAAATTTTTAATCGTCTCACCGTCGCGGGCAGCAAATTTATTCAGCGTGTAAGCGGTCATACTTTCACCGACGGAAACTGCAACATTCGGCATGATGCGCACGATTTTATTTGCGGGAAAAAATTTTTCGACACGTGCCAATTTCAAACCGGCAACCGTGTAAGTTATGAGCGTCGTCGCGGGAATTTTGCCTTGCAGTGATGAGAAAGTTTGTTCAGCGTCCTTGGGCTTGACGGCGACAATCAGCAATTCCACCTTGTCGAGAAAAGTCACTTCCGTCGAAACGTTGACGCCGTAACGATTGATAAGCTCTTCGCAACGCGCGGGACGAATCTCCGAAATAAAAATATCGCTCGGTGCAAAAACTTTGCCGCAAATGCCGCGAACGATTGATTCGGCAAGTGCGCCGCCGCCGATAAATCCAACCTTATTCATTTTTTAACCTCCACGTCTACGAATTCTATGCTGTCGAGCAAACTCGTCATTTGCTCGCGAATTGATGACAGATAAATTTTGTAAAGCTCCTTTTGTTCGGCAAGCTCTTCTTCCGTCAAGCCGACCGTGCGTTTTTTGCGCGCCAACTCGTTTATCCTTGCCAAAAGTTCCGGCGTTATCATTGCGTTCATCTCCGCTGAAAAATTTTCTGCAGTATATCATGCGGCAAAATGTTTGTCACTTGACGGCGAAAAATTTGCACGAGGATTTTTTTGTGATATTATACGGCGCGAAATACGGAAGGAAGTGATTTTAATCGAATACCGATTCTTGAAACTGTTGAGCGGTGTCGTGTGCATGTTGCCGTTGAAATTTTGTTTGACGTTCGGACGCGGCTTGGCACGTTTAATTTGGCTGTTCCTGCCCGGCAAACGTAAACGGCTCGCGATTGAAAACATAATCCGCTGTTTGAACGTCTCGTCCGAAGAAGCCAATCGCATTGCCCGCGAAAGCACCGTTCAATTCGGCGCAATGTTCATGGAAGTTTTGTCCTTCCCGAAGCTCAAAAATAATATGGCGAGTCACGTTAAAGTTGTCGGGCTTGAACATTTGACAGCTTACAAAAATTCTTCGGAAAAAGGCGCGGTGATTATGACGTGTCACAGCGACAACTGGGAGCTTATGGGCGGAGCCTTCGCGCAAAACGGTATTCCACTCGTCGGCGTCGCCAAGAAACAAAAATCCGAAGGCGCGGACAAATTCATCAACGAATTTCGCACGCTGATTGGAATGCACATCACTTATCGCAGCGGCGTTCGCGAAATGTACAAAATGCTCGACGATGGTCATTTCATCGGGCTGATAATGGATCAAGACGTTGGGCGCACTGACGGCATCGTCGTGAAATTTTTTAACCGTGCAACAAATTTCGTGACGGGCGCGGCGTCAATGTCGCGGTTCAGAAAAATTCCGATCTTCCCGGCGTTCATGCACAAGAATTCGGACGGAACTCACACGTTGGAAATTTTCCCGCCGCTTAGAGTTGAAAAGACTTCAGATAAACACGCCGACTTGAAATTGATGACGCAACAACTTGCGACGCTGATTGAAGAGCATATCCGAAAATATCCCGAAGAATGGTTTTGGTTGCACGACCGCTGGAAGTCAATGCGCGTTGAATTTGAGCCGAAAGAAATTGCAAAGTTCAATGAAGAGCTGGGAATTTCAAGCCCGCCGATTGAGGAGGTAAATTAAATGACACTGGAAGAATTGCGCGCGAGTTTTGCCGACGAGAATCACCCTGCCAATAAAAATTCCGAACGTCTGAATTTTTTCCGAGAACTCTGTCAAGACAGCCGCCGCATTGAAATGGAATTGAATTCTGCGTATCACACGCCCGAAGAAATTGTCGAGATTATGTCGCGGCTCACGCGTCGTGAAGTCGATCCGACGTTCCGATTGTTCCCTCCGTTCACCGCAGATTTCGGCAAAAACATCACGTTCGGCAAAAATGTTTTCATCAACGCGGGCTGTCACTTTCAAGATCAAGGCGGCATCACAATCGGCGACGGCGTGCTAATCGGTCACAATGTCGTGCTCGCGACGGCAACGCATGATCTCGCGCCGAGTCGCAGTCGAAAACTTCACTACAAGCCGATAAAAATTTGCGACAATGTTTGGATTGGTTCCAACTCTGTGATTTTGCAAGGTGTCACTGTCGGCGAATGGGCTGTCGTCGCGGCGGGAGCTGTTGTCACGAAAAATGTTGAGCCTTACACGATTGTCGGCGGTGTTCCCGCGAAATTCATCAAAAAAATTTACAACGACATTGCCGAAGGTGCGCCAGTCGATTATCTTGAAGGTCACATTTGAAGTAAATTTGTCTCTAAAGCTAAAAAATATCCCGCCTGCACAGACGGGATATTTTTATCGATTGTTTACGTTGTCAATCTAATTCGGAGGCGCGGTGTAAAATTTTTCGGCAAGTTCGTCGCTTATGGTGAATTCGCCGAGGCTTTTGACAAATCGGGACGCACTGCCGTGAAAGTCGCTGCCGCCAGCTATCAGCAAATTGTATTTCTTTGCCATGAAGAAATAGTGCTGAACGTCTTCGGGCTTGTGGAAAGGATAATAGACTTCCAGCCCGTCCAATTTGGGACAAAGGCTTTCGACAAGTTCATCGTCGCCGACGAGTTTGGGATGAGCCAGCACGGCAAGTCCGCCCGCCTGGTGAATGACCTCAACGACCTCGTCGACTTCGGGCAGATAGCGCGGAACATAAGCAGGACAACCTTTGCCGAGCATTTTGTCGAACGCTTCACGCACGCTTTGGAACACGCCGATTTTTACCAATGTGCGGGCGATGTGACTGCGTCCTATGGAGCTGCTTGTGCCCGCAGTTTTCAAAACGTCTGCCTCGCGGATATTGTACTTCTTGATTTGAAGGATTCGGATAATCTCGCTGAATCTTTCCCAGCGCGCCTCAATGATTTTGTCGATCATTTCCGAAAGGGCTTCGTTGTAAATGTCGATTTTGTAACCGACAATGTGAATGTCTCTTGTTGGATGATTGGCACTCAGCTCGACTCCGGCAACGATATTGACGCCCCGACCGGGATAGAGCCCTCTTTCGTAAAGGTGACGAACACCGTCAACCGTGTCGTGGTCGGTAATGCCCAGATAGTGGAGACCGATTTTCTTCGCCGCCGCCACGAGTTCTTCGGGCGAATAGGAGCCGTCCGAAAAAGTCGTATGGGTGTGCAAATCGCCGGCCATCAAATCCCCTCCGTTTGTCCGCCTTTACGGTCAAAAAATTTTGATGCGATTTTTGCTGACGAGGGTGGTTGCCAAAGGAATTAACGCGGTTCGACAATGAGTTTTATGGCAGTACGTTCACTCCCGTCAATTTCAATGTCCGTAAAAGCAGGAATGCAGATGAGGTCTACGCCGTGCGGTGCCACGAAGCCGCGTGCAATGGCAACCGCTTTAACCGCTTGGTTCAGCGCTCCGCCTGCATCTCGGCACTTCCGGTTTCGCGAATGACTCCCGCGAGTGCGCCGGCGACGGAATTGGGATTAGATTTGGCTGATACCTTTAGAATTTCCATAACTGGTCCTCCTCTCTTGTTGCATTTTGGTGTTGTAGTGGTTTTCTACCTGCTGCGGCTCCTTCTGCGTCTAAATTATTTTCCTTGTTAATTCGGCGTGCGTAAATTAAATCCTTCACTTGCCGCAACGATTTTGCATATATTTTATTGCAGTAAGTAATAGCTTTTGTTTATAGCGTCAAAAAAAATTCCCCGACGTTCGATTGACGTTAGGGAATGAATTTCTTTGTCCGCGCAGATTTATCACTTGACGAGTTTTTAACAATTAGGAATTAGGAATGAGGAATTAGGAATTAAATTGCTACTTGCTAACTAATTTGGTGCCGCTGATGTGATAAGCAGTGCCGTTGACGTTGAAAGTCGTCGCCGTGAAATTTTTTAGAGTAATTGCTTTGGACGTGGTGCCGACTTTGAAGTAGACTTCGCCTTTCGACTTGCTGTAAGACGTGCTGAATGTCCCTGTGATTTTGAGTAAGTCATTGTTCTCGAAACCGTAGATAACATCTTTGCCGTCGCCTTTGGCATAAATGAACGTGTCAGCTCCTGCATTGCCCCAAAGCGAATCATTGCCTTTGCCGCCGTTTAGTGAATCGTTGCCACTGCCGCCGAAAAGTTTATCGTTGCCTTCGCCGCCGCTCAACGTGTCCTTACCGTTTCCGCCGCTAAGTGAATCATTGCCTGCGTTGCCGAAAAGTTTATCGTTGCCGTCGCCGCCAGATAACGTGTCGTTGTTGTTTCCGCCGCTGAGTGAATCATTGCCTGCGTTGC
>CAJOHG010000078.1 GCA_905234395.1 uncultured Selenomonadaceae bacterium
TTTTTATTTTGACAAAGACAGAATTTAAATCATGCGGTTCATAAGGCGTTGACTATTTGAGCCAAGGATTTTAGCTTTGTCAACGTCGCTAAGCGGCAAATTTTTTATGAACTCAATCGAAACTTTTGGCGAAGTCCACGGACTGTCCGTGCCGAATAAAATTCTGTCCGCTCCGAAAATTTTCACGAACTCCATAAATTGCGCGACGTCCAAAAGTTTCAAGTCGTCGGCATTCCAAACGAAATCATTGCGCGGAATAATTTTGCCGGTCGAAAACGCGGTGTCAATGAAAATTTTCGTGCCGCTTAAAATTTTCAGAACGTCGTCCCAATTTTTCCAGCCGCCCATGTGCGCCGCAACAAATTTAAAATCGCCGACGGTCTCAACGACGCGCTTAATCATTTGCGGAGAACAACGCACCACGCCCGGAAATCCGATGTCAAGCCCGGCGTGTGTGACGACGATCAAATTCAATTCGGCGGCGCGGTCGAGAATTCGCATGTATTTTGTATCATCGAGGTTTGTATCTTGATAAACGGGATGAATTTTGATACCCTTTAGCCCGTGATTTTTCACGCGGCTCAATTCTTCGCGGTAGTCGTCGCAGTCGGGATGAATGCTTGCGAATGAAAAGACACCTTCGCCCGAAAATTTTTCGTTGAGCGCGGCGGCAGAGGAATTGATTTTCTCAACTTGATTTTTATTCGTCGCGACGGGCAAAATTATCGACAGATCAATCTGCGCGGCGAACATGGATTTTTTCAGACCGTCAAGCGTTCCGTCACTGAAATATTTCGTGCGACTGGTGCGGCTCAATTTGTCGATGACGGCGGCGGAAATTTTATCGGGAAAGATGTGCGTGTGAAAGTCAATAATCATTTATCGACGGCTCCTTTCAAATGTAGCTTACGGAGGTTTTTTATGTTGAAGAAAATTTTTTTGGCGGCGGTGATTTTTCTCATCACAGGGCAATTCGGCATTTTATCGTTGATCGCTTGAGCAGGAGGAATTTTTTTAATGAAAGTTGCATTACTCATTCTGTATTTCGCGGTGCTGATTGGCATCGGTTTATATTGTCGCAAGCACGCCACGGACGTTGACGGCTTTGTTCTCGGCGGACGAAGTGTCGGACCTTGGCTGACGGCTTTTGCTTACGGCACGAGTTATTTTTCTGCAGTCGTATTCGTCGGCTACGCGGGACAATTCGGTTGGAAATACGGCATTGCGGCGACGTGGGCAGGCATCGGCAACGCGTTAATCGGTTCGCTTATGGCGTGGTGGATTCTCGGCAGAAGAACTCGCATTATGACACGGCACCTTGATACCGCGACAATGCCGCAATTCTTCGAGAAACGTTTTGGCTCGCCGTCACTGAAAATCGGCGCGGCGATTATAATTTTTATCTTCATGATACCTTACACCGCCTCGCTTTACAACGGCTTATCGCGACTTTTCGGCATGGCGTTCAGCATCGATTATTCCGTTTGCATTTTGCTGATGGCGGTCTTAACGGCGATTTATGTTATCGCGGGCGGCTACATGGCGACGGCAATTAACGACTTCATTCAAGGCATCGTCATGCTCGTCGGAATTTCGGCGGTAATTTACGCGGTGCTGGAAACTAAGGGCGGCTTCGTCAACGCGCTTGACGGCTTGGCACGAATCACCGACCCGAAAGTTTCTGACACGCCGGGAATATTCGCGTCATTTTTCGGAACAGATCCGATTAATTTGCTGTTCGTCGTGATTTTAACGTCGCTCGGAACGTGGGGACTTCCGCAAATGGTTCAGAAGTTTTACGCGATAAAAAATGAGCAGGCGATTCAAAAAGGCACGGTCATTTCAACTTTGTTTGCATTCGTCGTGGCGGGCGGCTGTTATTTCCTCGGCGGCTTCGGAAGATTATTTTCCGACCAGATCGACATTGCGGCGAACGGATACGACTCAATCGTTCCGACAATGTTAAGCGGCTTATCGGAAGGAATGATCGCCCTCGTCGTGATTTTAGTTTTATCGGCGTCAATGTCAACACTTTCATCACTCGTTATCGTCTCGGCGTCGACGTTGACACTTGACTTGATTCGCGACAACTTTGCCAAAGAAATGTCGGAGCCGCGACAAGTTTTGCTGATTAGAATTTTGGTCGTGGTGTTCATCGCAATATCGGCGGTTTTGGCGTTGGTGCAGTACAAAAGCTCGGTGACGTTTATCGCGCAACTTATGGGCGTCTCTTGGGGCGCAATGGCTGGAGCATTTCTCGCGCCGTTCATGTACGCGCTTTACTCGAAAAAAGTTTCGACGGCTTCTTGTTGGGCGTGTTTCATATTCGGCAGCGTGCTGATGACCGCGAACATGTTAATCCGCCCGATGTTTCCGGCGATAATGCAGTCTCCGATAAATTCCGGCGCGATTGCAATGTTGGCAGGTTTGATTATCGTGCCGGTGATTAGCGCGATAACTCCGCCGCCCGACAAAAAATTGGTCGACGACGCGTTCAAATGTTACGACGAAAAAATTGTCGTGCCGCTGTCAACAGCACTCAACAGCGAAAAATAATCGTCAAAAATTTTCAGGCAGGAAAAAATTTTTTCCCGCCTAATTTTTTTGCGCAGTTGCAAAATTTCTTCACGAGGAGGATTTTTATGGACGATTCATCTTTCTGGCTGATTGTCGGCTGCGCAGTCGTTTGCGTCGGAATAGCAGGGTATTCTTATTACAAGGCGCGGAAAAATATCGTCGACGACGGAGCTCAACACGTCGTGACAATCGGCGTGCTGTGTACGTTCGGCGGCATTGCGGTCGCGCTGTACAACTTCGACACGAACACCGAGAACATGATTAAAAGCATCGATATTTTTCTTGACAGCATGAAGTTTGCGTTCGTGACTTCGATTATCGGAATGGGCGCGGGACTTGTGATAAAATTTTTTCAGTGGAAACTTGTTGAGCGCGAAAAAATTCTTGAACACGACGATACGTTGAAAAATATTTTGCTTGAGATAAGAGCCGTGAACAACGCCGAACTCTTGAAAAATATTTTGTCCGAACTTCAAGCGGAAAATGATTCGGGCAAGAAAAATTCTGTCGTCATGAGCGAAATCAACGGCGCGATGAAAATTAACGCCGAACTCTTGCGAAATATTTTGTCCGAAGTCAGAGCGCAAGACAACTCCGAACTCAGTCGCGAGCTGGGCAAATTTGTCGCGGCTACGGGAAATTTTGCGATTGACATGAAAAATCTTTCCAACTCCATGAACGCGCAATCGCGAATGCTTGAGAATTTGAGCACGACGCTTGCAAACAGCATTGAGGCGTTCGGCGACAAACAAATTGCACGACTCGACGCAATGAAGACTTCGATTGAGCAAATGAAAATTTCAACTGCGCAAGCCGAAAAAAATTTCGCCGACCTTCTGGACGCGACAAAAAATTTTCAGCAACAATCGCTTGCCAATGACAACGAGCAGGCAAAAATTTTGTCGGACAACACCGCGCAGATCGTCGCGATGAAAAATTCCTTTGACAAATTTTTGGAGGATATGGCGGAGAATTTCAGCCAGAATTTTATTGCCGCGCTCAACGAATCGATTAAACAGCTCAATACGCAACTGCAGGAGCAATTCGGCGAAAATTTCAAGGAACTCAATGCCGCCGTCCGCGAAGTCGTCGTTTGGCAACGCGAATACAAGGAGATTGTCACGAAGACGACCGACGAGCTTAAAGTTATCAATCAAACGTTCAATCGCGAGGTTTTGAGCGAATTACACACCGCCTTGAAAACTTTTGCCGACGCGTCAGAGAAAAATGTTTCCGTGCAAAATGATCTTTATCATGCGACGGCACAACTTTCAACGATTGTCACGCAGGCTGAAATGAGTATCGCTCAAATGCAGACCGTCACGGAAAAATTCGGCGAATTCAGCGACGACATTTTGAACAAAAATATTTCGCTCCTCAAAAGTCATTTGGACAATCTTGCGCGGCTTGAGGAAACTTTTGCCGCCAAAGTCAAGAACCTCAACGACATTGCGTTAAGTGTCGCCATGGACACCAGGCAATACTTGAAGGACTTCAACGAGACTAGCGAAGCATCAATGCGCGTTATCAGAGACACAATCGCCAGCTATAAAACTGATTTACGCAAGGAAACGGAAGAATCCTTGAGCAATTTGAGCCGAATGTTCAAGACCGTTGCAGAAAATACCGACAAACAATCGGACAAGGCGATAAAATCTCTCGCGGGCGCGTTGTCTGAAGTCAGCGGAAAAATGATCGGCAATTATAAAGTTCTCGTCGCCAAAATCGCGGAAGTCGACGAGCTGTTGCGGAGGCGTGCGGGATGATTCGCAAAAACAACGACGCAACAATTTGGCATTAGAGGAGGAGTTTTTATGGGTTTATTTGATTCATTGTTCGGTCGAGAAAAGAAAGTTGTGCCTTCGCCGCCGGAAGAGGAATTGGCACGAATACGGGAAGAGACAGCGAACGAGCGAAAAATCCTTCAAGTGCTTAAAGCGGAAACAGCGGCATTGGCGAGCGAAAAGCAAAAACTGAATCAACAGATAATTGAGCTTGATGAAAAGGTCTTGCTTCAGAGTTTCGCACTTTACGAACCTATGTATGTTTTTGCAACGGTTGACGAATATAAACGTGAACTTGAAACCGTTCGCGAAAAACAGAAAAACTTGCTCAAAAAAGGTTGGGCGGTGACGGGCACGAGGGATTGGACAGTAGACGGCTCGGCGGCTAAAGGTCGCAAAATGGTGAGTGACATGCAAAAATTGTTGCTCCGTGCGTTCAACAGTGAATGCGAGTTTGTTACGTGGAAAGTAAAGTACAACAACTTCGATTCTTGCCGCAAGAGGATAGAAACGGCATTCACGGCGATACAAAAATTGGGCAAGACGTTGAGTATAGAAATTTCTCGTGAATACTTTGACTTGAAGATAAAAGAATTGCGACTTGCTTTGGAATATCAGCGGGCACGAGAAGTTGAACGCGAACGTCAACGTGAACTGCGTGAACGGCAACGAGAAGAAGCGTCTTTGCGCAAAGAGATTGAAGAAAGTCGACGCAAGACAGAAAAAGAGCGTGCACATTATCAAAACGCATTGAATTCGGCGCGAAGACAAATTGAAATGGCGAGAGACATCGACCGCGATACCTTGCTTGCCAAAATCCAAGAGCTTGAAGATAAATTGGGCGAGACCGAGAAAAATCTTGCCGACCTTGATTATCGGGAGGCGAATCAGCGTGCGGGCTACGTCTACATAATCAGCAATATCGGTTCTTTCGGCGAAGACGTTTACAAAATCGGCATGACGCGACGCCTTGAACCGCAAGAACGCATTGACGAATTGAGCGGGGCGAGCGTCCCGTTTAAGTTTGACGTGCACGCGTTGATATTCACTGAAGACGCGCCCAAGCTTGAGGCGGAATTGCATCGCGCCTTTGAAGATCGAAAAGTCAACATGGTAAATTCCCGCCGTGAATTTTTCAAAGTGCCGCTTGCCGAAATAGAAGCCGTCGTTCACCAGAAATTTGATAAAAGCGTTGAATTTGTTCAAAATGCAGACGCCGAACAGTTTCGCGAGAGTGAAAGAATCAGAGCGGCTCAATGAGTTTCGCGATAATTTGTTGGTGCTCTGTCGAAAGTGTCACGACCGAATTCACGCGGCGGAAGGCGGAGCGTTTGTCAAAAAGAAAAATCGTCACGCCGACGATTTGAAAATTTTGGGCGACATTGTCCTTGCAAATGGTGACAAAGAGTCCGCGAAAAATTTTTATCGCAGGGCAACGAATGCTTATCAAAAACTTTCCGACCTTGATGCGTTGTTTGAGCTTGCGAATTTGTATCTGCGCGACCCGAAAACTCTCATGGCGGCGCAACAGCGTTTTCAGCGGTATTTGTCGCAGGCTCGTGACGGCGGCGATAAGGAGAAGATTCGTTGCGGGCTGATTTACGCCAAAGGTCTCGGCGTGCCCAAAAATTTTTCCAAAGCCCAAAATTTTTTCGACGCGGTGAAAGGCAACGCGGCATATTCTTACGACAGCGAATTCATCGAACTCGTTCGGCTGATGGGATTTGTCCGCGAAACCGAAATACTTCGTGCGCAGGCGATTGAAATTTTGGAGGCGGCAACTCAAAGCGGCGACAATTCTGCGATAAGCGAACTCGTCAAACTTTATTGCGACAAAAATTTAGGCTCCGACTTCGACGCGACGACTTTTGACGGTGAAGATAACGCGATTAAAAATTTTCTCGACGACGCGGAAGATTTGTTCGGCAAAGAAGTTGAATCGCACGATAAAATTCAGCGGCAGTTTGAGGCGGTCAAGAATGGCGATTGGAAATTGGTTTCACAGTTGAAAATTTTGGCTGAACGCGGCGACAGTGAATCGCAAGCCGTGTTGGAGAAATTGTATCTTGACGCCGAGCAACCGAATTCGCGCGGAGTGATTGTCATTCGCGAAGGTGTCACGCACATTATCGACAGACAATTTTACAACCGCCGGAAAATAACGCACGTCGTCTTTCCCGAAACTCTGACCGAAATCGGCAACGAGGCGTTCCGGGCGTGCGGCTTGAAAAGTCTCGTTCTGCCCGCCGCGCTAAGAAAGATTGGTAGCATGGCGTTTCAAGATTCTGCAAAGCCCGTCGTGGAAGTCACTTATCATCGGCGGATCGAATGGCGGTTGATAGAATATTTCGGAGCGCGTTGGGACAGTATCAAAAAGATTCGACTCGATTAATATTTGATAACAAAATTTTTCCCGCCTGTTTTATTTGACAGAGAAGTCAAAGCAAGTTATCTTTATGACGAGGTGATTTTAATGGAAACTTTCGGACAAAAAATCAGACGGTTGCGCAAGGCGAAAAAAATTACTCAATCGGAGCTTGCGGAGTCTGTCGGCGTGGATTTTACGTACATAAGCAAGATTGAAAACGACAAAGGCATTCGTCCGCCGTCTGAAGCGACAATCAGACGACTCGCTCTGTTTTTGGAGGCTGATGCGGAAGAATTAATTTTGCTGGCAAAGAAAGTCCCGCAAAATTTACAAGAAACAATCGTCGACGACAAACTAGCGGTAGACTTTTTGCGCGTCTTCCCAAAACTCGATAAAAATCAACGCGGCATATTAGAAACAATAATCAAACAGGCGGAGGAAAAAGTTTGAGTCAAAATATTGAGCTGTCAGTCAATAAAATTCTTCACGCGGCAAAAATTTCAAGTCCGCCGATTAAATCCGATTGTCTTGCCGAATTTTACTTTGATTTGGATTTTGACTGCGCTGAATTGGGCAATGATGAATTGGCAGGCTTGAACGTCGCCGAGAAAAAAATTTATATCAATGAATCCCGCGCAGAGGAACTTGCCGCGAACTTCGGCTTAAAAAATTTTACAATCGCGCACGAGTTGGGGCATTGGGTCTTGCACAAAGATTTAATCGGCGAACATACTCCGCAAATGGAACGCGAGGCAGATAAATTCGCGACGTATCTTTTGATGCCGGAAAATTTTGTTCGTGCAGAGTTTGTTAAATTGCCCGCATGGCTCTCTGCCGAAATGAAGTTAGATTCTCTGGCAAAAAAGTTTTGCGTGTCCAAAAAAGCGATGAAAATTCGTTTGTCACAACGCGAACTTAAGTTGATTTATGTTGATTTTGATGATTACAGTTGTTATCGGAGCAAAGAAGAATTTTTGGAACGGAAAGCAGGACAGATGCGTTTGTTCTGAAAAATTTTTAATTCATAACTTGACAAAATTATCAAGTCAATCTATAATCGCCCGCGAGGTGATTTGATGATTAAAACTTACGATAAAAAATACAGTGTCTTCAAATTCGATTATTGGCAAGGTGCAAAACTCGTCGGGAAATTTTTAATGCCGAAACTAGAGAGTGTTCACACTAAAGAATCAACAATCAAAACAAAAAGGATAAAACCGGCAAAAAGAACGTCTAACTTGTCGTAACGAGTGAAAATGCGT
>CAJOHG010000079.1 GCA_905234395.1 uncultured Selenomonadaceae bacterium
CTCCGCACGAAAAATTTTCCCGATAATGTTGCGCAACATCAAGAGCTACGTCGACAAGCTCGCCGCCGCCGATAAACTCTGTTTCGCGCCCGATTTGTCAATGGTCATCAACAAAGACAACGCCGACGATATTTTGAACTTCGCGGAGCTGGCACTCGACTTGCACGCAGGATTTATCGTTTTTTATTTCGACTACACGGAGAACGACATGAACGCCGAATATTTCACGAATCCCGACGTTGCTCGTCCCGCAATGAAAACGCTCATGGAATTGGAGCGCGTGCTTGCGGAAAAAGTTTTAGTCTATTTTCGATTGTGGATGCCGACGGGCGAAGCGTCAACTCTTCAACAGGAAGTCGAGGCAATTCCGATTGACGTGTTGGAAAAAAAATACGCGAAGATTTTGCAGAAAGCTCAAGGGCGATCGGTTTTGGGCGAATTAAAACGACGCAACGAATTTCGCCGCGCCGCCAGAAAGTTTGAACTTGCAATCGTCGATGACATTTCGCCGAGCCTGCATTTAAAGCAAGAGTCCGACCGAGAAATTTGTTTCGCGCCGTGGAATGAGATTGGACGCTTGGATTTTTGCGGATGGTTCGAGCCGACGCTCAACATAAAAAATTTTATTCAGCATGACGTTGACGGCAAGGAGTTCGTTGACTGGGACAAGATTTTGAATTCGTTTGAATATGCTTCCGCGCGTTACAGAATTTTGCACGGAGATTTTCGCGGCTGTCAAGTTTGTTGCCCGATGAATTCAGTAAAGTATCCCGTTGAGCCGGTCACGAAATACAACGTCGACAGATTAGAGACGATTTGAAAGGAGAAATTGAAATGGCAACCGAAATTCTCAACGACGCGCTGTTCTATCAGTCTTACGAAATTATTGGAGGCGAAAAATTCATGTCACCTGCGGCAAATCTTACTCACAGCGACATTATCGGGCGTCTGTATCTGTTCATTGGAAATTATTTGATGGAACACAAGAACGGCTACATTTATTCGGACAACGTTGACGTGCATTTTTCCGACGGCAGTCTTTACAAGCCCGATTTGTGCGTCGTCTTGAAGGCAAACGAAAAAATTCTTGCCGGACGAAAAAATATTTTCGGTGCGCCCGATATGGTCGTCGAAGTTCTTTCACATTCAACGCGCAAGAAGGATACGACAATCAAAAAGGACACCTACGAGGCTCAAGGCGTCAAGGAATATTGGATTGTCAATCCGTGGGACAAAAGCGTGACGGTTTTTCTTTTGCGCGACGGAAAATATTTTCTCGACGACGTTTACAAACTCTTTGACGCGGAAGAATTGAAAACTTTGACTGACGAGGAGCAGGCGGAGCTTAAACACGAGGTGCCCGTTTCCATTTGCGAAGGGCTGAACGTTCCGCTGGAATTTGTTTTCAGTTGGGGCTATTGAAATGATTCACTTAAAAGACGTTACGAAAATTTACAAGGCGAACGGCGTCGTTGCACTCGACCAAGTCACACTCGACATTGAGCGCGGCGAATTCGTCTTTATCGTCGGCACATCGGGCAGCGGCAAATCAACGCTGATGAAACTTTTAATGCACGAGGAAATTGCAACGTCAGGCTCAATCGTCGTTGACGGGCAAGACGTGACACATCTCAAGCCGAAAGAAATTCCTTACTTGCGTCGACGGCTCGGCGTGATTTTCCAAGATTATCGACTGCTTGAGGACAAGACCGTTTATGAGAATGTCGCCTTTGCAATGCAGGTCATTGAGGCTCCGCGAAAAATTATGGAACGCAGTGTTAACACCGTGCTTGACATCGTAGGCTTGCGAAAAAAATTCAACAGCTTTCCCGCGCAGTTAAGCGGCGGCGAACAGCAACGCGTTGCCATTGCCCGTGCGATTGTCAATGATCCGCGAATCGTCATTGCCGACGAACCGACAGGAAATCTTGATCCGGAAACGAGTTGGGACATCATGGACATTTTTCAGCGAATCAACGCGGCGGGCACGACGATTGTTATGGCGACGCACGACAAGACCATCGTTGACCAAATGCAACGGCGCGTCATTGCCATTGCGGGCGGCAAAATCACTCGTGACGAGGCTCGCGGTGCTTACGAGAATCAAACGCACGCTTACGACAAATTTTTTCGATGAGGACTGATTCATCATGCAAAGAGGATTCGCGACGCTCGAAATCATTTTCGCGACAATGATAATCGTCGTGCTCGTGACGTGCACCTTGCCGAATGTCGAACACGCTGTCGACAGAGTTGCGCTTGATTATGAGACCAAACGACTTTACAGCGAGTTGAGATTTTTGCAGGCGATTAATCGTTCGGGAACGTTCAATGCCAAAGGCACCGGGCGTACCGATTTGGGAACTCCAAACGCGCCGTTAATGGAAATAAACATAAACAGCTATCAAATTCTGCGCGGCACCGATGCGCTCCGCGAGGCTCATTACATGCAGAACATCAAGAGCATTGCCACTCCGACCGAAAATATCACCTTCGATGATACGGGACAATCAAACGTCAACGGCTCGATAATTTTGACTTCGCAATTTGATAAGCAGTCGAAGATTGTTTTTGACACAGTCGGGCGAATTCGCGGCGGGCGTGACAATGAATAGACTGCAAAATATCCTGCGCAACGAACGCGGTTATCTTTTGCTCAACGTCGTCTTTTTGACGTTGATAACTTCCTTCGCGGCAATGTTTTTGCTGAACTCTGCAGTGCGTGCGAAAAATCCGCAGTCGACGTTGCGATTGGCAGCGATTCATTTGGCGAACGAACAATTTGCACAACTTGAGAGTTTGGCGGCGGCGAACGATTTGCACGGCGGAAGTTATTCATTTCTCGGCGATAAGAATGACTTGAACAACTACAGCTTCCGCAAAGAAGATTCGACGACTTCAACCGTTGAAAAGCCCGTGAAATTTATCGTCAAGGCAAATGTCAGCGTCAACGGCAATTTGCGCACGGCGACCGTCACGGTTAAAATTGACGGCGACGAAAATTTTTTGCTCACAATGGAAAGGACGATGCGCGTTGCTCAATAAAAAATGCGGCGGGTTTGTATTTGCGGAATTTGCGATAGCCCTGCCGCTTTTAATTTTGCTCGGCTACGGTTTGGCGATTGTCGGCGTGGAAATGTTTCGGCTCGGCAAAAATCAACTTGCCGATTACGTTTTGGAGGCAGAAGCTCAATACGTCATGGAACGCATAACTCATCAAGCTCGCTTCGCCAAAGAAGTCAAGGTCGACAACGACAGGAATTCAATCATGTTTATCTATCACACCGTCAACGACAGACCTGCCGGCACGGAAATTCCAACTGCCACCGGCAAAAATTATCAAGTCTTCGCGGTTTATGACGTGTTGGAGCGGCAATATTTCATTCCGCGCAGAAGTGACGATGACAGCTTTTACGAAAACATCAACGCCAAACGAATTGACGACGGCAACTTGACCAACCCGATAACAGGCGAAAATTTTTTCGGCAACACGAAGATAATTTCACTGCAGTTTAAAGAGCTGAACAACAACGTCCTGCACATTTCGCTTGAAATGGAAAGTTTAATCACGGAGCGCAGAATAAAACTCAACACGGCGGTTTTCATGCCGAATTGCGACACGAAAGAAGGCTTGCGTCGTGACTGAAAAAGGATTCGCGACGATCTTCGGACTGTGTTTGATTTTGGTTATCGCGCTGATTGTCAAGGGCATTCAAGAGGCGGAAATGAATCACGCTTACGAGACGGCGGACTTTCAAGCGGAATTCGATTTGCAGAACGCGGCGGACAGTGCGCTTGTCGAAACTGTTAACGAGGCAATAGAACTCCTTGACGCGGACGACACGAGATTGATTAACAGAGGCACCGTTAATCGGCGATATTCTCAATACGAATTTCCCGCGGTAACAAAAACTTCCGAACGGCTCGGCAACATAACCGTGACGGTTTGGTGCGAAGAGACGATGATTCAACCTTACAAAGTGAACTACAGTCGCGTTAACAATCGCAAGAAACACAATTACGACGGCTACGTGGCGGAAAAGAAGGGCACCGGCAAATACGGCTACTTTTTCTTCAGCCGCGCAGAAGCAACGAATAAACATGCGGGCGGAAAAATTTATCGACGCGCCGCTGCTTACGTTCTGCAGTCGGAAAATTACAAGACGATTCATTTTGTGGAAGTGCCGACGAGAGAATACATATTTGAGAAAAAATAAAACGGACAGAGCGTTTTGATTGCCCTGCCCGAAAAATTTCGCTCAAGCTTTTTTGTAGCGTTTGTTGAATTTTTCGATACGACCGCCGGCTTTAACGTCGCGTTGGCGTCCGGTGAAGAACGGATGACATTTCGAGCAAACGTCTACGCGCAATTCCTTTTTGGTGGAGCCGGTCTTGAAAGTGTTGCCGCAACCGCAAGTAACAGTCGCCTCAAAGTATTTCGGATGAATTTTTTCCTTCATGCAAATGCACCTCGCTTTCTATTTAAAACCCCAAACAATTATGCAATTCCCGGGAGAAATCAAAGGATTTTCGGGGATTGTTGTTGAGCCGGGAATCATGGATAAAATTTCTTCCAATTCGTAACCTTCACGCCATCCGCCGTAAACTTTCATCGCGGTATAATTCCACGTCATGTAACCTGCCTTAGACTTCGAGATTATCTTGTCTATGTAAAACTTCTGCACAGCTTTCGTGAGTTCGGAAAAAGCGTAGTTGCTGATTAACAAATCGCAAGGGAGATCGTTGTAAAGATGAGTGCCGTCAATGTAACGAATGTCGCCCGCCGTGTCAAGCGTGGTCAAAAATTTTTCGGCAAGCATGAGAGCTTCGGGCAAGTCGACAAGATTGTAGCGTTCAATCGGCAAGGCGTTTATTAAAATTCTGCATTGACCGCCGTAACCGACACCGACCTCCGTGACGGTTTGCAAGCTGTTCACGTCGAAAAGCTTAACGATGTCGCAAAAAACTTTCGAGTAGCGCAAGGTCATTGGTGAACAAGTGAGCACATCATTGCCGAATTCGTAAGTGCACGGTATCGGATTGCCGAGCTTATCGTTGAGCAAAATGTCTTTCCACTGTGCGTCCGTGATTTTGAAGTCATAATCGTTGAGAATGACTTCAAGATAATCCATGCCTTCTTCGTCAGTGCAAGATTCAACTATTGCACGGTATACAACATATCGTCTGAAATTTTTAAATATCTCGTCGTGTTTGGCGGCATTATAGCAAAATTCGGGATAATGCGCGTCGTCGGATATGCTTGTTTGTTTCACGTCGACTCACCTTTTATTTTGTTCCCCAAACGACAAGCCGATTATCGGAGGAAGTTGTCACGGGAGATTCGGGCAGAATTTTAGCACCGGGGATCATTGAAACGAATTCGTCCAACGTGTAGCCGCTGTACATGCCGATTTCAGCGAAGATGCCGCCGTCCCACGTCACGTAACCTGCGCGAGCCTTCGACAGAATTTTTTCGATGTAAACGTCCTGCGCGGGCTTGTTGAGTTCGGAAAAAGCGTAGTCGCTGATTAGCAAATCGCAAGGAACGTCGTGATAAAGGTGCGTGCCGTCAATGTAACGAGTTTCGCGCGAATGATTGAGCGTCGTCAAAAATTTTTCGGCAAGCGCGAGGACTTCGGGCAAGTCGACAAGATTGTAACGTTCAATCGCCAGAGCGTCAGATAAAATTCTGCATTGACCGCCGTAACCGACACCGATCTCCGTGACGGTTTGCAAGCTGTTCACGTCGAAGAGCGTCACAATATCGACAAGAACTTTTATGTAGCGCAACGTCGTCGGCGAACCGATAACTTGAGAGTCGTCGAAATTGAATTCGGCAATCAACGGATTGCCAATCGAATCATTTCGCAGAAAGTGCAACCAATCGTTCTCCGTGAAATTGACGGCGCGGCTTTGCAAGATCTGTTCAAAGCAACCTTGACCAATCTCCGGCGACATGTATTCAACCACGCGATTGTAAGTCGGATGTTGCCGAAAATTTTGGAAAACGTCATCATGCCGCGAGGCGAAGTAACAAAATTCCGGGTACCAATCATTATCAAAAATACTCGTTCCTCTAATCGCCGTGCACCTCCGCTAAATTAAGTTGACGCGAAAACCATGCGCGGTGTATTATACGCCCTGTAAATTTTAATTGCAAGGTTTATCGTCAGCAACAAAGGAGAATGGCATTTGAAAGCTTACATTGCAGTATCTGCGGGCGTCTCGTCAAACTTCAGAATCGTTCCGATATGCCCGTGCTTGATCCAAATACAGGCTTCGGCATTTGCAAGAACTGCATAAAAAATATTTACCACTTTATCGAGGCGGAAGAAAATTCTAAGTCTCGTTACGGACGAAAAAATTTCAACAGTATGCTCGGCGAACTTCTGGTTAAAAATAAGCCGCACATCATCAAAGAATATCTCGACGAGTTCATCATCATGCAAGACCGCGCGAAAAAAATTTTGTCCGTTGCCGCTTACAATCACTACAAGCGCATGAAGTATGACCTTGACAATCGCGGCGGCGAGGACGAAATTGACAAGTCGAACGTTATAATTCTCGGTCCGACGGGTTGCGGCAAAACTGCCATGCTCAGTCACCTGTCGAAACTTTTGGACATACCTTTTGCCGTGACGGACGCGTCAAGCTTGACGGAAGCCGGCTTTGTCGGTTCAGACGTGGAAGTTGCCGTGAGAAATCTTTACTACGCGGCGGGCAGGAACATTGAGAAAACTGAACACGGAATAATTTATCTTGACGAGTTCGACAAAATCGCGCGCAAGTCCGGCGAAAACAATTCAATCACCGCCGATCCCGGTCATGAAGGCGTTCAACAAGGTCTCTTGAAAATGTTGGAAGGCAGCGAAGTCGAATTCACTGAACGCGGGCAACGCAAACATCCCGAAGCTCCGACAATCAAAGTCAACACGCGCAACATTTTGTTTATCGTCGGCGGCGCATTCGTCGGCATTGAAAAAATTATCGAGAAACGCGTTAAGAAGAGTGACAGCAAAATCGGATTCGGTACCGATGTTCCGTCAAAGGAAGACGCCGATAAAAAATTCAACGAGCTGATTCATCAAGTGCGCCCGGAAGATTTAATGCAATACGGAATCATTCCGGAAATTATCGGACGCCTGCCCGTCATTTGCACGCTTGAAACTCTCGACGAGGACGCGCTGTTAAAAATTCTCACCGTGCCGAAAAATGCGCCCGTCAAGCAATACGAAAAACTTTTGGCTATGGACAACGTTAAGCTTGAATTTGAAGAGGCGGCACTGCGTCAAGTCGCGAAAATGGCAATCGAACGCAAAACCGGTGCTCGCTCGCTCAAAGGCATAATCGAAGACGTGATGCTCGACGTGATGTTTGACATTCCGAAAAGTTCAGAGCCGCGCCGCGTCGTCATAACCGAGGCTTGCATTAAAGGCGAAGAGCAACCGAAAATTTTTCCGCTCGACGACAAATTATCAAAGGCAACGGCGTAAATGAAGTGGATTAATCATCAAATCGTTACGGGCTTTATCGTGTGCACCGCGACCGACGACGCATTATTTACGGCGTCAAGCATCGTTGGAGCCGTCCTGCCCGACAGAGTCGAAGGTTCGCCGCCGAAAGAAAGTTCAGCTTATTGGAAGTGGCGCAAACGTCATCGCACGTGGTCACATTATCCGCCGATTTATCTCGTGCTGATTGTCGCCGCGCAGTTCGCCAAAAATTATTATCCCGATCCAACGCTCGCACTCGCTCTGAATTTGATAACCTATGCGCTGGTCGGAGCACTGTTGCACATCGCCGAAGACGGACTTTGCGGCAAAGTTCCGATTTTCACGCCGCACAAAAAGCACGGAATAAAACTGTTCAAAGTCGGCTCGTGGCGGGAATATTTTTTCGTCGCGCTGATAATTTTGTTGTGCCTGTTCATCAGTTTCGGAAACATTGACGCGTTGAGGAGTTACATCAACTTATGAAAAATTTTTTGACATTCACGGTTGTCGTCGTGCTGATGACGTTCTTTGCATTGCTCGGCATGTACGTTGCCGAAAAGACCGATTTGCTTCACCTGAACGGACGCGCACTTAACGTAAATTTCACGCAGGACGGCGACGATACGTTGATGACGTGGCGACCGTTGCCGTATCCTTGCGTTTACAAAATTACGACCGTCAGCCGCACAACCGGGCTTGTCGAAGATTCGCCGCCGTTTCACATCATCAAAGAAGATGAAACTCGTTCCGCAAATTACATCGTGCCGCGTGCGCCAATTCCGACGTATTATTTCATCACCGCGCGAGGTCTGTTCGGAGAAATTTATCGCAGTGAAAAAATTTACGCCAATCCGAATTTCCCGACGCCGCCTTCGCCAGTGAGCATTTATCATTACGACAACGACAATCCCGCAAGTTTGATGCCGTTCCTGGTTTGGCATACAGTTCCGAACGCCGTTTGCTACGAAGTGGAAATTTTGGACGCGCCGCCCGAAGTTGAAGGCGGTATCAGACTTTCGACGCGACATCATCTCTTCGACACGCGGAAAATTTACACAAACGGTTATCAAGCCGATTTGCGCGAGTTCAAAGATAAACGCGAGCTCTATTGGCGTGCAAGAGCTTTGGGTTTGCACCACGAGGCTATCGGCGAATTTTGTCGTGCGGAAAAAATTATCATCGACGCAACAAAAAAATCGCCCGATTGTCCGCTGATTAACAACTTTGACTTCATGAGCTACTTGCCGCAACCGATTTATCACGTCTTCGATTGGATTCCGCTCAACACCGCCGCGAAGTATGAAGTTGAAATGTTGACGCATCCGCCTGCCGTCGAACACGATACCGAGCCGAACGTTGACAGAGTTTGGAGCATGATAAGCGAGGACGTTGCCAGCTGCTATGACGAATACGGCAGACCTTATGCCGGCGCATATTATTGGCGCGTTCGTGCTCTTGATGAAAACGATAAGATAATCGGCACGTGGTCGGACAGCGAAAAAATTATCGTCGAAGACTACACGGGCGGCGTTGACGTTGCGATTCTCGGCGACAGCATTTCACACGGCGGCGGAGCAGTCAGCTATTCTCCGCGAGCACTGCAATACAGTTACGAGACGTATATTGATTTTCCCGTCGTCAATCTGTCGAAAAGCGGCGACACTTCCCGCACGACGCTTGAACGTTTTGAGCATGATGTTTTGCCGCTCAAGCCGCGTAACTTGATAATTTCAACGGGTGCGAATTGTCTGCGCGACGCCCGAATTTCCGCCGAAGACGTTATCAGCGATTTAGCCGGCATCAACAAACTTTGTCGGCAAAATAAAATTCGTCCCGTATTCTTGACGCTCATGCCGATTAATCCCGCAAACATTCAAAACGCCTTTCACACGGACACCGATCCCGATTGGCACGTTAAACTTCAACACATCAACGACTACATCAAGCGGCAAGAATTTTTCATTGACTTGGAGCCGTTCTTTTACGATAAGCAGGGCACCATGAACGTTGAGCTTTCCGTTGACGGAATTCATCCCGACCTGCGCGGCAAAATGTTAATCGGCGAACTGATTAGCAAGAACAAAAATTTATTCGACCTGCCGCAAAAGCAATGAGGAATTAAAATTCGGAGCGTTCGTTGGCATTATGAAATTAATATTAAAGTTGCCTTGTTCCTTGCCGCGATACCTGTTATAATCGGCGCAACAAAATTTTCAGGAGTGATTGGCTGATGATAAGAATTCTTTTGGCTGAAGACGACACTCGCCTCGGCAAGCTGATTGAGTACATGCTCACGCAAAATAAATTTAACGTCGAATGGATAACCAACGGCGGCGAAATTTTTGATTACGCAATGTACTCGGAATATGACATTTTGATTCTCGATTGGATGATGCCCAACGTCACCGGCATTGACGCCTGCAGACAACTTCGCGAGGCGGGCTACGAACGCGCAATTATCATGCTCACCGCAAAAGACACCGTTGAAGATCGTGTTTTGGGTTTGGACGCCGGTGCCGATGATTATCTCGTAAAGCCGTTTGAATTCGACGAACTGCTTGCAAGACTTCGCGCACTCGGCAGACGTTCCACGCAAAAGATTCAGCAGGAAGTCATTGACATCGGAGACTTTACGCTTAACCGCACGACGAAAGTTTTAATGCGCAAAGATCAAGTGATTCAACTTTCACCTCGCGAATTCCAAATCTTTGATCTGCTCGCACAAAATCTCGGCGTCGTCGTCCCGCGCGATATTATTCTCGACAGAATTTGGGGACTTGAACGCGACATCACGTCCAACAACATTGATTCTTACATGAAAATTTTGCGCAAGAAGTTAATGGAAGTCGACGACGGCTCCATTGCGATTAAAACTGTTCGCGGCATCGGCTATCGCTTGGAGGCGTGAAATGCGAATCGATTTGACTTATCCTTTGACGCGCGAAAAAATTTCTGAACTGTCAGCAACCGCCGATTCTCGTGACAAAAGCTTAATCTCGTTCGGACACATGGGCACGCACTTTGACACGATGGGAAAAAATTTTTCGCTCGACTATTGCGAATGTCGCGGCGTGATTTTCGACGTGAGCAAACTTGAACGCGACGTTGAACTTTCCGACATCGACGCGGCAAAAATTTCGGCGGGCGACTTCGTGCTCTTCCACACCGCAACCATTGACCGCTGCGAATATTGGAGCAAAGATTATTCGACGAATTATCCGCAGCTGTCATGGGAGCTGATTGAATTGCTCGTTGCGAAAAAAGTTCACATCATCGGCATTGACGCGCGCGGACTTCGCAAAGGTGCCGAACATCCCAAAGCCGACGAATTCTGCGCGGGCAACGGAGTTTTTATCGTGGAGAATCTGGCAAATCTGGGCAAGATAATTTCTGCGGGCGTCACGGAAAATTTCACGGTGCACACCTACCCGATGAATTGGCTCGGCTTCAGCGGCATACCTTGTCGAGTTGTCGCGGAAATTTAATTCGGAGGCTCTATGGAAATTTTCGGGCGCAGTCGGCGGCAACTCGCCTTTGCCTACGCGCTGATAATGGGAATTTTCTTGGCGGTAATAATTTTCGTCGTGCATATGGTTATGAACTGGTCAATGTTCTCCGAACAGGCGCAGGAACTTTCCGACGCGGCAAACGGTGTCGCCGAAGCGCAGACGTTTTATTTGCAAAATCCCGATGATGCCGTCGACGAAAACCGCTACTATAAGTCCGTCAACGACCGCTTGTTTTTCTACATTTTCACCGAAGACAAGCGGCTTGTTCGTTTTGAGCGCGCGTCTTTTCGTTTGGAGCAATTCGTTCTTGACGTTATCGAAGGCTGGAATATTGATGAAGGGCAAGTCGAAGTTTTCAATCACTCGAACGAAACCGGGCAACTTTCAACCGTAATGATGATGTCGAAAAAAATTGTCACCGATAACGCCGTGCAGACGCTCTACGTTGGCAAAGACGTTACCGCGCTTTATTCGGGCTTGCAAAAGGCAACTTATGCGCAAATCGTTTTGGGATTCGTCGCACTGTTAATCGCGTCGGCAATCGGCTACTTCATGGCGGGACGCGCACTGATACCAATCAAAGAGGCTTACGACAGGCAAAAACAATTCGCGGCGGACGCAAGTCACGAATTACGCACACCGTTGGCAGTTGTGATGTCGTCGGCAGATTTGTTGCTCGCCGATCCGTCAATCCAAAATCCGTTCCTGCGACAAGTGCTCGAAGATTTAAAGAGCGAAGTAAAAAAAATGACAAACCTCGTCAGCGATTTGCTGATGGTTGCCCGCAGTGACAATAACGCGCTCAAAGTCAAGATTCAGCGGCTCGACCTCACGGAAATTTTAAAGCAAGTCATTCGCACGATGACGCCCATTGCAGAGAAAAAAAATATTAGGCTCTCCGGCGAAGACTTCCGCAAGGTGATGATTAACGCCGACGAACAGAAGATTAAACAGCTCGCGATAATTCTCGTCGACAACGCGATTAAATACACGCCCGAAGGCGGCGCGGTACTCGTGCGGCTTGAAAGTTTTGATGAGACTCGCGCGGTGTTTGCAGTCATGGACAGCGGCATCGGCATTGCGCCCGAAGATTTGGACAAAGTTTTTGAGCGGTTTTATCGTGTTGATAAAGCTCGAAGTCGTGAAATGGGCGGCAACGGCTTAGGTTTGGCTATCGCGTGGGAAATTGTCAAACTTCACGACGGAAAAATTTCTGTTGCGTCGAAGCTCGGCGAAGGTACGAAGTTCACCGTTGAGTTGAAAATAAATTTGAAAAAGTGATTGGAGACTTCCGCTATCATGAAAAAAATTGAGCTGAAAAATTTAATCGACGCGGCGGCGGGCAGACGTCCTGCCGATCTCGTCATAAAGAATTGTCAAATCGTCAACGTGTTCAGCGGCGAAATTTCTGCGGGCGAAGTTGCAATCAGCGGCGGAAAAATTATCGGCATGGGCAATGTTGAATACGACGGCGAAAAAATTTTTGACGCGCACGGAAAATTTCTCGCGCCCGGTTTCATTGACGCGCACATTCATATCGAATCGTCGTACATCAGTCCCGAACAGCTCGGCAGAATCATCGTTCCATGCGGCACGACGACGATTATTTCCGACCCGCACGAGATCGCCAACGTCTGCGGAATTAACGGCTTGCGTTACATGCTCGCCGCCGCCAAGAAGACGAAGCTGCGAATTATTACACCGTTCGAGGACACCGGTGCGACTCTGGATGCGGAAGACATGGCGGAACTTATCGGCGACGAAACTTTTTTCGGACTGGGCGAATTTATGAACGTGCCGGGAATCATCAACGCCGATGAAAAAGTTTTGGATAAAATTTTGCTCGTGCATCGTCACGGAAAATTGATTGACGGTCACGCGCCGAACGTCACGGGCAAAGATTTGAACGCTTACATGAGCGCGGAAATTGTCGGCGACCACGAATGCCGCACCGTTGACGAAATGCACGAACGAATTGCTAAGGGTATGTACGTTTTGATTCGCGAAGGCTCCGCTTGCCACGATTTGAAGACGCTCGTTAAAGGTGTGACGAGTGCGAATTCTCGACGCGTGTTGATTTGTTCGGACGACTGTCAGCCGAAGACGATTCTTGAGCTCGGACACGTCAACAACAATTTGAAAATGTGCGTGGCGGAAGGAATTGACCCGATAACCGCAATTCAAATGGCGACGCTCAACGTTGCGGAAGCGTTCAGACTTTATGACCGCGGCGCGATAAAAATTGGTGCTCTTGCCGATTTGGTGTTGCTCGACGATTTGAAAGACTTTCACGTTGACAGCGTCTGGATTGGCGGCGAACTCGTTGCGCAGAACGGAAATTATCTGCCGAAAATTTTTCCTGCCGACACGTCAAGCGTTCGCGGCACCGTCAAAGTCAAAAACTTTTCAATCGACCGTCTGCGCATGAATTTGAAGAGCAGTCGCGTGAATGTCATCGGCATTGAACCGGGCGGCGTCGTCACGAAAAAATTTGTCGCGGACGTGAAACTTAATTCAAGCGGCGATTTTGTTTTCGACCCTGCGCGGGATATTTGCAAAGTCGCGGTGATTGAACGTCATCACTCGACGGGAAAAATCGGACTCGGACTTTTGGGCGGCTACGGCATCAAACGCGGCGCAATTGCAGTTTCAGTCGCGCACGATTCGCACAACATCATCGCGGCTGGCGTGAACAACGACGAAATTTTTTCTGCCGTCAACGCGCTGATTGAACTTGAAGGCGGCATGGTTTTGGTTAATGGCGGCGAAGTCATTGCGTCGATTGCGTTGCCGATTGCGGGCTTGATGAGCGATTTGACGGGCGAAGAACTCAAAGAAAAACTCGACGACCTTCACGCCAAAGCTCACGCGGAACTTGGTATCAGCGCGGACGTTGAGCCGGTGATGACGCTGACTTTCATGTCGTTGCCGGTCATTCCCGAAATAAAATTGACGGCTCGCGGATTGTTCGACTACGCGACGTTCAGCTTGATACCGATTGAAATTTGATTCGCCGCGAAAATTTTCTTGCCAAAATTTTCTTCAGCGTTTATAATAACGTTGCCTATAAAATCATCTTACAATTAAACGAATCCCTCAAACCTTTTGAGGGATTTGCTGTTTATGAATGTCGCGCAAAATTTTCTTGTCAAAATTTTTTTCGGCATGTATAATGACGTTGCCTATAAAATCATCTTACAATTAAACGAATCCCTCAAACCTTTTGAGGGATTTGCTGTTTATGAATGTCGCGCGCGTTTATAATTGCAACGGGCATAGTTCATGAAATCACTCCTTTCGGAGGGTTGACGGCGACGACGGCAAAATCCCTCAAGCAGGTAAAACCTCTTGGGGGATTTGTCGCTTATGCATGTTCGCCGACGAAATTTTTAGGACTGTAATGTTTTACGGCGCGTCAAAATTTTTGACAAGCTGAAGTTTCACGGAGGTAGTTTGAATGAGTCGTTATTTTCAAGAGGAAATTGAGTGCATGCCGTTCGAGAAGATCAAGGCGTTGCAAGACGAGCTGTTACCTAAGCAAGTGCGCTACGTGTGGGACAACGTGCCTTATTATCGCAAGAAAATGGAAGCTCACGGTGTCACGCCCGACGACGTGAAATCTACGGCGGATTTGTACAAGCTCCCGTTCATGTCGAAAGCCGATTTGCGCGACGCTTATCCTTACGGACTGCTTGCCGTGCCGCTGAAAGATTGTGTGCGAATTCAATCCACGTCGGGAACGACAGGCAAACGCGTCGTTGCATTTTACACGCAGGAAGACATTGACCTTTGGGAAGACTGCACTGCGCGGGCGATTGTTGCGGCGGGCGGCACTGCTGATGATGTTTGTCAAGTTTCTTACGGCTACGGACTTTTCACGGGCGGACCCGGTCTTGACGGCGGCTCGCACAAAGTCGGTTGCCTCACAATCCCGACAAGCTCCGGCAATACCGAACGGCAAATTATGTTCATCATGGACTTGCAGGCGACGATTCTTTGTTGCACGCCGAGTTATGCTGCTTATATCGGCGAAACGTTAAAGGAAATGGGTTACAAGCCCGAAGACATTCCGCTCAAAGCCGGCATATTCGGTGCGGAAGCCTGGTCGGAAGAAATGCGACGTGACATTGAAAAAACGTTGGGAATCAAAGCTTACGACATTTACGGCTTGACGGAAATTTCCGGTCCCGGCGTCTCGTTTGAATGTTCGGAGCAACGCGGCATGCACATCAACGAAGATCACTTCCTCGCCGAGATAATCGATCCCAAAACCGGCGAAGTCTTGCCCGAAGGCACGCAAGGCGAATTGGTTTTCACCGCGTTGGACAAAAAAGCTTTCCCGTTGATTCGCTATCGCACTCGCGACATCTGCACGCTCACTCGCGAAAAATGTTCTTGCGGTCGAACTCATATTCGCATGACTAAGCCCAAAGGTCGTTCCGACGACATGCTCAAGATTCGCGGCGTCAACGTCTTCCCGTCACAGATTGAAACCGTTCTCATGAACAAGGGCTACGCGGCGAATTATCAAATCATTGTCGGGCGCGTCAACAATACTGATACGTTTGAAGTTAAAGTCGAAATGACGCCCGATATGTTCACGGACAACGTTGGCGAGATGCAAGCGCGTCGCAAAGTTTTGGAGGACGGTTTGCGCTCAATGCTCGGCATCAAGGCGAAAGTCACACTCGTTGCGCCGAAAACTATCACGCGTTCCGAGGGCAAAGCTGTCCGCGTTATCGACAACAGAAAAATTTAGGTGTTAGGTTTTAGGGGCAATTCCTAACGACTAAAAGCTAAAAGCTCAAAGCTTAGCGACTGAAAGGAGCGTAAATAATGAGCGTCAATCAAGTTTCCGTTTTCCTTGAAAATAAGCCCGGCACGTTGAACAAATTGACCGAAGTCCTCGCGACGAACAAGATTAACATTCGCGCGTTGAGTTTGGCAGAGACCAGCGAATTCGGTATCGTGCGCATGTTGGTTAATGACGTTTTCGAGGCAACGACCGTTCTCAAGGAAAATAATTTTGTCGCGACCTTGACGCCGGTTTTGGCTTATGCCATCGCTGACGAGGCAGGCGACCTTAACAAACTCTTGCAACATTTCACCGAGGCGAACGTCAATATCGAATACATGTACGCTTTTGCGGGCAAAACTCGCGCTTACATGATTTTCCGCGTCAACGACACCAAAAAAGCTGAAGCCATTCTCAAAAGCAAAGGTTTGAAATCTTTGACGCAAGAGGAGATCGCCGCCGTATGATTCAGCTCAATGCCATGCCTTTGGATTATGAGCCGCGCAGAAAAATTTTGTCGAAGTTGCGTGACACACTCGCCGGTGATTATAGAAATCCCGAAATGAGCGAATCGGAGTCTGCCTTTTTGTGCGGTCTGTTGAAACAATCACGTCCGAAAAAAATTTTGGAAGTCGGCGTGGCTAAGGGCGGCACTACTTCAATAATTTTGCAAACTCTGGAAGACTTAGGCGAATCCTACGAAATGCACTCCGTTGACTTGAATGAGCAATGTTACAGTTTTAAAGCAAAGAGAACGGGCTATATGGCGACCATCGCTAAGGAAAACAATTTATTATACACCCCCCCCAGTCTACTTTACGCGGCACGCATGAATTTCATCTGGGCAAGTATCTGCCGCAAGTCATTGATGAAATCGGAGGCGACATCGACTTTGTAATTCTCGATACCGTTCACTACACGCCGGGCGAATTGCTCGACTTCCCGGTTATGTTGCCTTATCTCAAGAACGACACCATTGTCGTTTTGCATGACGTGGCGTTGAATCAGCTTAATAATAAACTCCACAAGCCGGACGCTCATGCAACGAATCTTTTGCTCAGCGCGGTGACGGCTCCCGAAAAATTCTTGAACAGCACGGCGGCAGACGCTTTCAACTATCCAAATATCGGCGCGTTCAGAGTTGGCGAATCGACGCGGGCGCATATCGAAAACGTTTTCATGGCTCTCATGCTCACGTGGCACTATCTGCCCAAAGACGACGAGATAAAAATCTACCGCGAATTCTATCAAAAGCATTACTCGGAAGATTTGGTTACAATATTTGACGAAGCGGTCAGATTAAATCGCGGGAATGCGGCTTTTAAGAAAAAGGATGATACTCCTGCGAAAACCGAGGCGGCTCCAACGGATGTTCTCACCTACCAAACGCATGTTCACCGCAAAGGTTGGAATTCATGGCTTAAAGGGAATGCAATCAGCAACGACATAAATCAACAGTTTGACATTCAAGCGATTAAGATAAATTTTCCGCCGCACAAGGTCTATTACGCAGTCTATTACAATGAAAAAGAAGGCTGGTCGAAAGAAGTTGCGGCTCCCGAAACGGCGGGCATTACCGGCAAAAGAAAATCGATTTTCGGCATAAAAATTTGGCTCGACGAGGCGGGCGCAAAGGAATTCGACATTTTCTATCGCGTGCACAAATTCGACGGCAACTGGACTTCGTGGGCGAAAAACGGCGAGGAAATTTATTCCTACGGTCAAAAAATAAATGCTGTTCAAATAAAATTGGAACCTAAGACGGCATAAAAAATTGTTCGCAAAATTGATAAGCATTCGGCGATAAAATTCGCAACGCAATTAAAAAGCCCGGCTGTCTGCCGAGCTGTGAACGTCCCGAAAATTTTCGAGGCGTTATTTTTTTATTTCAAGAAGACGCGGACGAGATCATTCTTCGTGGCAAAAAGCATCAACATCAGCAAAAGCGCGATGCCGACCCGTTGAGTGTAAGCCACTGCCTTTGCGCCGAGCGGTTTGCCTCTGACCGCCTCAATAAATAAATTTACGAAATGACCGCCGTCAAGCACGGGCACCGGCAATAAATTCACGATACCGAGATTTATCGATAACAACGCGGCGAAATTCAGCAAAGGAATAAAACCGCGTTCGGCGACTTGTCCCGACATTTGGATTATTCCGATTGGCCCGGCAAGATTTTCCGTTTGATTCGGCTCTTTGAAAAGCGAGGCAATTCCTTCGAGCATTGCGATTGTAATTTCTTTCGTGTGGTCAATCGCCAGCGCGAATGCCTCCGAAATTGTTTTCGGCTCGTGAATAACTACACTTTGCACGCCGACAAGTGCGCGTTTCTCCTGCTCATTGTATTTCGGAGAAACGGTGACTTCACTGATTTGTTCGCCGCGTTTGTATTGGAGCCGAATATCTTTTCCCGCCTCAACGTTTTTAAGTTTGTCGGTGAAATCTTTCCACGTCGTGACCGTTTGTCCGTCGACGCCGAGAATCACGTCGCCTGTCTTAAGCCCGGCTTTTTCCGCCGACATGCCTTGAATTATGCCGCCGATAATCGGTTCGGGTGACGGTTTCTCTTCGCCGAGCGTCGAATAAATTGCAAAGAACAAAATTATCGGCAGAATAAAATTGAACGTCGCGCCCGCCAAAATCACGACCATTCGCGAGAGAACAGGTTTTTCGCAAAAGCCGCGTTCACCGGCATTGTTGTCGGCGGGATCCATTCCCGCAATATCGTTGAAGCCGCCGAGCGGTATCGCACGCAATGAATAAATCGTTTCGCCGAATTTCCTGCTGATAATTTTCGGACCGAAGCCTATTGCAAATTCGTCGACGCGCATTCCCGTCATTTTCGCGGTGATGAAGTGTCCGAATTCGTGGACGAGCACCAATAAGCCGAAAACGAAGACTGCCGCCGCTATCGTTAGAATCAAATCAAAATCTCCTTCCGATGAATTCTTCCGCCAAAAGTCGAGTCGCCGCATCTTCCGCCAACAAAATTTCGAGCGTCGGATTTTGAACGACTTCGCGAGCTGTCATTGCGTGTTCAATCACGTCGTAGATGTTCAAAAATTTTATTCGTCCGCGCAAAAATTCTCGGACTGCGATTTCATTTGCCGCGTTGAATGTGCAAGGCAACGTTCCGCCGGATTTTCCCGCCGCGTATGCAAATTTCAGCCCGCGAAAAGTTTCAACGTCGGGTCGCTCAAAAGTCAGCGCGTTCATTTGCCAAAAGTCCAAACGTTTGACGGGCGAAATTAATCTGCGCGGATAAGTCAGCGCGTATTGAATCGGCAGGCGCATATCGGTTGATGCCAGTTGCGCGATTATCGAGCCGTCGCGGAATTCAATCATTGAATGAACGATACTTTGCGGGTGCACGACGACTTGAATTTGATCGTATTCGACGCCGTAGAGAAATTTTGCCTCAATGACTTCAAGACCTTTGTTGACGAGCGACGCGCTGTCGACGGTGATTTTCCTGCCCATATTCCACGTCGGATGTGCGAGAACTTCATTGACGGTTGCATTTTGAAGGTCGTCGCGAGTTTTGCCTCTGAAAGGGCCGCCGCTTGCCGTGAGCAAAAGTTTTTCAATCGCGCGAGAATCTTCGCCCTGCAGACATTGAAAAAATGCTCCGTGTTCCGAATCGACGGGAAGAATTTTCACGCCGCGAGCCCGCGCAGATTTTGTGACAAGTTCGCCGGCAACGACGAGAGTTTCCTTGTTGGCAAGCGCGATATTTTTTCCGCAGTCGATGGCTTTTAACGTCGGCTCCAGTCCCGCGAAGCCGCTCATGGACGTTAGAACAATTTCCACGCCGTCAAAGCCCGCCGAGTCGATGAAAGCTTGACGACCGCCCGCAATTTCCGTGCCGTGAAAATTTTTCGTGCGCAGAATTTTGTAAGCCGACTCGTCAGCCAGAACTGCCAACTTCGGATGAAACTCCGCAACTTGCTGCGCAAAAAGTTCGACGTTTGAATTTGCCGCCAAAACTTCCACGGAAAATTCTTCGGGCAAATTTCGGACAACGTCGAGAGCTTGCGTGCCGATTGAGCCGGTCGAGCCGAGTATTGCAATTTTTTTCATCACGCTGTCTCCGTCAAAATTATAATCATGTTAAAGAGAGGTGAAACCCGGCGCACAAGGATGTGCGCCGCCGGCGTTAGACGCAGGATTGCGTCGTGCCGGACTTACGCCCTTTTCTTTTGCTTACTTTTCTTTTGGGCGCAGCAAAAGAAAAGTAAGTTAAACTTCACGCTATTCCTGCCAAAATTATGTAGTAATAGAACGCGGGCGCGGTGAAAAATAAACTGTCGAATCTGTCGAGAACACCGCCGTGACCCGGCAGGAAAATTCCCGAATCTTTGATGTTGGCGAAACGTTTCATCACCGATTCAACCAAATCGCCGAACGTCGCCGCAAGCGCAAGGATAAATCCCGCAACCGCCATTTTAATCAGCGGCAGACCAAAGATAAACGTGCCGACAACAATCGCCGTCAAAATCGTGCCGACAATGGAGCCGAGAAAACCTTCGACGGTTTTGCCGGGACTGATTGACGATGCGAGCTTGTGCGAACCGAACGCCGAGCCGATAAAGTAGGCAAAAGTGTCACTAGCCCACGTGCACGCGAACAGCACCCATACAAGTGCGCAACCTGCATCAACGTTGACATTCAAGCTAAGATCGATCGTCGGCAGGAAACTGAACAGATCGCCGAAATTGAGCTTGTCGAGGAGCGTCGCGTTATTCGTGGCAATTTCTTTAACGGTCGTGACAGCTTCGCCCGGTTGCGGTTCATCAGCCAAAAAGCGCAGGAAAATCAGATGTGCGAACGGCAACCCGATATACATTATTCCCGCCACTGAAACGCAGGCATCGGTCGGACGCGTGCTCCCGCGCAAGATAACCGTCAGCAGGAAAATCATCATCATGCTAATCGTCAAGACCGCAAGTAATTCTTCCACATTGCCGAGCCACGCGCAACATTCCAGCAAAATCAAAGTCAGTGCGCCGAAAATGTACGTCGTGATGACTCCCGCGCGTCGAAATGCGCCGGAAAATTCGTGCCACGCCAAAAGCGATAAAAATATCGCGAAACCCGCGAATGGTGCGCCGCCGTATTGAATCACGAACGCCGCGATTGCAATGCCTATGATTCCCGTGATAATTCTTAGTGCCAAAGCGTCACTTCCTCACTTAATTTATTGTTGATTTATTTGTCTTTCAAGCTCGGCGATTCGTTGTCGGCTAATCTTGAGCTGTCCGGACATTTCGGCAGATTTTCTCTTGAGTGTGTCCACGTAAGTTATCAGCTGTGCAATCAAAACGTCGTTGTCGCCCCACGCGTCGCCGAATTCTGCCTTTATCGCGTCGTATATTTCGTGCGATTCAAGTTCAACACGATACTCTAAACTCACGTCGAAGAGTGTCCCGACTATGCTCTCCAAAACCGCAAAACGTTTTTGAGGATTTTGTTTAAAGTAGTCCTGCCTGCTCATGACGTTGTCAATCCACTTTATGCCGCAGATGAGCGGCTTGAGACTTACCACGATATTCTCAATATCCGCTCTTTCTGACCTGGATATTGATTCCTTATTTTCACGATAGAAAATATATGGTTTGGGCAGTTGCAAAATTTTTTCGGCGCATAAAAATATGGCATATGACCAAAATTTATCTTCATGGAACGAAAAATTCTCAAGAAAAAAGATTTCATTTTCAAGCAAAAAATTTCTCCTGCAAAATTTGCGCCACGGAGCCCACGTAGTTTTTCGGCGTATGACCAAATCAACTATGCGATTCTTATTCGTTTCGAGCGTAATTGCATGAACAGCTTTAACAATCCATCTTTTGAAAACCAACTCCTTGCCGTCTTCGAGCAACTCATAATTTGCCGAGCAATTAATGAAATCCACATCAAATTGTTTGGCGTAGTTATACAGTTCCTCCAGAGCGTATGCCACAATCAAATCGTCGCTGTCCATGAAGAAAATATATTCGCCCGTCGCATGACGCAAGCCGTTGTTGCGCGTGGCACTAGGTCCGGAATTTTGCTCATTGTCAAAGAGCTTCAAGCGTCCGTCGAATTTTTCAACGTAACTCTCTGCAATGGCGCGGGAATTGTCGGGCGAGCAGTCGGATGATCACTTCAAAATCTTGCAACGTTTGATTCAACAGGCTGTCGAGGGTTTCGGCAATATATTTTTCGACGTTGTACATCGGGATAATCACCGACACAGAGTAATTTAACTGTGGGGGGGGGTTGATAAATGTCATGGGACTTCTCCTTAACAAAACATTTTGCCCAAAAGTTATCCCTTGCCTTTGAGCCGCGCAATTTCCTTTTCCAATTCGGTTATGCGCTTTTTATGTTTGAGTGATGTCTTTCTGTGCTTTTTGGCGAGCAGTTCAAATTCTGCGGACTTTTTTTGCAAAGCGTCCAGTTCTCTTTGTTGAGAATCAATGAAACTGAAAAGAAAGGGCATGGTCAAATCTTCCTTGGAATTTTTATCTGCGAATTCATCGCGCAAGATGTCATAAACTTCACGCGAATCCGTATCGAGCCTTTTATTCGGAAAATGTTCCAAACAGAATCCTATCCAAAATCTCAAGGCGGAATAAGGATAGTAGGAATTTTGCTTTAATATGTCGTTTCGATTGGACAGGGAAGACATCGCCTTTGTCCACGACATGAAAATTTTCACCCACTTGCGAATCTGCTTTTCGGGTGAATTTTTTTCGCGTGTCATGGAGTTTATCGCATCGTCGCGCCAAAAATAAACTGCATTGGGAATTCGTAAAAATCTTTTTGCGCGAGCAAAGATTTCAATCGTCCAGATATAATCGCCGCCGGAAATTGTTTCGTAGAAAGTAATTTCTTTTTCCGTCAAGAAACGTCGTCTGACAAATTTTGTCCACGGCGTGTGATATATTCCGCGTTTAGGATTGAGCAAGACTTTAAGGAGTTTTTCCGGGGCGTCGACTGTAAGAATAGATTTGTCTTTGATGCCTTTCTTTTTAAGATCGCGTCCCACAATGTCAATCGTTCTTTTTTCGCCGCCTTCAGTGGTATAACGGTATCGCGAGCCGGTATATACAACGTCCGCGTCGTATTCTTTTGCCGCCGTGTAAAGCACTTCGAGCGCGTCTTTCGTTATGAAGTCGTCGGCGTCCACGAAGTAAACATATTCGCCGCGTGAAAGAGCAAAACCTCTGTTGCGAGCGGTGTATCCTGCGTTGCCCGAATTTTTTTCGAGAGCCGTGAAAGTCAAGCGTCCGCCGAATTTCTCAACGCAACTCTCTGTTATATTCGCGCTGTTATCGGTTGAGCAATCATCCACAACGATAACTTCAAAATTTTGGAATGTCTGCTTTAAAATGCTGTCGAGACATTCGGCAATATATTTCTCGGCGTTGTACATCGGGATGATAACTGATACGGCGGGAATATTTGTCATTAAGATTTTCTCCTTAATTTATTTGCCTTTCCAACTCGGCAATGCGCACCTCGTTTTTAGTTGCAAGTTTTTGCCATTGATTTACCATGGTGCACAGAACGGGAATTACGACATCATACTTGCCGAAATTTTCTCCGAACTCCTGCTTGATGGATTCATACATTTCAGATTGTGAAATTCTGAGACTGCTCTTGAAAAGTCGATTAAAGAATCTCTGCGTGGAATGTTCCAAAATCGCGTAACGATATTGCGGGTTTTCTTCAAAGAAAGGAATCCTTATCATGAAATCATCGATATATTTCAAATCGTAGATAATATTTTTAGTCCAAGCACTTATGTTTTCCAATGGCGTGCGTTTTATTCTGGTTATCGAATTGTCGGAAAGGCGATATAAAAAAATTGAAAGCGGTATATGTATAATATTTTTCGCAAAGAACAACAGCCCGTGCGTCCAAACTTCATCTTCATTGCGCACAACATCTTCGGGGAAGAAAATTTCATTTTCAATCAGCAAATCCCGTCGCAATATTCTGCGCCACGGAGCCCAAGCAAAATTGTCCGCCAAAAGCCCTTGCACGCGCCATTCCAAATTGCTTTCGAGTATGGGTGAACTGTTGGAGCCACAGGGCTTTAAAACATGCGGATTTATTTCTTTGCCGTCCTCGCTCATTCTGTAATATCTGGTATCATTTACAACGTCGACATCAAACTGTTTGGCGGTCGTGTAGAGCTTTTCCAAACCGTTTAGCAAGATTAAATCGTCGGCATCCATGAAGAAAACGTATTCGCCGGCTGCACGACGTAAGCCGTTGTTGCGAGTGGCGGCGGCTCCGGAATTTTTCTCGTTGTCGAAGATTTTCATTCGTTCGCCGAATTTATCAAGGTAGCTTTCTCAGTCGTTGACGATGATCACTTCAAAATCTTGAAACGTCTGATTTAAAATGCTGTCGAGACATTCGGCAACATATTTTTCGGCGTTGTACATGGGAATAATGACGGACACAGCGTAATTTAACTGTGGGGGGGGGGTTGGTAAATGTCATGAGAATTCTCTCCTAATCTTAAGTAGTTTTCCAGTTCACGCCAATCAGTATGCATGTTGGTTTTGGCAATGATCTTTTGATAGTTGTTTATCATGGTGCACAGGACAGTAACTATGACATTATACTCGCCAAAATTTTTACCGAATTCCTGCTTGATAGATTCATACATTTCGGACGGAGAAACTTTCAAACTGCTATTAAAAAGTTTTAGAAAGAATCTCTGCGTGGAATGTTCCAAAATTGCGTAACGATATTGAGGGTTTTCTTTAAAAAAAGAGATTTTGCTCATTATGTTATCAATCCACTGTAAATCGTGGAAGATATTATTAATTCTGGAATTTATGTTTTCTAAGGGTGTACGTTTTATTCTGGTTATAGACTTTTCAGAAAGGCGATACAAATAGACGGCGATAGGGGTGTGCATAATTTCTTTGGCACAAAATAATAAACCATGTGTCCAAATTTCATCTTCGCACCTTTTGAGCTTTTCAGGGAAGAAAATTTCATTTTTGATTAAAAATTCACGTCGCAACAATCTGCGCCATGGAGCCCAAGAAAATTTGTCTTCCAAAAGCCCTTGCACGCGCCATTCCAAATTATGTTCAAGTATGGGGATATTTTGGGGAGTAGTTCTTAATAAATTAACAGGAGTCAAAGATTTTCCGTCATTGCTCATTTTATAACTTTTCGTGGAATTAACAATGTCGACATCAAACTGTTTGGCGGTCGTATAGAGCTTTTCCAAACCGTCAAGCAAAATCAAATCATCGGCATCCATGAAGAAAACGTATTCGCCGGTCGCACGACGTAAGCCGTTGTTGCGAGTGGCGGCGGCTCCGGAATTTTTCTCGTTGTCGAAGATTTTCATTCGTTCGCCGAATTTATCAAGGTAGCTTTCTATTGTCGGGCGAACAGTCATTGACGATGATCACTTCAAAATCTTGCAACGTTTGATTTAAAACGCTGTCGAGACACTCGGCAATATATTTTTCTGCGTTGTACATTGGGATAATAACGGAGACGGCAGGGATATTTTCCATAAAAATTTCTCCTTAAACATTAGAGGCACCGAAACGACGAAAATATTCGGTACAATGTCAATCCTCACATTCTTTGAGGCTTTTCTCAAGCACGGCTATTTCCTTTTGTTGAGCGTTCATGTATGTTATCAGCGACGCGAGCAGAACATCATAGTTCCCCCAAGCTTCACCAAATTCTTGCCTTATCGCCTTGTAGATGTCGCCTTGCGGAAGTGTACGAACTTTATTTAGAATTTTGATAGAGTATCTTCGGCAAAAAGCTTCCAGGACTTCATAACGAAATTCGGGACGCTGTTTGAAAAAGTCCAGCCTGCTCATGACATTATCGACCCATTTAATGCCGCTGGTAAAAGTGGCGACCCAAAGATTCATGTTTTGAGCAGGTGTCCTGTTTGTTCTTACGATAGAACCTTCTGCAATGCGATGATGATAGAGCACTTTCGGCACGTGTATCATTTTTTTTGCGCACATAAACAAGCCGTAAGTCCAGATCTGATCTTCGCCGTTGTAGACATCCTCAAGGAAGAAAAGTTTGTTTTCAAGCAGAAAATTTCTTTTTGAAAACTTGAGCCAAATTTCCCAAGGAAACCTGTAACGCGCCAAAACTTTTCTGGTTCGCCAAGTCAAAGTATTTTTATAGGGAATGGATTTCTCGATACTTTGCATATCGTCGATGTTTGCAACTGCCAGTTTTGTGCTGTCATCAATCAAAACCGTATTTGGATCCAATCGCGGCTGTTTGTGTTCCACGAAAGTTAATTGTTTGCCGTCTTCACTGGTATTGCATCTTATCTTAAAGCTGACAACATCAGCGTCACTTTTTTTGGCAAACGAGTACATTTCCTCAAGTCCATTGGAAAGGAGTATATCGTCGGCATCCATGAAGAAAACGTATTCGCCCGTCGCACGATGCAAACCGTTGTTGCGCGAAGTTCCCGGTCCGGAATTTTGCTCATTGTCAAAGAGCTTCAAGCGTCCGTCGAATTTTTCAACGTAACTCTCTGCAATGGCGCGGGAATTGTCGGGCGAGCAGTCGAAGCACTTCAAAATCTTGCAACGTTTGATTCAACAGGCTGTCGAGAGTTTCGCCGATATATTTTTCGGCGTTGTACATTGGAATAACTACGGACACAGCGGGAATATTTTCCATAAAAATTTCTCCTTAAACATTAGAGACACCGAAACGACGGTTGCGCTTGCCGAAGTCGATAAGAGCGTCGACAAACTCTGCGGGCGTGAATTCGGGTCAAGGCGTTTCGGTGAACCAAAATTCGG
>CAJOHG010000080.1 GCA_905234395.1 uncultured Selenomonadaceae bacterium
ATCGTCGGCGACGGATTTTTTGCTGTTCAAACTCCCGACGGCGTCAGATACACTCGAAACGGTGCGTTCTTCAGAAATCAGGAAGGTTATCTTCAGGACATTCGCGGCTACAATCTGCTCGACACGACGGGCAACCCGATTCGCATTCCCGCAAACGTTCCAAACTCTCAAATCATCGTCACCGGCAACGGCACCGTCTCAATTCCCGGCAATGAAACTCGGCTCGACGTTCCTACCAATCGTCTCGTTTCAATCGGCAACATGAACGACCAACAAGGGCTCGCGCAAATTCAGTTCGTCGAATTCGGAGACAGGCTTGCCACTCAAAAGCAAGGCGACAATCTTTTCTACGTCGTCAACGACAATGAAGGCAATCCGCCCGCAGCTCAAGCTGTCGATCAAGATGTTCGTGCACAGTTGATGAATCCCGATGCTCAACCGCGACCGGCGTCAGGCGAAATTTTGCAAGGCACGTTGGAGAAATCGAACATCGCGATTGTCTCTGAAATGGTGGAGCTGATTCACAATCACCGCATGTACGACGCAAACGCCAAAGCTGTGACGACGCAAGACGCCATGCTTGATACGTCCGTCAATCAAATCGGCAACCTCGGCGGTTAAGTTCAATTAGGAATTAGGAATTAAGTTATGATTGAAATTAAAGGCTTAAAAAAATCTTTCGGCGACCTGCACGTTCTCAAGGGCATTGACCTGCACATTGACGAGCGCGAAGTCGTCGTTATAATCGGTCCTTCCGGCAGCGGCAAATCGACGTTGTTGCGGTGTATAAATTTTTTGGAAGAACCAACCGACGGCACGATAACCGTTGACGGCATTCCAATGGACAGCGACGCCAATATCAACAAAGTCCGCGAGGAAGTCGGCATGGTCTTTCAACGTTTCAATTTGTTCCCGCATATGACCGTTCTTGACAACATCACGCTTGCGCCGATGAAAGTCCGCAAAATTGAACGTTCCCGCGCCGAACAGACCGCGCAAGACTTATTGGACAGAGTCGGACTCGGCGACAAATCGGACGCTTATCCAAATCAACTTTCCGGCGGTCAACAGCAACGCGTCGCAATCGCCCGCGCATTGGCAATGCAACCAAAAGTTATGCTCTTCGACGAACCAACAAGCGCACTTGATCCCGAAATGGTCGGTGAAGTTCTCGACGTTATGCAACGGCTGGCGGAAACGGGCATGACAATGATAATCGTAACGCACGAAATGGGATTCGCCCGCGAAGTCGGCACGCGATTATTATTCGTCGACGGCGGTTACATTGTCGAACAGGGCAAGCCCAAAGAAGTCTTCGAGCACCCGAAGGAAGAACGTACTCGCGCATTCCTGTCGAAAATTCTGTAGACAAAAAGAACTCTCTCCGCAATGTTGGAGAGAGTTTTTTCGTTGATGATTGTCGCTCATTCAATCGGCAAAGTTTTAATCCAATCGGTCAACGCAGATTTGTCGACGCGCCCGCGAAATACTCTGCCTTCAATCCAGCGAACGTTCCCGCAGGACGGTTTAAGTTGATTTAAAGTCTCGCCGAAGCCGCTGCCGCCCGATGTCGCGAACACAACAATCGTCTTGCCGCCAAAGTCGTAACTTTCAAGGAAGCTGTTAACAATGTGGGGCGCGACGTACCACCAAATCGGAAAGCCAAGAAAAATCGTGTCGTAAGCGGAAATTTCGGCGTCCTTATCGGCAAGCGCGGGACGAGAATTTTTATCCGCCATCTCAACGGAAGAACGCGACTGCGAGTCGTTCCAATTCAAATCCCTGCCCGTGTAAGGTGTCGTCGGTTTAATCTCGTAAGTGTCCGCGCCGATAACTTCCGCCAAATTTTTCGCAAGCTTGCGTGTCGAACCGCTTGCCGAAAAATACGCAACCAACTTTTTGCTCATGATAAACCCTCCAAATTTCCTTGCCCTGCAAATTCAAACTTGATATTGCATTCGCCGGGACTAACCTTTGAATCATAACGAATCACCGTGTCGGCAACGCGGCGATTTTTTTTGTCATCGTCATCTTCCACAGTCGGCGGCTTTAAAACGTTCATGATGTCGTCAATTCTCGCGCCATACTCAAACATCGTAACGCCTTTTGTGGGAAAAAATTTATCAGCCATTTGTCATCACGTCCTCAAAATATAATCCGCACCGCGCCAAAAAATATCGCTCGTTCTCGGCAAGCACACTGTCCGAAAAATCTTTGTCGAGATACAAATTGTTCGGCAATGCAACCGGCTCGCGAAAGTAAAGATAACTCGCGCCCTTCATCAACGTCAAACGATGCTCGCTGTTAATGTGGTGCCCTGCCTCTTTCAAAATCTGATACGGATACAGCTCGGCAAGTCGTTGCATAAGCGCGACGTAACGATTTTTTTCATTGTCAAACGGTCCGTGACGTTCGCCTTCCAATATGAAAAATAATCCCGAAATTTGCGGCTCGTTGCGTTCAAAAGTCTCGACGTGTGATTTTTTCGGCGCAGGCAATTCCATAGCGTCCAATGTCGCCAACATTTCCTCTATCGTTTGGTTCAAATGCAACACCGGCTTTTGATTGCGCGGAAATTTTTGCGGCGGTTCGATTGTCGGCGGCGAAAAAAAATTCTGCGGATAAATCGGCTCGTAAACTTCCACGCGCATTTGAACATATCTCACGTCTGCCCGGCTCAAAACAAACCGTATCGCCTTGAGAATTTGCTTCGGAGTGCGTTCAGTTTCCAGATAAATTATAGACGCAATTTTTCGCGGGCTGACCATGTCAATCGTGTTCGTGCGCAGAAAAAGCGTCCGCGTCGGGTCTCTGCTGCAAAGACTGCTTATTGTGTCGGGAAATTCGGTGTACAAACACTTTATCGCAATGAAAAAAAATTCCTTCCAATCGCGCACGGGCACGCGTTCGCCAAAGTAAATAATCGCGGCGGGAAGTTCGGTATCTGTTATCTCTTGAGACTTCGCGGCTAAGTCGATGATCCTTCCTGTCGGCAACAGTCCCACTCCTTTTCAAAAACTTTTCAGCCGAATTATAATCAACCGCGTGTCGAATTGCAATTCAATGGTGTGAACTGTGCCGAGTGATCTCCACCAATCCGAGCGGCGTCATGTCGACAATTTTCGTGCGGTTGCGGTCAATTCGTGAGCCTTCGCGCAGATTGTCCATCAAAATTTTTTTGTGAACGTCTTCCTCCATGTCGATGAAGTCAACGATAACGATACCGCCGATGTCGCGCAGTCGCAGTTGCTTGAGAATCACTTCAGCCGCCTCAAGGTTCGTCTGCAGAATCGTCGCGTCAAAATTCGTGCGCCCGATGAATTTGCCGGTGTTTACGTCAATCGCCGTCAAAGCCTCTGTCCTGTCGATGACGATTTGTCCGCCGCTCGGCAATGGCAGTTCGCGTTGATTGAGCGTCGCAAGTTCAGCCGTCAATCCGAACGTCTCAAAAATCTGCGCGGGCTTATCGTGGAAGAAAATTTTTTCGGTCGGAACGAGTTCAGACAGTCGCCGCTGAATCTTCAAGTTGTCGACGACGATTTCAGCTTCCGCCGTGAATTCCTCGCGAACAATTTTTTCAAGCAAGTCGTTGTCGCTGTAAAGCAGTGCCGGCGATTTCCGTTTAACGTTGCGTTCCAAAATCCGCGCCCAAATTTTTTGCAGGTCGTTCAAATCGTCAAGAAAAATTTTTTCGTCGCAACCTTCAGCCGCCGTCCGAACAATCAATCCCGAATTTTGCGGACGAATCTTTTTCGCCAATGCGTGGAGCCGATCACGTTCACAACCGCGAATTTTATTCGACACGCCAATATAATTCAACGTCGGCAGAAAAATCAGCACTCGTCCCGCCAAACTGATGTTGAGTGTCGCACGCGCACCTTTCATGCCGACCGCTTCTTTCTCAATCTGAATCAGCACATCTTCACCGACTGAAAACTTTTGCTTTGCACTGAACTGCAGGAAAACATTTTTGTCGCGACCAATATCGACAAACGCCGCTCGCATTCCCGGCAAAAAATTCTGCACGCGCCCTTTGTAAATGTTGCCGACGAGTTTCGGCGAATCAATCTGCTCCGAATAAACCGCCGTCAATTCTCCGCCGACTGTAACCGCCGCCAACGTCTCGTTGCCCTTACGACTGATGATGATTCTCTTCACTGAATCACGCTCTCAAAAAAATAATGCACGGGTTCAAAACCTGTGCTTGTTCATTTGCCTTTGACAATCTTTTTCGCCTTCACGACACCGCTAACGACTTTCTTACCTGTCGTCTTCAAATGCCTCTTCACACTTTTGACCGCGCGATCTCTGTTCATCCTAAACAAATCGGGAACTGTATCTTTCATGCTCGCCTGCTTTGACCTGTTGCAATGCTTGCACAAACACTGCAGATTGTACAAATGATCGCTGCCGCCATACTTCTGCGGAACAATGTGATCAACGTCAACATCAGCCTTGCGAATCTTCTTGCCGCACCTCGCACACGTGTACCAACCGTGATCCGATTGATTATGCTTAAACCATTCATCCCTGTAACTCATCCTCAACCTCGTTTCTTTTATCATTAACTTTTCCCGGAAAGGGAAGGGTAACGGAAATTCTAACCAACCACCCAACCGCCGAAGGGTGGTTCGCCGCGAATGACCGAAATTCCTGCAAGCCGCCAAAAAAAATTTTCGTGCCGAGCCTCACAAAAAAATCGGCAACAAATTTTTCTGTCGCCGATAAAAATTTTTCTGTTCGTTCAATCTCTAATCTTGCATTTAATCTTCGTGATAACACCGTTGACAACTTTGAACTCAATCTTTTTCGAGCCGTCGTTGCTGTAATATTCGTACTCAACGTCGTTATAGTCGTGATCAACTTTATCAGCCGAGCCGAACGTCGAATTCAACACAGTAGCCGCTTGACCGACTCGCACACCGTTTGGCGTGGCAAGAGCAGTGCCGGTCGTCGAAACTTCTTCGACAATGCCGCGTTCAACTTCAACCTTGAAGTTCTGATAAATCCACTCGTCGCCGTCACGATAACCGGGCTGTCCGTAGGCGTTAAGCAATTCGGTTTCGCTCATGCCCGGAAAAATTTTGTCGAGCGCAATTTTACTTCCGTCCACCGCCGCCAAACTCAACGACGAGCTGAAAATAATCGCGCCGCAAATCAGAGCCGCAAAAAATTTTAATCGCATGGTTAGCCCTCCAAATTTATTTTTCAAACCGTTTGACGAAAACGTCCTCGGTTTCGGGATAGCCAAAGTAGAATCCTTGAATGATGTCGGCACCGCAAACGTCGCGCAGATAAATGTAAGTCGCCTCGTCCTCAACGCCCTCGATGACAACTTCCATGCCGACAGCGTGGCACATCATGATAACGTGCTTGATAATTTCGCGGTCGTATTCGCTGTTGACAATGTCCTCAACGAAGAAACGATCGATTTTAATCTGGTTGCACTTGAAATTTTTCATGAAGGCAAGATTCGCGTAGCCCATGCCAAAATCGTCCATCGCAATTTTAATTCCCAACTCGTGGAAGGCTTGGAACTGCTTGTTGACAAAATCCCAATCGTAAACCTTATTGCTCTCCGTCAACTCGAAAACCAAATTGCGCGGGTTAATTTGATGGCGTTCGATACAATCCTTGACGAATTCATAGAACATGTGCTCCTCAAGCTGATAGAGCGAAATGTTCACGCTTATTTCAAACTCCGGCATGAATTCGCACCACTTCTTGACGGTCTTAACGGCGTTCTCAATAATCCAGTGTCCGACGGGAATTATCATGCGCGAACGTTCAAGCAACGGAATAAACTGCATTGGCGCAACAACAGAGCCGTCACGGTCATACCAACGCAACAGAGCTTCCGCGCCGACAAGTTTGCCGGTCTTCGCGTCGATTTGCGGCTGATAACAAAGGAAAAAGTCTTCGCAACCGCGAGCAATCGAATTCTGCATAAGATTCTGCATTCCCAAATCGTAACGCCAACGCTCATAATAAGCGGTGTCGAAGAACGCAATTTGATCCTTACCTTTTTGCCGCGCGAATTCCAACGCAACTTCAGCGTAGCGCGTCAAAGTTATCACGTCATCCGCATCATCGGGATAAAATGCCGCACCTGCCGACGCCGTGCAGAAAATCGTATCCTCAATGTTGCGAATCTCGCGCATACAAAGTTGAATGCTGGAAAAAATTATCTCAATCTCTTCGGGATAGACTTCCGCGACGAAGAACGCGAACATGTCGTTATCGAGCTTGTAAAGTCGAATGTCCGGCGGCAAAACGTTGGTGATGTCCTGCGCAAGTTGACGCAAAGCATTGTCGCCGAATTCGTAGCCGTAAGTCTCATTGATGAGCCGGAAGTTATCCAGTCCGACAAAAATAACCGCGCCGTGAGCATCGGGCGAACTGTTGAGTTCCTTCATCAGTGCGACATGAAAAGCGTTGCGGTTTAAAAGTCCCGTCACGTAGTCCGCTTTAACTTTCACGTCCATGTGCGCAATCACGCCCGCGACAATTTCCGGCTGCCCGAATTCATCGGCTCCTGCAGTCATGCGCAGTGATACCCAACTGTATTCGCCGTTGCGATTGAGCAAACGAAATTCGCCGACAATCTCAATGCCGGGTGTTGCCGAATCAAGTTCACTCATTGCCGTTTCCAAAATCTCGCGGTCGTCGTGCCAAACAAAAGGCGTCAACAGCGCGGCAAAATCTTCGACGACGGCATCGGGAAAATTAAAATCACGCACGAAATTTTTCGACAGCATGACTTGACCCGAACTGACGTCCATGGCGAAAAGATATTCGTCCGCAGAATTTTGCAGAGCGTCAAAGTAAGTCTTGATTCGATTTAACGGAGAATCTTCGCCGAGTTGAAATAAATTTGTATCCATAGCCATTCTTCCTTTTAAAGTTATCGATCAATGTTCTGTCAATGCGAATTCGACGCGGCGTTAAATCTTCCTGCCGAATTCTGTTTAAATTTGCGGCAGCGGTTCAGCGTTGCGCTTTTCAAAAAATGCCACGAAGTCATTTACCGGCATCGGCTTCGCGTTGAAAAATCCTTGCCCGTATCGACAGCCGAGACTTAACAATAAATTTTCTTCTTCCGAAGTCTCAATGCCTTCACAAATCACGCGCATGCCCAACGAGTCGCCGAGCTCAATAACTTTGCCCAAAATCTTTTTCATCTTCGGCGAAGTGTCCGCGCCCGTCAAAACAGACCTGTCAATTTTCAGCACGTCCATAGGCAAACTGCTTAGCAGACTGAACGACGAATAGCCCGCGCCAAAATCGTCGACGGAAATTATAAAGCCGATCTCCTTCAAGCCGTTTACAATCCGTTCCGCGTTCTCACGAGCAGCTTTCTTGTCGAAGTCGCCAAACATCGTCTCCGTTATCTCCAGCTCAATCAAGCCCGGCGGCAATTTGTATTTCTCGACAATCGCGCGCATTTTATCAAGATAACCGTCCTCCGTCATGTGCAGGCGCGATTGATTCACGGAAATTGGCACGACCTCTTTGCCCGCGTCCAAACGTTCACGCTGCAACTGACAAGTCTTTTCCAAAACGTAATAATCAACTTGAATGACAAAGCCGTTCTGCTCAAAAAGCGGAATGAATTTTCCCGGCGGCATGAATCCGGAAACAGGACTTATCCACCGAACGAGAGCTTCAGCACCGATAACGCGCCGCGTCCTGATGTCGTATTTCGGCTGATACCACGCCTTGAACTCGTCGTT
>CAJOHG010000081.1 GCA_905234395.1 uncultured Selenomonadaceae bacterium
CCTATTCAGTGCATAGAAAATTTGCCCGCCGAGATAAAGACGCAAGCTAGATTCTTCGCTGTTGACGCTCAAAAGGTGCCAAAAATCCGCGGCTGGCAAAAGCCCGAAAATCAGCGTCTGCCCGCGCTGGTTGACGGCTTGAAAGGATTCGATACTTGCGGACACGGGCGCGGCGATGATTATCTGTTGATTGACTTCGATCACTGCCTTGACGACGACGGCAATTTTGTCGACGACGACGCCGAGGACTGGTTTCACTCAATTCAAATGCGATTCAAGGGCTATTGCGAACGTTCAATCAGCGGACACGGCTTGCACATTTTCGGAAAACCGACGCCCGATAAATTTGCGGCTATCAATGCAGGGCAGAAAGGCACGCTTTATTTCGGCAAGCACGACACCGACACCGAGAAAAAATCACCCGTGAAAATCGAACTGTTCTATAAATCAGCCGCCCGCTATTGTCTCGTCACAGGAAATGCGGTTGAAGATTCGGAGCCCGTCATTGCCGCCGGTGCAGTCGTCGATTCAGTCTTGCAGGAACTGCTTGACGATATCCAAAAGCAAATCGGCGACGACACTGCCGACAAAAAATCTGCGCGGGAGACCCGCGAAAATCAATCGAACGTCGACAATCGCGACTATGACGAATACCGCGCCCGAATCATGCTTGACTGTATCGACCCTGCCAAACTTGCCGATTCAGATTGGCTTGCCGTCATTAGTTCCTGCAAAAATTTGGGCATTTCTTACGGCGTTGTCGACGAGTGGAATAGCCGAGACCCCAAACGATATTGCGAGGCGGAAAATCGAATACGTTGGGATTCGCTCAATAACGCGACGTTCGATATTGAGACCTTGCACGGCATTGCAAAGCGATTCGGCTATCTGGAAAAGGACGCAACGCGCGAATGGCACCGACTGCACCCCGAATTGTCGACAACGCCCGCAAAAAGTACCGACACAGTTGCACCGAATTCTGCCGAGCCGAATACGGACGCGACGCCGACGACTGCCGAGCCCCCCGCGCCGGGCAAAAAAATTCCGCCCGAATTGCAGTTGTCGGAAGGACAGCATAAGGTTTTGTTTTCGGGCGATATCAGCGACCTTGATAATGCACGCCGAATTGAATGCGTATACGGGAAAAAAATTCGTTGGTTGACAGACCGAGCCCGATGGATGACTTTCGGCAAGGAAGGACTGTGGCACGTGAGCAACGAGGCAAATTCCGCCCTTGCCCCTGCTTTTGCCAAACTTGCCGACGTGCTCCGCGTCAACGCCGCCAATGCCAACGAAAAGAAAATTGCTCTCCGCTTGAAGTCGTCAAAAGCTGTCACAGGCGCAATAACCGCCTTGAAGGGCTTAAAATCAATCAGAATCAAATCGGAGGACTTAGATAACCACCCCGAGCTTTTGAATTGCTTAAACGGCGTCGCAGACCTTCAAACGGGCAAACTCTATGACGCCGCGCCCGAATTGCTGATAACTCAAATGACTGCCGCCGAATATCAACCGAATTGTCGCGATGATGCTGTGGAAAATTTCTTCGCCACAATTATGCCTGACGAGGAGACGAGAGCCGCGCTGATCCGTTGGCTGGGCTATTGCTTGACGGGCGAAGTCAACGAGGAAAAAGCCCTATTCATTGTCGGACGCGGCGGGAACGGCAAGGGCACGCTGACATTGTTTTTGACGACGTTGCTCAATGATTATGCGGCGAGCGTTCCCGTTACGACCGTTTGCGAAGCAGGGCGATTTAAAGACGCGGGAGCCGCAACGCCCGAATTGAACGCTCTGGAAAAATGCCGGCTTGCCGTTGTCGAAGAAATACCGCAAGGCAAGAGGCTGGACATTGCCAAATTCAAACTTTTGACGGGCGGAGACAAAATCCCCGTCCGCCGACTTCATGAAGAATTTCGAAACATTTCACCTACGCACAAACTCTTTCTAAGTGGGAATCACCTGCCGACTTTGAACGATACGCGCGACCCCGGATTTTTGCGCCGATTGATGAATATGAAATTTGAAGCCGACTTCACGCAAAACCCCGACCGACAACTGAAACGAAAATTGTTGTCACCAAACGCACTGAGCGCGCTTTTGAGCAAACTCGTCGACGCCGCAAAAGACTGGTACCGTGACGGCTTGCTTGTCTCGTCAGCGATGAAAGACGCTATGCGCGATTATCTTGCCGACAACGATTTTGTTTCCGAATTTATTGCCGAGCAATGTTTCAGAGCCCCCAACGCGTCAATCTTGCGTAAAGAATTTTTGAGCCGTATTCGCACCGAATATCCTTCCGAATGCGCTCAAATGAGCGACCGCGCTTTAGCCGACACTGTCACGAAAATTGAAGGAATCAGTTGCCGACGCGGCACAGGCGGAGGGCGAAGATTTTTCGGTGTCGGGTGGAGCAAAGACATTGCCGACGCCGACGACCGCGACGACTATCACGCAGAGCAAGCTGATTATGACGTATCGCAATTTGACTGACGACCAATTTTGCCGCCTCGCGCGGCTTTTTTTTATTTTTCAACCAAGTCAAAAGAGTGACAAAATTTCCCGAAACTGGGGCGAAAAATGCCCGTTTCGTCACTATCGTCACTAACCGTCACTAAAACTTGCCTAGTGTACGCTTGATTAGTGACGATAGTGACGGTTTTGTGCGAGTAACAAGATATACTGTTATCAATAAAGACTGTATCATTATTAATTGAGAATAGAGGGGCTGTAATTGATAATTAGTAGCCTGATAATAGGTAACGAAATCGTCACTTTCGTCACTAAACCGTCACTAAGCAAGCCTGCACTAGGGGAGTTTTAGTGACGTTTTGAAAATCCTTCCGTCGCTAACCGTCACTTTCGTCACTCAAAACGTCACTAATTAGACTTGAAACGTCACTGTGGTATAATTTTGTGTCGAGGTGATTGACTTGGAATTGAATGCGGTTCGGGAATTGCGAGAAAAAATTTCGGCGGCTGAAATTGACTTGCGAGACTTACGACTTTTGGCACAGTCGGTACCGACGGCGAAAATTGACGGGTTGCCGCATTGCCGGCAATTGGGAAGTCGCGTTGAAACGGTTGCTCAAAAGGTTGTCGACGCCGAAAAGGAACTAACCAGAATGAAATCCGAATGCGACGAGCTTGCCGCAAAACTCTTCGACGAGATAAACCGACGGATCACAAAGCCGACAATCGCTCTGGTTATGACCCTGCGATTCGTCGAAGCATTGAGTTTCCGAAAAATCGCCAAACAAATTAATTACACATTGCGGCAGGTGTTTCGATTCTGTAAGGCGGGCGTGTCGGAGTTTGAAAATTTTCCACGGCGAGCTTGATGAAGTCTCCTCAATTTGCGGCAATCTCGTCGACGTGATAAAATCAGTGCGTCATAAAAAAACCAAATCGACATTGACGGCAAAACGGACGTTCCTAAAGTCGGGGGAGCGTCCGTTTTGTTTGGAATTGAGCGAAGTCGCCGCCAAAAGCCAAAACGTCGACAGAAAAGCCCTTGTAGGCGATTTTGAGCAAGGGGTATAAAGTATCGCGGAGGCGAAAATGAAGGGCTAAAATCGCCGCCTGCGCGTTCGCGATTTTTTGACACCGACACCGACCGACACAAAAAAAAAGACGCTCGACTGACAAAATCTGGCGTCTTTTCTGTTTCGTTGTGAATTGTGGACAAAAGCGCACGGCGGCTTGCTCTGGCGCAAAAATACGGTTGCGGAAAAGTGTACAGAAAGTTGACATTTTCGCCGCCTTCGCAACAACTATATCCTATGCAAATTGTGTAAGATTAGAGAAAATTTGCGCGGGCGGGTCTCGAATTGAGAATGCAATTCATTATCAAACCTACAGTCAACGTAGGATGTTGAAGCCCCAAAAACGATACCATTTTGAAATTGCGGTTTGAATTGAGAAAATTAAAAGTGATTCTTTATCTCGAAATCGAGGAGATAACTTTTCACATAAACAGATAATCTCAATTAAAACGGTTAAAAATTTTAGCTACAGTAAATTGTTATTACCTGTAACTACTTGACACTTTTAAAATTATCATGTACAATCAATACAGTTAATAGGATAACGTAATTTAATGAAAGGGTGTTAAAAATGGCGGTGGAGATTAAGAAAGTGGAAAATCGCGAAGTCACGTTGGCGACGGGGATTTTCGGTGAAAGTCTTATTGAGCGGTTCGCTCGGTTCGCGGGCGTTTCCGAATCAAGCCGCCAAACCTACGTAAAGAGCCTCAAGCAATTGCTCAAATATTTTGCGGCTCAAAATATCACGGCACCGACGCGCGAAAACCTTATTGAGTGGATCGACGAATTGAAGGAGACTAAGTCGGCAAGCACAGTTCAGCTTTACACGGCGGCGACGAAAATTTTCTTCCGCTGGTTAGAGCAAGCGGAACTGTATCGCAACATTGCCGACCATTTGAAGACGGGCGTCAAACCTTCGCACAACCACAAGAAAGACGCCCTGTCAACCGCGCAATGTGCCGACTTGATTAAGAACGTCAAAGGCACCGACGAGAAAAATCTTCGCGACCGTGCAATCCTCGCCCTTATGACGACTTGCGGACTTCGCACTATTGAAGTCGTTCGCGCCAACGTCGGTGACATTCGCTTTGAACGCGGCAAGACTTTCCTTTATGTGCAGGGCAAGGGTCATACCGACGCCGATGAAAAAGTTCTTCTGCCGACGCAAGTACACAAGCTGATTAAAGCTTATCTCAAAACGCGCGGGAAGGTGCAAGCCTCGGATCCGCTTTTCGTTTCGACGAGCAAATCTAATCGCGGGAAGAGACTTCAAACACAAACAATCAGCCGCATGGTTAAAAGCAATCTTCGCGATATCGGGCTTGATTCGCCCCGCTTGACGGCACATAGCCTGCGCCATTCAGTCGCTACTAATCTCGTATTTGCCGGCATTGAACTTCCGAAAGTTCAAATGATTTTAAGGCACAAGTCAATCGGCACCACGCTGATTTATGCCGACGCTTGGCAACGTTATCAAAATGACGGGGAGCAATTCCTCGCCAATGGAATTTTTATCTAGGAGGAATTTTTTATGGCTAGACCGAGAAAAGACGACCGCACTCAAATTCGCTCCGAACGCATTTCGCTGATTGTGACGCCCGCAATTCTGGCGGGAGCCTCTACTCTGGCGGCGATTAAGGGAGTGTCCGTCAATGACTTCCTGGCGACGCTGATTGAATCAATCGTAAAAAAAAATGCGACCGTGATTGAAGAATTCGACGAGGCAAGACGACGAGCCTCGGCAGCTGTCCGCCTTGACGTCGACACCGACACCGACTGAAACAAAAAAAAGCCCCTGCGTCTTGCTTTTCGCGGGGGCTTTGATATATTCAAGGTGAGGTGATGCTTAATGCCAAAAACCAAAAACGCCTTCGCCTTGCGTTGGCTTTATGATGAAATCATTCGTTGCGATGAAGCAAGACGAGACGTTGACCCGAACGACGATTTTGCTGAACTGGTTTATGAAAATTATTTTGATCCGATGGAAAAATATTTAAAAATTCATCCCGACGCCGTTTCTTGCGATGACGATGACGGCGAGGGAAAACTTGATTTAAGGCAATTGTTAGCGACGCGTGAGCGCAAAACAATAGGAGAATTTAACCGCCGAATGTTTATAGAGTGGAGTGTTGACTCAACAAGGCGCGTGGAGCGAATGCAAGGAGCGTCAAAAAAAATTGAGCGTCATATTGAGAGGTTGCGCCGCTATTCGCAAAAAATTTTTGCCGAGATATTATCTGCAGGTCTAACCGACAACTTGAAAGCAAAAGGCGACCGCGCGAGATTATTAATCGGCAACTATAATCGGATGTCGGAAGATTTTTCCGACTGCGCAAAATTTCTGAACGACAACGACGAGGTCTGCGCAGTGGAATTTAACAAAAAGCGGATAAAAATTTTTTCTGCAAGGTTGCGGAAGGCACGAAAAAAAAAGAAATTGACGCAAGCAGAAATTGCCTACCGATTGAAAATGAGCCGTGTCGGTTATGCGCATTACGAATTAGAAGGGCGCGACCCGCCTTTGACGATGTTAATCAGATTGTCCGCAATCCTAGATGTTCCGCTTGATTGGTTATGCGGAGTAACAAAAGAATAAAAAATCCTGTGCATGCGGGATTTTTTTTTGCGTTCTTTGAAGGGAAAAAATAGCGGATGAAGAAAATGATAACTCAAAAGAACATTTCCGAATAGTTATCGTTAGGAGAGTGATTCTAATGACGAAGTCAAAAAAGTTGGTTGTCGTAGAAAACTTTCAGGCGGTTACAACAAGTCTGATTATCGCGGACGGCACCGACAACGAACACGAATCCATTATGCGATTGATTCAAAAGTACCAAGACAAATTCGAACGTTGGGGGCAGATTTATTTTTCCGATTTGAAATCGGGAAAAAAATCTATCGACACTGCCGACAACGATAAGCCGCGTTTATTACGTGACGGGCGCGGGCGTCCTACCCGAATCGCCTACCTTAACGAAACGCAAGCGACGTTCCTAATCACGCTGTTGCGCAACACTGAAATCGTCGTGGACTTCAAAAGCGAACTCGTGGATCAGTTCGTCAGAATGCGGCAAAAGCTTGCGTCATTGTCGGCGGAAGAAATTCAACGGCAGAAAATTCGACGTGCAGGAATTGACGGGGCGAGAAAACCTTTCACCGACGCGATAAAAGTTTTCGTCGACAAGGAGCAACCGAAAAATCCCGGCTTGTACTATTCGGTGCCGACAAAACGAATTCAGACCGAACTCTGCGGAATTCCGAAAGGAGCGCGTGATTTGGCGTCAGGGCGAGAGCTTTTGAAATTGGCGACGCTCGAAGTGGCGGGCGCGAATACGTTCAATGCCGCCGACGTGCAAGGCAAAAACTTTTGGGGAGCTTATGATGACGTCGACCAAGTTGTCTCGATATTGGCGAGTTTCTTTGATGCCGACGTTCCGATGTTAGGGCAAAAAAATAAAGCGTTCCTAAACGCTTGAAATATTCGATTTAAAACCTGCACCGAGTTTATCACCGACGACCGACAAAAGCAAGCTCAAATCTGCGCGGCTGTCGGCAGAGAAATGAAAGGAGAAATCGTCTATGACTTACGACACGTCTCAAATTCAAGCGGCACAGGCGCGGGCGGGCTTGACAATGCAAGAACTCGCCCGAAAAGCGGGATTATCGCAGTCGACCGCGCGAGCCGCCGTCAAAGGTACCAAAACCGTCAAGGCAAGTACACTGGGGAAGGTTGCCAACGCTCTGGGCGTCGATGTCGGCACTTTCTTTATTTCGCCCGTCAATCTGAAAGGAGGTGATGTTTCGGCACGGGCACCGAGACAGTTGAAGTTCTTACGACGTAAGCGCGCTGTACCCGTCGCACCCCGCGCAGAAATTCTTCAACGTCTGGACGGTGTGATCGGCATCCTACTCAATGCGACTGGCGAACTTCAACTTATCGGCGGCTTGCTTGACGATATGACGACCGACGACCCCGACGACAACGAGATTGCGCACGCCGGCACGCAGATTTAAGGAGGAACAAACGGCAAAAAAATCGTATGGCTGAGCTGTATCAATTCTTCAACGGGCAAGGGCGCGAAGTAAATTATTACGGCGAACTCTTGAGCTACGGGCGCAACTTGTCGCCGCGATTGTTCAAAGGCGGTTGCAATGCACGCTAAGAAAGGATTGATGGTTATGACACATGAAGCACGCGAGGAAATTTTTGAGCGTTTGGACAGAGCAATCGGCGTCTTACTCGATGTATCGAGCGAACTTCAACTTATCGGCGGCTTGCTTGACGATATGACGACCGACGACCCCGACGACAACGAGATTGCGCACGCCGGCACGCAGATTTAAGGAGGAATTTCAGACCAATCCCACTGGAGCGGTATGACGCAGTGCGTCTCTGGCGGCAAGCTAATCGGTTTTACGGTGCCGAAGAGAAATATCGCGACGCACAAAACCGCGAATCAAAGCTCAAGGACTGTCTTTTCCAAGCGCGACGGGAAATGCACCTTGCTAACCTTGAACGCCTGTCGGCAGGTAGGGAAATGAGCGACATTATCGGTGTCGCCCTGCAGGAGTATTTCGACGAGCCTGCCGACTAATCGCCGCAAGCCCGCGCAGATTTTCAAAGGAGGAAAAATTTTATGCGACCTTTCGATTATGAATTCGTCGACGACGGAGACCGTGAAACTTTGTTTGTCAAAATCACCTTCGAGGACACGGGCGAAGAATTTGCGTTCGATGCGCCCGATGACACCGACGCCGCCGCGGAATTGCTTGACGAATTGCTAGCCCCCGAATTCGAGGACTCTCGAATCACGACAGGGCGCGGAGGCAATAACACATGGTGCTTTTATGTCATTGACAGGAAGTCACGCCGAGTGAAAACTTTTGAGTTTGATGAAGAGGATTTTTCCTGTGTCGCTCAAATCTTCAACGCTGTCAATCAACCGCCCGTCACCGACGCCGAGTAATTCATAAGACGAGCCCACCCAATTCCGGCAACGTTATCGGGCGGGCTTGTCTTATCTTAATTTAAGGAGCCTGCCGATGAAGCAACATTTTTGCCCGTTTACGATTGAAATAGAATTCGACAATGACGAATCATTGATGGTTTACGGCGTGCAAGACCTTACTCCCGTTTATCGCCGTCACGCACGACACCGACAATTACGCCGAGCAAAAAAATTATCACGCGAGAGGAGCCGATACCAATGGCTTTGAAAAGAATTGCTCAATATCACCCTTCGACGATTTACAACCGAATTGCAGGCGCAGTCACCGACGCCGCCGCGATTGTCTCAATTGTCGGCAATGGCAGGCTTGACGAAACAGGGAAGGCAATCGGATTTGCTCTCGCCTTCAAAATTTTCTTCGACGACGCTTGCAACCGCACAACCGATTTTGAAGACGCCGATCCGTATCTGGACGCTTACCTTTTCGACGAGCTTGTTCCTCAATTTGAGCCGCCGTATTCAGAGGAATATGCTCAAAACCTTGTCGACGTTTGCACGTTTATTTATGCGGGAGCCGTCGAAATGTGCCGAGCCCGTTGGCAATCACGTCCGTATTGCTCCGCGACGTTCCTATTCGACGACCCCGACGAACCGCGACAACATTCATTCTTGACGAGAAAACTTATCCTTAAACGCCTGCCGATACCGACAATCGCGCCGAAAATTCAATGCGCTTTGGAACGAGTCTTTTTCAGAATTTTTGCCCCGATACCGATTGAAGTTTCATTTTTCGGCGGCAAGCCCGACAAAGACGAATTCCGGCTTTTTATTCACGCCGACCGACTTGCTCCGCACCCGCGACCGAGATTAGTTGCCAAAGCTAAAGCCCTGCGAGCTGTTAGGCTCAACGATTGAACGAGGAGGATTTACAATGGAAAAATTCACTGCAACCGAGTTTTCGGAAAGAACTCAAATACCGCGAAGCACCTTACGGCGATGGTCTTCGGAAGGAAGGCTTATCCCCGCGATTAATCCCGGGAAGGGCAAAACGGCATTTTACACCGACGAGCAAATCCCTGTAGCAATCGCCCTGCGTGAATCACTGCACAAAAAAAAGCCTGCAACCGACAACGGCTTGACAGACCTTTTCGACGACGACACCGACACAGTGCAAGACGTTCAACCCGTCGACGAACAAGAAAATTTTTCGGCGGAGACTTCAACGGTTGAAAATCCCGACACGCCCGCGCAGGACGTTGTGATCGACGTGCCGGCAGTCGTCATTACTCCGGACGAACGCGCTAACCGTATTCGTCAACACATGCGCAATATCTGCAGTAGCGTGATTGAAATCGGGCGAGAGCTTATCGCCGCGAAGAAAGAAATAGGACACGGCGGCTGGACAGAGTGGTTGCAAAAAGAATTTGAGTGGTCGCAAGACACCGCGACTAACTACATGAAAGTTGCTGTTCGTTTCGGCGAGGCAAATTCCGAAACGTTTCGGAATTTGAAACCGTCGACGCTGATTAAAATGTTGTCTCTGCCTGCAGGCGAAGAACAAGACTTCATAGACGAGCAAAAGAAAATCGGCAAGCCCGTTGAAACGCAATCGGCGCGTCAAATTCAAGCCGCCGTCAAGAAATGGAATCAAGACCGAATTGCCGACAAACCTGTTGCGAGATTGAATCAGCTCAAAGCGGAGAAATCCCGCCTTGAAAAATCCTTCGACACGCCGACGATTGAAAATCTCAATCGCTATTATTTTGTCACTGCCGAGATATCTCAAATCCACGCTGATATCGACGCTCAAAACTTAGCCAAATCGGAAAACGTTTTCCGTTTTGAGCCGACGCCGAACACCGACGAATTCAAGCCGTCAAACTCAATGCGTGCCGACGTTCAACAAGTTCTTGCTGATATCGGCGAGCTGATCCAAACCGCCGACGCCGATAACCTTGCCGACGCGCTCAAAACATTGTCCGCTGTTCGTGACAATCTGCGCGGGCGGACGGAGAAAAATTTTGTCCATAAATAGCAAAATGCCTTGCCTTGTGCTACAATGCATTTGCAAGGATAACATAGGAGCCAAGGAAGGCGTTTTACAACCCCCAAAGGAGGTTTTTGCTTTATGAATCATAACAATTCTAGCACGCCCGCCGACACTTCGCAAGCCGCGACCGTAAATTTATTGTCGACGAAAGAAGCCGCCGAGTTTTTGGGCGTTTCAGTCAACACTTTAAGGCAATGGCGCAATCGGAAATTATTCGGCTGCCGATTCTTTACGCCCGACGTCACATACGGCACCGCCTGCTATTACTATCGTGAACGCGTCGAAATGCTCAAAGCGGTTTATCAACCGAACGTCTTGCAAGATATGTACAAACTCGCACGCCTGAATTTGCGTTACAAGGCTAGGAAATGCTGGAAACTTAAGAAAACTGAATTCTGAAGATAACACCCCCGATGATTTTCAGATTTGCGTTACAAGGCTAGGAAATGCTGGAAAATTAGCGCAGTCTACAAACGCGCCCGCTTGTCACGGTAATTTATTGACGACGAAAGAAGCCGCTGACATTATCGGTGCCGAACCCGCGACACTACGTAAGTGGCGCGAACGTAAACTTTTCGGCTGTCCGTTTTTTTCTGCTGACGAATTACACGGGAAGAAATGGTATTACGACCGTGAGCGTGTCGAACAGCTTGCCGCTGTCTACAACAAAGGCGTTTTGGCTAATCTCGTTAAGCTGTCGAAGGACACCGCCAACACTTTTTTGCGTGACGGGCAATTTGTTGATTCAAGCATCATCACAGGGAGAAATTTTACCGTGACAAGCTGTCTACAACGTCACGGTCTTTTTTCGGCGGAGGACGCGGCAAAAATTTTTTCTGTCACGGTAAAAGCTGTGTATCAATGGGTAGAACGCGGACAATTGCGTTGGGATAAATACGACCATGCTAACCGCTATCTCTTCAAAAAAGAAACTCTCGAAAACTTCACGCCGCCGGGTGAAAGAAAATCTGGAGGAAAGTCAATGAAACTCAATGGCTACAAAGACGTTGAAGCCGCCGACCTTGACGAAAATTCCGTTGAAGGCGACGAGCCTGCACCTGTCGCGACAATCAAGGCGGAGACTGCCGAAAATCCTATTCAGTGCATAGAAAATTTGCCCGCCGAGATAAAGACGCAAGCTAGATTCTTCGCTGTTGACGCTCAAAAGGTGCCAAAAATCCGCGGCTGGCAA
>CAJOHG010000082.1 GCA_905234395.1 uncultured Selenomonadaceae bacterium
TCTGATAAATTCGCTTTTGTAATCCTTCATGTTGGAATTGTTACCTCCGTTAAATTTTTTCGCAAGACTAATTCTATTGCCGCCGCGATTTTCCTGCCGCGTTCAAAAAGACAAGCTGTCATAAAAAAAATCCCGCCAAACTTTTGACGGGAAAATTTTTATTTTAATCGTCATCGGATTTATCGGCGAAGAGCTGACAATAATAACCGTTCTTGCCGTTGTTTTTGACGTGATAAACTGCCTTGTCCGCCGCCTCGAAAAGACTTTCGTAATCGCGCCCGCTGTGTGGAGCAATGGCAATTCCGATGCTCGCCGTGACGAATTTTCCTTTGCCGTCGATTGTCAAGTTCAAGGCGATTTGTTTAATCTGCTCGGCTTTGCGAATGACGACTTCCATATTCGGCAGGCTGTCAACGATAACGACAAATTCATCGCCGCCGAAACGTCCAATGCAATCGTTCGGACGAAAAATTTTTTTCAAGCCCTTGGCGAATTCCACCAAAACTCTGTCGCCGAATTGATGCCCTAAAAGGTCGTTGACTTCCTTGAAGTGGTCGAGGTCGATTATGTAAAACGCCATGAAAATATTCGAGGTCTCGTTTTCGTTGAAAGTCTTGAGTTTCATGCGGCAAAGATTTTCCATCGTCTTTTTGTTGAAAAGTTCAGTGAGCTTGTCGAGTTCGGATTCAAGTTGGAAGTTGTCGCGTTGCGTGCGAATCTTGTTGAAGGCAGCAGCCATTTGTCCAAGTTCATCGTCGCGGTTGACTTCAATGTTTTGAATGGAGCCGTCACCGCCGGCAATTTTATCGACGACTTCAGTAATTTCAATGATCGGTTTCGCAAGGCGCACACTCAAAACGTAAGCGAGCCCGGAGCAGAAAATTATCATGCACAATCCGAAAACAATCGCTTTTTCCGCCTTGGTGTAGATTTTGTTCATGATGTAATGATACGGGCGAATGGTGATAATCACCCAGCCGGTATTGACGTTGCGGGTGTAAGTCGCCAAACATTCTTCGTTGTTGACTTTTACGTTGAGCACGCCGGAGCTGTTGTAAATCCTGTCAAGAAGAAATTCATAGCTGTTATCCATCTCATATTCGTTGTCGATGTCGGGAATTTTGTCGGAATTGACAATGACTCGTCCGTTCCTGTCAATGATGATGATTGAGCTTTCGCTGTCGTCAAGCACGTCAACATAATCTTGCAGGGCAACGAGATCAAAATTTCTCTGCAACATTCCGACGGGCTTTTTGTCCGCATCGATTATGGGCACTTCCATAACTATAATCATTTTGCCGGTAGACATGCTGGAAATAATATCGGAGACGTAGGCTCTGCCCTTCATTGCCTCTTGAAAGTGTTGACGTTTCTTCAGATTGACAAGCGTTGATCTGTCCGTGCGAACGAGTTGCCAACCGTCGTTGCCCGTCAAGCCCATCATGTTGGTATCGTTGAAAAGCGTGTTCGTGTCGTCCAAAAGTTTCGTGACGGCGGCGAGTTGATCTTCCTTTTGCTCTTGAACGTATTGAATTATCGCGGGATTGAGTGCCAAAGTATGGAGCACCGCCTGATTTTTTTCAATCAGTTCCGTCATATGTTCGGAAATGACTGCGTTGCGGAGCAGACTGCCTTGTTTGTCCCACTCTTCCATTTCCATTTTTGCATCGATGGAGCCGGCAATAACGATAATCGTAAACGGGACGATGCCCATGATGCACAAGAAGATAAAAATTTTTCCGCGAATACCTTTACCGATTTCCATAATCTTAAATCCAAATCAACAAGTTGTTTTAGCTTTAAGCTTTAAGCTTTGAGCTTTGAGAATTTTCATTCCACATTCCTAATTCCTAATTCCTAATTGAATTCAGCCGCCGCCCAAAGCTCTGACAATCGTGAGCAGTGCCGGGAACAAGAGTATAACAAAGATTGACGGGAAAATAAACAAAACCATCGGAAAAATTATTTTGACGGGAGCTTTCAACGCCTCGCCTTTGACGTGTTGCCGATGACGGTCGCGCATGTTGTCCGCCTGAACTTTCAGCGTTCGTGTCATTGACGTTCCCAATTTTTCCGCTTGAATTACCGATGTCGTGAACAAATAAATTTCTTCCAGGTCGCAACGTTTCGCCAAATTCGTCAACGCGTATTGATGAGTCATTCCCAATGCAACGTCGTTTTGCGCACGTTTGAATTCGTCAATTAGCGGGCCTTGCATACGTCGCACCATTTTTCCGACTGCACCGTCGAACGATAAGCCTGCCTGCACGCTGACGCAGAGGATGTCGAGAAATTCCGGCAACTGCTTGCGAATGCTTTTCTGCCGTTGACGAATTTTTGAATTCAGCACCGCAAACGGAACTGTCGCGCCCATGAACATTCCCAGCCCGATAACAAAAATTCTCTGCAACGGATGAATGTCCGAGCCTTGAACTGCCAAAATCGAAAGCAGCGTACAGCCGACGATTGACAAGCACCACGCCGTTATAAGTTTTTTGATGTCCCAAATGCCCATTTTGCCCGCGCGAAAAATTTTGTCCTCAAGCTGCAGTTTGATTTCGTTCGGCGTGAATTTTTGGAAACGTTCTTCAATCGACGTGATGACAGGACGAATTGCACGTTCAAAAAATGTGTCCAATCGTCTGCGCGGACGTTGCTCGGCAGGTTGATTGATGTCGACGGTTGTCGGCGTTTTATTTTTGCGGAGCTTTGGATTTTTGGCGCGTTCAGCTTCCGCCGCCAATATCATATCGTTGAGTCGTTTGCGAAGTTGAGCTTCCGGCTTTTGACTCTGAAACTTTATCAGAAAAAATACCGCCGCGACAAAAAACAGCGACGATAACAAAATACACACAATCGCGATAAGATTCATCAGAAATTTCCTCGACTGTTTGCAAAGAACGATTTCGGCAGGTCAATGCCGTTCATTTGGAACTTGTCCATAAAATTTGGCATAAGTCCCATGCTCTCGAAATGCCCGACCGATTTGCCGTGTTCGTCGATTCTGTCCTGCACGTAGCGATATAAATCTTGCAAAATAATCGTGTCGCCTTCCATGCCTTGTACTTCCGTGATGTACGTAATTTTTCTGGAGCCGTCGCGAATTCGGGACTGTTGCAAAATCAAATCGATTGCGGAAGAAACTTGCGTGCGGACTGCGCGGACAGGAAGTTCCATGCCAGCCATCAGAACCATCGTTTCAAGTCGGCTTAGAACGTCGCGCGGAGTGTTGGCGTGTGCAGTCGTCAAGGAGCCGTCGTGCCCGGTATTCATCGCCTGCAACATGTCCAAAGCCTCGCCGGAACGAACTTCGCCGACGATAATTCTGTCGGGACGCATACGCAGAGCATTTCGGACGAGATCGCGGATTGTTATCGCGCCGTGCCCTTCAAGATTCGCGGGACGTGATTCAAGCGTAACGACGTGCGTCTGTTGAAGTCGAAGTTCCGCCGCGTCTTCAATCGTGACAATTCTGTCGGTCGCGGGAATGAAACTCGACAGGACGTTTAGCGTTGTAGTTTTGCCGGAGCCGGTGCCGCCGCTAACTAAAATATTCAGCCGCGCCTTAACACACGCATCAAGGAACATCGCCATATCGTCATTGAGCGTGCCGAAGCCAACCAAATCATGAATCGACAGAGCTTTTTTCGAGAACTTGCGGATTGTGATTGTCGGGCCAACCAAACTTAACGGCGGAATGATGATGTTGACGCGCGAACCGTCGGCAAGACGAGCATCAACCAGCGGCGACGATTCATCAACACGACGACCGAGCGGCGTCAAAATTCGTTCGATTATGTTCATCAAGTGCGCGTTGTCGTAAAAGTGTACGTCCGTCAGCTCAAGCTTGCCTTTTTTTTCGACAAAGATTTGATTCGGACCATTAACCATAATTTCTGTGATGGCGTCGTTTTGAAGGAGCGGCTCAAGCGGTCCGAGTCCGAGCAATTCGTTGCTGATGTCGTCGATGAGCTGAATTCTTTCGCCGCGAGACAGAGCGTAGGTGCCTTCCGACAATTCGCGGTTGCTGTAAACGGAAATGATATTTTTAATCTGGTCGCGAGCCTCTTCGCCGCGAACGAGAACTTGTTGTTCTTCCGGCGTCATTTCGTCGACGATTCGGCGGTGAACGGCAAGCTTGAGTTCCTGCATTACATTGTTGTTTGAAGTGAGCGCACGTCTGCCCGCAAATGCCGATGCCTCGACTGCTGCGTCGCGTTCCTGCTGAATTTGTTTTTCCGTGTAAACTTCTTTGACGTGATGAGTTGGAGCGACTTCGGGCTTCGGCAGACGTTGACGTTCGGGCGAAGGTTTTTGCTCCTGTTTCTTACCGCCCAATCGTTCCAGCAATGAAAGTGATCTCGGCATAAGTCAATCGCCTCCCGTCAAATTTCCATCTTCATGCGATAATTGAGCGTCTTGATTGAGCGCGGCGGGAAATGAATCCATTCTCTTAAAATATACGGCAAAGAATTGTAAGCACCGTCTTCCATGTAGAATTCCACTTGAACTACCACATCTTTTTTTGTACTGTCCTCGGTGTCTGTTTCCTGTGTAATGTTTACTGTCGGCTTATAAAACTTCACGGATATTTCTTTTTCGTAAAGTTCTTCCAGCCATTTTTTCTTTTTATCTATGGTATCTTCGGTGTCATTACTTACGGCAATTTCGCGGGCGGCTGTCCTGACGGCGTTGCTGTAGTGCATATATTCCATGAACATGATGCCGCTCCAAATAAGACCGAAAATCATCATGAAGACTATCGGAGCCATGAGTGCAAATTCTACTGCCGATTGACCTCGTTGCCGACGTTTCATTTATATCACCCGCCTCCTAAAGAAAAAGCCTCCAAAATAATGGAAGCTTGTAAAAAATTTTCTGTTAAGCTAATCGACTATCTGTCGTCAAACTGTCTGCCTTCAGCCGCGATTAAAATCAATTTCCAGTAGCCTTCTTTGATTCAGCAGTAGCGGAGTCAACCATGCTACTTGCATTTTGAAAAGCATTCTTCACAGATTCTTTCAGACCGTTGTTCAGCGCGAAGATGGCGATTGCCGCGACGAACGCGATGATCAGCGCGTACTCAACCATGCCCTGACCTTTTTCGGATTTCTTAAGCTTTGCGATAAGCTTGTTGATATACTGCATCATAATTATCAATCCTCCAAACTGTAATTCACAGTTTAATATTTATTTGACGACTCGTCCTGTCACGACTTGCCGACCCGAAGCCTAGCGATATTATAAACCACTCCCGCGAAAAGTGCAAGGTGTTTCATGAAATTTTCACGTTTCAATATCGACGATCTTTTGAATGATGAAGAAACCGATTATCTCCATGATGAACGACACGGCAAGCGCAATTCGACCTGCCTCCTCGTTTACGAAGACTTGCATTTGATCGCGATTGAACATCCAACAGAATGCGGCGACTGCGAACGGTAACAGCAACAGTACCCACGCGGAAAATCTTCCTTGAGCCGTCAACGCGCTGATTTCACGTTTCATGCGAATTCGTTCGTTAATCGTCTCGCTGATTGTGTCGAGTATTTGCGCAAGGTTGCCGCCGATTTCACGCTGAATCAATACCGCCGTGACAACTAAGTCGAAGTCCGAGCTGTCGAGTCGTCGATTCATCTGCTGAAGTGCGTCTTCCAATGCTACGCCCATGGCAATATCGGCAGTCACGCGTTCAAATTCGGTGCTCATTGGCGGCTCCATTTCCTTTGCGACAACGTCCATTGCCTGTTGAAAGCTGTAACCTGCCCGCAACGCATTTGAGACCGTCGTAAGACAATCGCCGAGCTGTTCGGTGAAAGCCTCACGCCTTTTGCTGACACGAATTCTTATCATAAGGAACAACAACAGCGGCATTGACACGGCGGCTAATGGTGCAAGGCTTATGTTGAACGTGATGATGTAAGTGATGATGAACGCCGCGATGCCCAGCACGATTGAAAGAATAATGAATTCGCCGCCGTAAATCGGAATGCCCGCTTGTTTTAGCAGGAAGTCCAATTTTTTCGCGACGTTCCAATCGGCAATAGGTTTTGCCACACGTTGGAGCGACAGATAAATTTGGCGGACAATGTCTTCGTTGCCGGACTTCATGTTTTCGGTGACGTGATGACGGCGCAGGCGATGATAAATGTTTATGGAGCTTTGCCGCCTTATGTAAGCGAACGTTGTAAGAAAAAATATGAACGCCGCCAAATATCCCGTTACCAGAAAAAATATGCTCAAGGCTCATCACCTTCCGAAGGCAATAACTTTGTCCGCCATGCCGCTAATCGACTTCATCAGCTGTGTATCTTGCGGCAAACCTTGTGCGAGTCGTCCGCTGTTCGCGACGGAAATCATGCGGTATTCGTTGGGAATCATCACGTCGACGGGATAGCCGAGCTGATTGGCGATTTTTTGACGATTCTCTTCCGTGAAAGGATTTACACGCGTGAAAACCGTTTTAACTTGCCGATGCCCGTCGTCCTGCGAAGAAAACATTTCCATTGTCTTTTTGGCGTGTTTAATCTCAAAGCCGCTGTTTATCATTGTCGTTACAAAGACAATGTCGGAGATTCTGCAAACGTCGAGCGTTATCGGATTGAAACCGGCGGGCAAGTCGACAATCACGTAGCGGAAGATGTTCGTGGTCATCATGACGACTTCAACGAGACTGTCCGGCGCGATAAGTTCGGCGTATTCGGGACGGTCGGGACTGCTAAGCAATGAAACTCTCGGTTTAATTTCGTGGAAGTATGGCGCGAACGTTACGGGCGTCAAAAGTTTGATGTCCTGCGTGGCGTCGACGAGTGTACGTTTCGGCTCCACGTCGAAGAAAATTGGCAGGTCTCCGAATTGCAAATCGGCATCAATCAGCGCGACACGTTCACCGGTTTTTTCGGCAATGATCATCGCGAGAATTGCCGCCAACGTTGTACGACCGGCACGACCTTTCGGGCTGAAGAAAGAGATTAATTCTGCGGGCTTACGTTGACCGCGAACAGAGTAGAGCTGAAGATATTCGAGAATTTCTTTGGCAGTGAACGGTTTCAAAATGCAACCTGTTGCGCCGCCTTCCATAGCTTGATTCACGTCGAGCGGATCCCATTGGCTCATGGTGCCTAAGATATAAGCTCCGCGAAATGTATCGACGAAATCAGGCACGGCATTAAGCATTTCCTCGTTTTCAAGATTAAGAAAAAATAAATTCGGTTTGAACATGCTTGCTTGACCGAGCGCGGCGTTGACGTTTTTATAAGTCGCGACAACTTCAAAGTCGGGCGAACGGCGCAATACATTCAACATGCTGTCCATCATGGTCTGATTGTCTTCGACGACAATAACTTTATAAGCCACGTTTTAGCCTCCTTCGCGTTTAGGATCTACTTTCTTTTGCTTGCCCAAAAGAAAGTAGCAAAGAAAAGGGCACCGCTGCGCGCGGAGCGATACAAACTTTTCGATAACTTCAATCGCGTGTTTAACGTTCGGTCACCATTGCCGCAACGTTGAGACTTGCATCAGCGTTAAGTGTCGACAGCTTCGCGTCACGCTCAGCATGTCGACGACCGCGCGTCCTTGCGCGGTCTTTGTTACCCTCACATTTCAGAAGCCGAAAAATTTTCCGATCTTGCTGAAGATACTGACGTTGCTTGAAGTTTCAGCCGCCGCCTTTTCTTCGGGACGATTTGTGTAAAGTCCGACGAGTTCATCAAAACTTTTGGTAAGCTTTGAATCGGGCGCGGCAAACATCAGCGGTTTACCGGCGTTGATTGATTTGTTGACGGAAGGATAATCGTTGGGCAATTTGTGATAGAACGGCTCGCCCAAAAGTCTTTCCACGTCGTGCGCGTTGATGAGCTTTTGAGAGTCGGAACGGTTTTCGACAAGACGAATTTTGCTTTCCTCATAGTCGAAACGAATCAGTGTGTCGTAGCCGATTTTGTAATTTTTCAACGCGGGCAGGAAGTCGATGACGCCAACATAATTTATGACGGTGCTGATGTCGAGCATTGCCAAATTCAACGCACTGAACATTGAATTCAAATCGATAATCACGTAGTCGAAATAGCTTAGCTTGTTGATGATGTCGGTTATCAGCTGAACGTCGGTTTGATAGGCGTCGTAAACATACAGCGGCGCAGGCAGAATCGAAAATTTCACGTCGCCTTCGCTGTAATCAATCAGAAAGTCGCGAATGTGAAACGTTGACGGATTGTCAAGCAGAGCGCGTTGAGCACCTGCAACAGTGTTGACGGAGTTCAATTTGAGATAATTGAGCACGTCGCCGAATTGCAAATCGAGATCGGCAAGACAAACTTTGTAGCCTTCGTGTGCCAAGCCTGCCGCCAAATTTATCGCGATAATCGTTTTGCCAATGCCGGGCGTCGTGCTGAAAACGCTGATTATAACGCTGCTTCGTTCAATGCTTGTTTTTGTTGCCACTGCCATTTAAATCCCTCCATTCGTCGTGAAAGTCAATCATTTGCTGAAAGGTTTGTTGGTTTCTTCGCCGTCAATCAAAACGGCAGCTTTGTTATCGTCGTTGAAGTCGAATTTTTTCATTGCCTCGCGATAAAGTCGTTCCTGTTCGTACCATTGACGCATCGCATCACTCATCGGCGACTGTGAAGTTTCTCCGATGTTGACAATGTGCGGAGTCACAATGATTATCAGTTCGCGCTTATCGCGAGATTTTGACGTGTGCTTGAAGAATTCGCCGAGAATCGGAATATCGCCCAGGAGCGGAATTTTTGAGACGGTCTTGGTTTCTGAAGAGTCCATCAAGCCTCCAATGACAATCGACGAGCCGGAAGTAATGCTTATGACGCTGTCGGCACTGCGCGTGGTGATAATCGGTTGACCGTTGACGGCTTGCCCGCCGATGTTGCTGACTTCCGTATGAATGGCGGAATTTATCCTGCCCTGCGCGTCGACGACAGGTTTAAACTGCAAAATGATGCCGTAGTTTTTAAAGTTCGTGTTGGTGCCGTTTGAATTCGTGGTAGTGTAGGGAATTTGTCCGCCGATTTGAATTGTTGCCTGTTCGCCGCTCAAAGTCATAACGCTCGGACGTGAAAGAATTCTTGCTTTGCCCTGCGAGACAAGTGCGCGAATCGTGGCGTTGATTGGCCCGAAACGTTGACTTATCCATTTGAGCGGATTGTTGTAAAACGGCGTGACTTCCGAGCCGTTTGATACCGTGTAAACAGTTTTTGTCGTTTCGTCAAAATATGTTTCCGTTGTAACCGTGCGGTCGTGGTCTTCGCCGAAAGTGAAAATTCCGCCGTTGCCCGATTGTCCGTATTGAATGCCTAGGTCTTTAGTTTTGTCGGTGTTAATCTCAATAATCTGCGCCTCAAGGCGAATTTGCGTCGGATGAAGAATTTGCAACAGGTCGATAATCGCGCCTTGCTTTTCCGATTTTGCGAGTTCAATGTCCTTGGAACTGGCTCCGCCTTCGCCTTTAGGTGCGGAACTTGTTTCAAGATTCATGTCAAAGCCGCTGCCGACGAGAAGACTGCTGTCCGTGCCGGCGTCGACGTAGAGCCGCGCAGTTTGCAGAGCGCGATTTTTCTCGTATTGATTCTCGACGGTGCCGGTTAGCAAAATTCTCTGTTCAACCATTTTGACATGAACATTCGGCAGACCGATAGCCTCTTCAATTAATTTGGCTTGATCGGATTTTTCGGGCGAGACGACGATTGAATAATCGTAACGCGCGCCGTCAATCGTCCACACGAAAAGAGCCGTTGAGCCGGTTTCTTTTTTAGTGATGATTAAAAATTCACTAGCCGAGCTTGGCATTTGAACGACCGTGGCAATGGAAGGGTCACCGATGGCGATTGTCTTGATTTGCTTATTCATGTTCATATAGTGCGTTGTCTGTTGCTTAAGGTTGAGCGTTTGCATAGCGTCGGCATGAACGACACTTGCCGATAAACAAAGCGGCACCGTTGCCGCTAAAAAAATTTTTCTGAATGTTGAATGTGTCATGGCAATTAATTCCTATAACTAATTGTTGGCAGGCGGATTTGACGAGATGGCGGGAACTTGTTGGCTTGGAGCGGTTGGCGTGTCTGCATTTTGTACAATCTTATCGCCTTGAATGATTTCGATTTTCGGAACGGACGGCTCTGCAGGTGCTTGTTGAACAGGTGCAGTCGTTGGCGCAGGATTTGTCGGTGCAGGTTCTTCAGTTTTCGGCGGCGGTGCGTCTATCGATTCGATTGTATATGGTGCTGTGTCGACATAAACGGCTTGCGGTTTCGCCGGACGCAACGACATGTAAATTTCGCCGAGCTTTGACGCGGAAATTAACCTAAGCACATCTGTCGGATGCAATGCAAAAGTCGCGATTGACGGATTGCTTATCGCCGCTGAAGACGGAACGCCGTTTTCCATTGGAGCCGAGGCGAGTGTATTTTGATTGATGCTAAGGAGCAAAACATTTTGCAGGAGAACGTTCGCCGTCGCGCTGTATTTACCTTTTTCGACGAGGAGCAAATCAACATGATCGCCCGGCTTGGCAAATCCTGCAACGCCCGTCACATCGTTAACGTTGATTGAAATTGCGCGACAATCAGCGGGAATTGAGCCGGTAAAGCCTTCGTCCTTTGATTCGGCGAGAACTTTTTGCAACGTGAGCACATCGCCGGCGAAAATGGCAATTTGAACTTGCACGTCCTTCACTTCGTCGAGACTTCTAATCGCGCCTTCGGGCACCATATCAACGGGCAATTCTTTAACCTGGAGCATATTCTCTTGAATTCTCGTGCGCGGCTGAATGTTGACTTTTGCAACGACGACCTTTTCCATTTGAATTGGCGGCTTTTCATCTTCGGGATTTTGAGGCACGTCAACGCCGGTGCTTTTAGTTAAAAAGCCAATTCCGATGCTAATCATGATAATCATAAGTGCTGCTGCGACGCCCGCCAATATCAGCAGCTGTCGTGGTTGAAGATTGTTAAAGATGTTGATCAATCTTTGAAGCACAGACATCACTTCCAAGCGTCGAAAGATTTTGATTGTATTTGGATTATAGCTGTTACAAATCTTTCGTCAAGATAAGTTTAGCTGAAATTAATCGGCAAAAATTTTTTCAACGGGCGCGACGATTCTCTGCAACAAAAAAGCAACGCGCTTGACGTTGCGTTTGAGCAAAAAAAATTCAAATTCTTATCGGCGATAATTTTTTTTGCGCTCAAGGTGATGTTTTCTTTGGCAGGAGAATCTTTCATCGACAACGCCAAATGCGCCAAAACTTTTCCGCGTTCAAAATTGGTGATGAGCGGCAAGTTTGCAATGACATTCACGAAACAATGGAGAACTTTGCACATCTTTTCAAATTCGGCAGAAAAAATTCGCCTTCGATTTTGTACGAAGAAAAAAATTTTATGACAAGCTTTTTCAATCAAACGAGCAATTTTGCAGGGCATGTGCGGATTGAAATACGTTCTTTTGACTGCCAACTTTGACTTACCACTAACGCGGGATTTGCGCTTGTCCACGTCGTTGCTTTGTCCGATTTTGATGGCGCGGTTATTGAATTCCAAAGCATAGACGCGAGCATTCGTAAGTTGACCGGCACTGCGATGAGGATTAGGCTCACGTTTGGCGGCAGGAACAGCTGCAGAGGTATTCCGATTGAAATAGTTGTCCTCCAACTCCTCGAAGACCTTCCGGGCGTTGAGAGCATTTTTGCATGATGAACGGCACCGCGTTCAGTCCAAAGACAGATAGACGGTGCACGAAGTCCAATCGGAGCTGTTGGTAAAGTCAAGTAAAGTAAAAACACAGGTCGTTCTCTGATAAAATGAATTTGAAAGCAGGTAACAGCTTATGTCAAACTCATTGTATCACAAAGAATTAACGGCTGCTCACTATTGCTTAATCCTCGGAATGTTTTCAAGGCAGTGTTATGGATTCTAAAGAGCGGAGCACGTTGGCGCGA
>CAJOHG010000083.1:0-2616 GCA_905234395.1 uncultured Selenomonadaceae bacterium
TCAGACGCATTTTCACTCGTTACGACAAGTTAGACGTTCTTTTTGCCGGTTTTATCCTTTTTGTTTTGATTGTTGATTCTTTAGTGTGAACACTCTCTACTTATTCGACCATGCTGCTTTCTGTTGCCTCCAATCATTTCACGGCACGGCATTTGCCACGATTTTCAAGAAACCGTTTATGATTTACAAACGCGGCAGATTGCGCACAACGAGATTTTCCAGAATCGCCTCCTTGTTGAATTTGTTCAACTTAAGTGACCGTGTGGCTGAAGAGGATTATTCGATTAAATTGGATGACCCGCTTGCGATTGACTTCAGCCGTCGCGATGAAGTTTTGCCGCGTGAACGTGCAAAGGCATTCAAATTCCTCGGCGAGGCTTTGGGCATTGATCCGTTGGAAATTTTCTTGAGAGGTGACGCACGATGAAGATTGAGGAAATGATTGTCGCCAAACGTGCCGATTGTTGCGGTTGCGAGGCTTGTGCAAACATCTGCCCGAAAAATGCCATCACGATGACGCGCGACGCCGAAGGCTTTGCTTATCCGAAAATCAATCCCGAACTCTGCATTAAATGCGGCAAGTGCGATGCGACTTGTCCGTCACTGAATTTCAAGGCGGCAAACGTTGATAACTTCCCTGCGACGTTCACGGCGATTTATGACAACGATAAAATTTTGCGTCACAGTTCTTCGGGCGGAGCGTTCACGGCGTTGAGTGAAATTATTTTGCGGGACGGCGGAATTGTCTTCGGCGCAGGCTTTGATAAAAATTGGCACGTCATTCACACGGCGGCAAAGTCACTCGACGAGCTGGATAATCTTCGCGGCAGTAAATATGTTCAAAGCCAAATCGGAGACGTTTATCGGCAAGTTCGTGACGCGCTCAAGTCGTCGAAAGTTTTATTTACGGGCACGCCCTGCCAATGTGTCGGCTTGAAACGTTTTCTCGGCGGCGACAACGAAAATCTTTTGACGGTCGATATAATTTGTCACGGCACGCCTTCGCCTGCATTGTGGGAAAATTACATTGACACGCTAGGCTACTCGCACGAAATTACAAGCGTCAACTTCCGCAGCAAACGCAACGGTTGGGGACAAACCATCGATATAAATTTTTCGGACAGAGGGCATGTTTTTGGCGCGAATACGAAAAATCTTTACGGCAAATTATTTTTGAACAATTTGACATTGCGTCCGAGCTGCCACGCGTGCAAAGCCAAATTCCCGAACAACCGGAGCGATTTGACAATCGGAGACGCATGGGGAGTGACGAATTTTGCTCCCGAAATGTACGATAAGCGCGGAGTATCGGTTATCTTCGTTCACACGGACAAGGGCAAAAAATTTTTCGAGCAGACGACTTTGCGGACAAAGCAGGTTACTTTTCTCGATGCGATTAGAAAAAATCGTCTGGCTATTACCGCCGTTGTTGCAGAGCCGCGCCGTGAAGATTTTTTCGCCGATTTCGCCGCAAATGCCGATAAATTTGCCGTCATGCAAAAATATTTTGACGAAGACCTTGACGAGGCGACGCGCAAGAAAGTTGCCAAAAAGAATAATCTCGCCTTTTGGAGCGATTGCAAAGCCATTGCCGCGCAGATTCGTCAAAAGTTCTCGCAAAATATTTTGATTGTCACCACTTACACGGACGACGACGTGAAAAATTTTCTGCTTGACCATTTCGAGCGCAACTTCCCGAACAGCAACTTTTATATTTGCCGACTTGCTGACGACGGCGGAAAATACGTTTGCAAGGAAATTTTTTCTTCGCTGACTTTCGACGTTAAAGACGAGGTCGCCGCCATTGCCGACTTTGTGAAAAATTACAACATCACGAAAGTTATTTTGGAACGCGGAATGAAATTCAACACGACGACTTTTATTGAGTGGCTGAAGAATTGCGGACTGCCGTTGCAAGCTTTTGCGCGGAAATAATTGTCACGTGTTGCGCCGAAAAAATTTTTTTGCTACAGCAGGATTTTCTGCTATAATTCCGACAGAATAGAAAGTGGTGGTGAATTCGCTTGCAGATAAAAATTTTTAAGGCGGGCAACATGAAAGACGCCATGACTGCCATGAAAGCAGAGCTCGGCGACGAGGCAGTCATATTGCACAGCAAAAAATATAAGGAAGGCGGAATTCTCGGCATCGGCAGTCGTGAAGTCGTAGAAATTACTGCGGCAGTCGAAGAAAATTCTTTGCCGAAAAAAGCCGAGGAAACTCCCGCGCGTAAGACTGTCTCGCCGAGTTCAGCCATTGCGCGTTACAAGACGGACGGTACCGAACAGGCAATCAAGAACGAGGAATTACGGATTCGGAGCGAATTGGCGGCTATTTCCAAAGAAACTCCGACAGCAAAGGACGCTCAACCTATCAAAGAATCATCAACGCCTGAATCATCGACGGCAGAATCATCGACGGCAGAATCATCGACGGCAGAATCATCGACGGCTGAATCATCGACGGCAGAATCATCGACGGCTGAATCATCGACGGCTGAATCATCAACAGCTGAATCATCAACAGCTGAATCATCAACGGCTGAATCATCAACGGCTGAAACTTCAACGGCTGAAACTTCAACGGCTGAATCATCAACGGCTGAAACTTCAACGG
>CAJOHG010000083.1:2703-12745 GCA_905234395.1 uncultured Selenomonadaceae bacterium
AACGGCAGAAACTTCAACGGCAGAAACTTCAACGGCAGAAACTTCAACGGCAGAAACTTCAACGCCGCAACCGACTTTCACGCAAGAGCAACTGGCGCAAACGCAAGCAATGATTATGGCGCAGTTCAATCAAATGCAAATGATGCAACAAGCGGCAATCGCTCAAGCACAGGCTCAAGCGGCAGAACAAATTCGGTTGCAACAGGCACAAGCTCAAGCTCCGCCCGCACAGGTCACCGATAATCAAAGCGCAGAGAAAATTCGTCGGCTCGAAGACGAAATCGCGCAGATGAAAGCATTGCTCGCCGAAGTTTTGGGACGCGACCCTAAAAAAGGAACGATCACTTTGCATGAGGCGATGAAACGTCAAGAAGTCGACGAAGAAATTTTGACGGAGATGGCAACGCAGTCCAATGCCGGTGATACTCTCGTCGACGTTCACACGCCAACCGCCAAATCAACGCTGACCAATTATCTCAATGAGCACGTCAAGTTTGCGGACGGAATCAAGCTCAATCGTCACGGCGTGAGGATAGCGGCACTTTTGGGCACGACCGGCGTCGGCAAAACCACCACGCTTGCAAAAATCGCCGCGAAATTTGTATTGGAACAGCGCACAAACGTAGCACTCATCACCGCAGACACTTACCGCATTTCAGCCGTTGAACAGCTCAAAACTTATTCGGACATTCTCGAATTGCCGCGCCGAATTAACCGCAGCAATCGAACGCCACCGCGACAAAGAACTTATCCTAATCGACACGGCAGGACGCAGTCAGCACAACGATTATCAAATGCGCGAGCTTGAAGAATTCCTGCGCGTCAATCCAAGAATCGAAAAACATCTGGTCATCAGCGCGACGACGAAATTAACCGATGCCCGCCAGATTATGAATAAATTTTCCAAGGTCAATCCCGACAGAATTGTCTTCACCAAAACTGATGAGACCGGCAGCCTCGGCATGATCATAAATCTCCTGCGCGACAGCAATTTTGCTCTGTCATACGTCACCACGGGACAAAGCGTTCCCGACGATATTGAACGGGCAAGTGCCGAAATCTTGACCGACTTCCTGTTGAAGAAAGTCGACGAGCAGTGACGAGGTAACCAATATGTCTGACCAAGCATCAAGGCTGAGAAGTTTGCTTGAAGAACGCGCTGAGGAAGATGCGCAAGAAAAAAAAATCGGTGAACTTTATTTCGGTATGGCGGAAGAAACGCGCGTCATTGCCATAACAAGCGGCAAAGGCGGTGTCGGCAAAACAAATCTCGCCGTCAATCTTGCCGTCGCCCTGCAACTTTCCGGGCAAAAGATTATGTTAATCGACGCGGATATCGGTATGGCGAACGTCAATTTATTGATGGGCTCCGTGACGAATCGCAGTTTGATGGAACTTTTGAATGACGGCGTGCGGCTTGAAGACGTTGTTGAAACCGGTGCGGCCAGTGTCAAATATATTTCGGGCGTCGCGGGCGTAGAGGCGGCTTTGAATCTCAATCGCGCTGAACAACGTCGACTTCACAAAAAATTGGGACGCTGTTCGGAAATGGCTGACATCATCATCATCGACACGGGCGCAGGTTTGAATCGCAACGTTATCGAATTCATTTTGGCGGCGGAAGAAGTTTTGCTCGTCACCACGCCCGAACCGACTGCTCTTGCCGACGCTTACGCCGTCATCAAAGCTTATTCGACTTACGCCGACCGGCAGAACATTAAACTCGTTGTCAATCGCATTCGTGAGGAAGAGGAATCCTTTGACGTTGTAGACAAAATCAATCAGACGACGAAAAAATTTCTTGACGTGACCGTTGATTATCTCGGCTACATTTACGAGGACAAAGCCGTTGCCGAAGCCGTGCGTACTCAAGTGCCGTTTGTCATTGCCAATCCCGAATCGTCTGCGGCGCGTTGCGTATTTGAACTTGCCAACAGTTTGCTGAGCGGCGAAAAGATGAATTCCGTTTCCAGAGGTTGGAGAGCATTTCTTGACAGACTGTTCGGCTACTGAATTAAAGCAAACAAAAAGCCCTTCCTGCGCGGGAAGGGTTTTTTTGTTGTTGATGAAAATTTATTGCGCGGCGTTGAGTTTAGCTTTTGCCGCCTCCAAAACATCGCTGTATCGTTCAAGGGCACCTGTCAAGTCGTCGGACTCGGCTTGAAATTTCGCTTTAACGGTATCGTTCATCTCTTTGACAAGCGCGTCGGAATGCATGACAGCCTTTGCCATCAATGCGCGTCCCAAATCGATTAAAGCTTTTTGCACGACGGGATCGTCCTTTGTCTTTTCCATAAGCTCAATATTTTCTTTATCTTCAGGTTTAGCCTTGGCTGCTGCCGAAGAGAGCAACTCAACAGCATGTTCCATTATGTATTCGTTTTTCTCGGCGTCGCTCATCTGCACATATTGACGCAACATCGGCTCCTGTTCCTTGAGAACTTCGTCTGCCGCTTTGTATGTGCCGTAGATGACGAGTGCGCCGCCCGCCAAGAGTACCAACACGATTGTGAGCAAAATTTTTTTCAACAAGTCAATCACTCTCCAAAAAAATTTTCTGTAACATAAACGTTTATCGGAAGAAATTGTTACGCATTTAATTGGCGGACGGTGTAATTGCCGGTGCCGTCAAGATTCAATTCCACGTCATGCAATTTGAACAACGTCGACCTGTGTCCCACGCTGACGATTGTAACTTTCGGCAACTGTTCGCGCAAGAGCTCATACATTTCAATTTCGCGCGGCTCGTCGAGTGCCGAAGTCGCCTCGTCCAGGAAAATGTAATCCGGCGCGGAAAGTAACACTCTCGCAAATGCAAGCCGTTGTTGTTCGCCGAGCGATAAAATTCTGCTCCAATCCGCTGTCGTGTCGAGTTTATCAACGAGCGCGGGCAATTCAACCAATCGCAACGTCTCTTTAAGCTTTTCGTCAAAAGGTGAGTCTTTTTCGGCGGACGGATAGATTAACGCGCGGCGCAACGTTCCCAACGGCAGATAAGGTTTTTGCGGCAAGAACATCACGCGGGCATTCGGCGGCAAAGAAATTTCGCCCGACGCGTAAGACCAAAGACCTGCCAACGTTCTCAAAAGCGTCGATTTGCCGCAACCCGATGATCCGGTCACGACTAAGGCTTTGGCGTTCTGCAGTTCGAGTGAAAGTTTTTTCAGCAATTCGCGTCCCGTCGGCAAGGAAACGTTTATCGCGGAAAGTTTCAATTCGGGAGCAGTCGTCATCGCGACATTGCCGTGAATTTTTTTCGTGTCTTCCATGTGTTCGTTGAAGCCTGCAAGACGATTGATGACCGCCGCCAAACTTGCCAACGTGTCGTAAGCGTTGATGAAAAAGCTCAACGCGTTTTGCACGTGATTGAATGCCGAACAAACTTGTTGAACTCCGCCGATTTGAATTTCTTTGGCAAAATATCTCGGCGCACACATAATCAGCGGCACGATTAATGCCAGCTGTCCGTAGCTGCTCACGTAGAAATTCAGATGCTTAGTTTTTTTCATCAACTGCCAGAAATTTTTTATGACGGCGGAGAATCGTTGAAGGAAACTTTCCATTTCAGCCGGCTCGCCGCAATAAAATGCAATGCTCTCTGAATTTTCGCGGACGCGCATCATTGAAAAACGGAAGTCCGCCTCGTATTTCTGTTGATCAAAATTCAGCGTGATTAATTTGCGTCCGACCTTGTGCGCGAGAAAAGTTCCGACGCCCGAATAAATTAGCGAGAACCAGAACATATAGCCCACGATGACGAATTCTGCTCCGCCGATTGTGAACGTCAACGAGCCGCTCAATTCCCACAGTACCACGCTGAATGCCGCAAGCGTCGTTAACTGCCGCAAGAAACCGATGATAAGTTGCAACGTCAAGTTGACGAATTGCCCGATGTCTTCCGAAATACGCTGATCCGGGTTGTCAGTGGCGTCCTGCAGTTTATAATACGTCTTGCCTTCCATCCACGAGTTCAGATAATTTTTCGTCATCCACGTGCGCCATTTTATCTGCAACATTTGCCGCAAATACACCGCGTAAACCGCAATGATTATGTAGCCGAATGCGATTATCGCGAATCGTCCGATTAATGGCCAAAAATTTTCTTCCTCGTAATTTTGCATGGCGTCCCAGAAAACTTTGTACCACGAATTGAATTGAACATCCAAATAGACCATCGCGAAAGTTAGACCTATGACGACTGCAAACAGTCCAATGCCTTTCCACTTTTCCTCGCTTGTCCAATAGCCTTTGAACAGCCGCCAAAAGCCGATAAATAATTTTTTCGCATCCAAATTAAAAACCTCCCGCGCAAGTATAATTGGAACGAGAAATTTTGGCAACCTTCCGCAAAATCTAATCCCTTGTCCCTTTGCCGCTGATTTGATATACTTGCCGCAAAAAATTTTGGCAGGGAGTGATAACTTTGTTCGGATTCTTGAAAAGATTTTTGGGCGACAACAACGACAAGGAGATCAAACGTCTGCAAAAGACCGTCGATAAAATCAACGCGCTGGAAAGTCAAATGCAAAACCTGACCGACGACCGATTGACTTCGTCGACGGAAAAATTTCGCGAACGACTTCAACACGGCGAAACTCTCAATGACTTGTTGCCCGAAGCGTTTGCAGTTTGCAGAGAGGCATCGCGCAGAGTTTTGGGCATGAGACATTTCGACGTTCAACTTATGGGCGGCATGTGTCTGCACGAAGGCAAAATCGCTGAAATGAAAACCGGCGAAGGCAAAACTCTCGTCGCAACGCTGCCCGTCTATTTGAACGCGCTGGAAGGCAAAGGCGTCCACATGGTCACGGTAAACGATTATCTTGCTCGCCGCGATTCTGAATGGATGGGACGACTTTACAGTTTTCTCGGCTTGACGGTCGGCTTGATTCTCCACGACATGGATTTTCCCGAACGCAAGCTCGCTTACGGTTGCGACGTAACTTTTGGCACCAACAATGAATTCGGCTTTGATTATCTGCGCGACAACATGGTCGTTCACGAAGAGCAAATGGTTCAGCGTCCGTTGCATTATGCGATTGTTGATGAGGTCGATTCGATTCTGATTGACGAGGCACGCACACCGCTCATAATCAGCGGACCCGGCGCGAAGTCAACCGATATGTATTCCGTGATGGCAAGAGCCGTTGCAAATCTCAAGGAAGATGTTGATTACAAAGTCGACGAGAAACAAAAGACCGTTGCTCCGAATGATGAAGTCGTCCCGAAGATTGAAAAGTTCCTCGGCATTCAAAATCTTTACGCGCCCGAAAATATTGAGCTAAGTCACTGTTTCACGATGGCGTTGCGTGCAAAGGCTTTGATGAAACGTGACCGCGATTACGTCGTGCGCAATGACGAAATTATTATCGTCGACGAATTCACGGGCAGGCTTATGACCGGGCGCAGATATTCCGACGGACTTCACCAGGCGATTGAGGCTAAGGAAGGCGTCAAGATTCAGCGCGAATCACAAACTCTCGCGACGATAACTTTCCAAAATTATTTCCGCATGTATGACAAGCTCGCGGGCATGACCGGCACCGCAAAGACCGAGGAAGACGAATTCTTGAAGATTTACAAGCTGCCCGTCGTCGTCATTCCAACAAATAAGCCTGTCTGTCGAACGGATCATCCCGACGTTGTTTACAAGAATAAGCGTGCAAAATATCGCGCCGTCACGAATTTGGTCGAGCAAGTTCACGCGAAAGGGCAACCTGTTCTTATCGGCACCACGTCGATTGAACAGTCCGAAGAACTCAGCGGCTACCTTAAAAAGCGCGGCATTCCGCACAGCGTCTTGAACGCAAAATTTCACGAGAAGGAAGCTCAAATCGTCGCTGATGCCGGGCAACGCGGAGTTGTGACAATCGCGACAAATATGGCCGGTCGCGGCACGGATATAAAACTCGGCGAAGGTGTTCCCGAACTCGGCGGACTGTTTATCGTCGGCACGGAGCGGCACGAATCACGACGCATTGATAATCAGCTGCGCGGACGTTCAGGGCGTCAAGGAGATCCCGGCGAGTCGAGATTTTACATTTCGCTTGAAGATGATTTAATGCGGTTGTTCGCGTCGGAGACAATCGCCAAAATTATGGACAAGCTCGGCATGGAAGAGGACGAACCGATTGAACACGCGTTAATCACAAAATCGATTGAACGTGCGCAGAAAAAAGTTGAGGCGCGGAACTTTGACATTCGCAAGCACGTCTTAGAGTATGATGACGTTATGAATCAGCAGCGCGAGATTATGTACGGCGAACGGCGGAAAATTCTGCGCGGAGAAAATTTGCGGGAAAACATTCGCGGCATGGTCAATCACATCATCAAGCAGGAAATGAATCAGTACGCGAGCGAAAAGCTTTATCCCGAAGAGTGGCAACTTGACGAGCTGATTAAAGACGCCGAAAAAATTTTCGCGCCGCCCGGCATGTTGAAATTGTCCGAGCTTGAAAAACTCAGTCGCGACGAGCTCAAGGAACGTCTGGAAAAATTGGCGGAAGAAATTTATCAGCAACGCGAGCAAACGTTTACGCCGACCGTCATGCGCGAATTGGAAAAAGTCGTCATGCTGCGAATCGTCGACAACAAATGGATGGAGCACCTTGACCACATGGACATGTTGCGCGAAGGAATCAACCTGCGAGCTTACGGACAACGTGCGCCGCTTGTCGAATACAAGATCGAGGCTCTGTCAATGTTCGAGGAAATGGAAGGCGCAATTCAAGATCAAATCGCGACGACAATGTATCACGTGGCAATCGTGCAGAACGAAGCACCGCCGCCCGAAGTCGAAGAATCTGCCGAAGACGTTGACGCCGTTGAAAGTCCTGCCGCCGTTGAAGAGCCGCCTAAACTTCCCGCCGCACCTTCAGCCAAAGAAACGCGCGAGGCTGAATCAATCGTTCGACGCGAACAAGCAAAAGTTCAAGACCGTTTGCAGACAGCCAGAGCATCTCACGGCGACGAAACTTCACCTGCCGAAGCTCAAAAGCGTGCACGAACTGCTGACGGCAAAAAAGTCGGGCGCAACGATCCTTGTCCGTGCGGCAGCGGCAAAAAATATAAAAATTGTTGCGGGCGTAACAGATAATCGGAGGCTTTTAACATGACGGATAAACAAGTTCAACTTAACGCCTCATTTGCTTTTGACCTAATCGATTTGCCGGGAATTAAAACCGCCTTCGCCCGCCGACCCATAAAAGAAGACATGTCTGTTGTAAAATCGATTCTCAGTAAAGGACTCGACAAAGGCGAATATCGTTTGCCGAAAATAAAAAATTACAAGCCGAAGTTGATTCTGGATTGCGGCGGAAATATCGGTTGTGCGGCGGTTTATTTCGCCAACAAATATCCCGACGCGCAGATTTATTCCGTTGAGCCCGAAGCCGACAACTTCAAGCTCCTGCAATACAACACGGCGTTTTATGGCAACGTTCACTTGATACAGTCCGCGCTGTGGGACAAAGAAACTTTTATTCGTGTGGAAGACAGAGGCTTTGGAACATGGGGCTTTATGACGTTCGAGACGACGGCAGATGACGTTAACGCCTTGAAAACGACGACCGTTGGCAAAATTCTCGCCGATTCGGGCTTTGACGAAATCGACCTGCTCAAGATTGATATCGAAGGTGCAGAGAAAGAAGTTTTTTCCGCGCCCGACGTCGACGAGTGGCTTTCAAAAGTCAAGGTGCTGACGATTGAACTTCATGACCGCATGAAACGCGGCTGCTCCTACGAATTCTTCAAGGCTGTTTCCAAATACAAATGGTTCTTTGCACATCGCGGCGAGAATCTGATTTTCATTCGCGAAAGTTTAATTGCATAACTCAACATGAACAACATCGTTATCAAAGCGCAAAACCTGTCGAAGGTTTATAAAATTTACGAGCGCGACATCGACCGCCTCAAAGAAACTTTTCATCCGTTCCGCAAACGTTACAGCAAAGATTTTTACGCGTTGCAGGATATTTCGTTCGAGATACGGCGCGGCGAAAATATCGGACTTGTCGGCAAGAACGGCGCGGGCAAATCGACATCACGCCAACGAGCGGTACTATCGAAGTTCACGGGCGAATTGCATCGCTTTTGGAACTCGGCGCGGGATTCAATCCCGAACTTACCGGCGTCGAAAACATTTACATGAACGGCTTGTTGATGGGACAGACTCGCGAAGTTATGGACAGCAAAATTGATGAGATCGTTGCGTTCGCGGACATCGGCGATTTTGTCAATCAGCCCGTCAAAACTTATTCGTCGGGAATGTTCGCGCGACTTGCCTTTGCCGTCAATGCTTTTGTTGAGCCGGACATTTTGATTATCGACGAGGCGTTGAGTGTCGGCGACGCGTTTTTTCAGAGCAAATGCATGGATAAAATGCGTTCAATGATTGGCAGCGGCGTGACGGTGATTTTTGTCAGCCACGACACTTTTGCCGTGAAAAATCTCTGTCAACGAGCGTTCTTGATTCAGTCGGGACGAATTGTCATGGATTCGACTGCCAAGGAAGTCGTCGAGACTTATCGCAACATGATGATTGAATCGCGGCGCGGAGACGAACCTTCGACGACAAACGCCCTTGAAGATTTTTTGGAGACGATTAAACGCGTGCAGAACGATAAGCCTTCCGAAAATGAGACGTTGCCAATTTCGACGAGCAATTTACTTCGCGGCAAAGAAATTTTCGACAAGAACGCCGCTTATCAACGCACGCAGAACGGTCGCGCGGAATTCACGAACATTCAACTTCTCGACACGAACGGCGAGCAAATTTCCGAAGTCGTTTTCGGGCAGGAAGTCGTTTTGCGCATGGTGATAAAGTTCAATTCCGATGTTGACTGTCTCGGCATGGGCTATCACATTCGCAACGCGACGGGCATTGACATTGTTTACACCGATTCGCGATTCAACGGCATGAAAGTTATCTTCGACGCGCGGCGCGATGAAATTTACGTTGTCGATTGGCGATTCAAAGTTGAGTTGCGACAGGAGCTTTACGATATTGCGTGCGTCATTTCCATTCCCGTTGAAGAGACGATGAATTATCCCGACGTGTGCGACTTCGTGCCGTGCGCGCTCCAATTCAACGTCGTCAGCATCAATCCTTACATGAGTTTGGGCGGCGGCTACGTTCATTGGCACAACGACTTGACTATCACGAAAGTAGGGACATCATGAAGTTCGAAAAAATTTTCAGCAGGCTCCTTAAAAAAAATTCGTCCGCGCAGAATCAAACAGTCGCGCTTGAAGACAAAGACGTTATCGAAAATTCTCTGCTCTTCGACGCCGATTGGTACTGCAAAACTTACGGCTTCGGCAAATATCTCGACGCGGCGAATCATTATTTGCAAATCGGTTGGGCGCAGGGAAAAGACCCTTCGCCTTTTTTTTCGACGACAGATTATCTTGCGAAGAATCCCGACGTTAAAGCCGCAAGTTTGAATCCGCTGTTGCACTTTGAAAAATTCGGCTTCAAGGAAAATCGTTATCGCGCTGAAATTGAACGCGTCCTGCCCGAAATTTTGAAACGCCATCCCGATTGCACGACCAAATTAAATCGCGGGCTCCTGCGAATCAGAATTACCAACGCTTGCAATGCCAAATGTCGATATTGCGGCGTGCGGTGCACTTTCGGCGACGAAGTCAATCACGCGATGATTCCGAGTTGGTATTACGATTTGTGCCGACCGATTTACGACAACATCGGCATCGTTTTGATAACCGGCGGCGACGCGTTCTTTGCAAAGGAAAGTTTTAATTATATGCGTTTCATGAGCGACAACTATCCGCAGATAACTTTGATGACCGAATCGAACGGAATTGCCTTCAACGAAAAATTTCAGACGCTCGCGCTGGAAAATCTCTTCAAGACGCACTTTTCTATTAACGCCTCGAACGCCGAAGTTTTCGCGAAAAGTTGTTGGGATCTTGACGACGGCAACTCCGCACGAAAAATTTTCCCGATAATGTTGCGCAACATCAAGAGCTACGTCGACAAGCTCGCCGCCGCCGATAAACTCTGTTTCGCGCCCGATTTGTC
>CAJOHG010000084.1 GCA_905234395.1 uncultured Selenomonadaceae bacterium
AGACGCATTTTCACTCGTTACGACAAGTTAGACGTTCTTTTTGCCGGTTTTATCCTTTTTGTTTTGATTGTTGATTCTTTAGTGTGAACACTCTCTAAAAAATATGTTGACTACATGCTCGAAACTTATGGCGTGAACAAAAGTTTTCAAGTCGTGGAAATCGCGAGTAATGACGGCTATCTTTTGCAGTATTTTAAGGAAAAAGATATACCCGTGTTGGGAATTGAGCCGGCGAAAAATGTTGCGGAGGTCGCGCGGCGTGAAAGAAATATACCGACGATAAGTGAATTTTTCGGCGCGAATTTGGCAAAAAAATTTCGGCACGAAAATATATCGGCAAAGCTGTTGATTGGAAACAACGTACTCGCTCACGTTCCGAACATAAACGATTTCGTTTCGGGAATGAAAATACTTTTGGCTGATGACGGGCTCATAACCATGGAGTTTCCGCATTTGTTGAATTTGATTGAGCAAAAACAATTTGATACGATTTATCATGAGCACTTCTCATATCTTTCGTTGCAAACCGTTGAGAAAATTTTTGATGCACACGGCTTGAAAATTTTTGACGGGCACGAACTTCCGACTCACGGCGGCTCACTTAGGATTTTTGCTTGTCACAAAGCTTGCGGGAAGTATTCGCTCCAAGACAACGTGGAAAAGATTCTTGACAAAGAAAAAGCCGCTCATCTCGACGACTTGAAAACTTACTTGAAATTTGACGGCAACATTCGCAACATAAAATATGATTTGCTTTCCTTGTTGATTGAAGTCAAACGCTCCGGCAAAAAGATAATCGGTTACGGCGCGGCGGCAAAAGGCAATACTCTGCTGAATTACTGCGGAATCGGCAACGAATTTATAGATTTTGTGGCAGATAAAAATCCGCATAAACAGCAGACGTTGTTGCCCGGCTCGCGCATTCCTGTCTTTTCGCCCGACAAAATCGTTGAAACCAAACCGAATTACGTGCTGATTTTGCCGTGGAATTTGAAGGCGGAAATTATTTCTCAGCTGAATTATATTCGCGAATGGGACGGCAAATTTATAATTCCCATTCCGGAGGTGATGCTTTTATGAAAAAATCAAACAAGCTTTTTGAAAAGATTGAAACGTCGCTTGAAGGTTTATTTGAACTTAAGCCGATTGTTCGCGGTGACAGGCGCGGCTCGTTTGTAAAAATTTTTCACGCGGAAACTTTTGCAGAGCTTGGACTCGCAACGGACTTCAAGGAAGAATGTTTTTCCACGTCGATAAAAAATGTTTTGCGCGGTTTGCATTTTCAGACGCCGCCCGCAGATCACGTCAAGCTTGTCACTTGCATTGAAGGCGCGATTAAAGATGTCGTAGTCGACCTGCGAAAAAAATCCGTTACGTTCGGCAAACATTTCATGATTGAACTTTCCGCCGAAAAGTCCAACATGCTCTACATTCCGAAAGGTCTGGCGCACGGTTTTTTGACGTTGAGCGATCGGGCAACGATATTTTACAACATCACGACGGTTTACTCGCCTGCAAACGACAAGGGCATTCTCTGGAGTTCGTGCGGCATCGATTGGCAATGCGACGCGCCGATTCTTTCCGACCGCGACAAAATTCATCCGACGTTTGCTGAATTCGATTCGCCGTTTTGAGGAGTGATTGACATGAAAATTTTAATGACGGGCGTCACGGGCTTTATCGGTCATCATTTGGGCGAACGTCTCGTTAATGACGGGCACGAAGTTCACGCGATTGTTCGACCGACTTCCAAAATCAACGAGCTCAGCGAAAATCTTCAGCGCAACGTTCAATTTCACGTCTACGACAAAGACAACACCGTTCTGGACATTCTAACCGACCTTTGCGTTGACGATAAACGTCCCGACGTGGTTTATCATCTCGCGACAAATTTCATGAACGTGCACCGATTCGAGGACATTCAAGATTTGATTCAGAGCAACATCACGTTCGGCACGGAACTTTTGGACGCGATGGTTGCAAACAACGTTTATAATTTCGTCAACGTAGGCACCTTTGCTCAACATTTCGACGACGCCGATTACAGCCCGATAAACCTTTACGCCGCAACCAAAGAATGTTTCGAGGGCATTATCAAATATTACGCGGAAGTTCGGAATTTGAAATGCATTGCGTTGCATTTGTTCGACACCTACGGCGCGGACGATAAGCGCGGCAAAATTCTCGGCTTGCTGAAAAAAATTTCTGCTTCGGGCGAAACGTTGAAGATGTCGCCCGGCGGACAGCTGATTGACATTGTTTATATTGACGATGTGATTGAGGCGTTCGTTGCGGCAGGAAAATTGCTCGCGGCGTGCAAATACGATTATTGCGGCACTTACGGCGTCTCGTCGACGAAACCGATTCCACTGCGCGAAGTCGTGAAAATTTTTGAGAGCGTCGCAGGCAAAAAATTGTCAATCGTTTGGGGCGGAAGACCTTATCGCACGCGCGAAGTCATGGTGCCGTGGAGTTCGTACAAATTCTTGCCGGGTTGGCAGCCTAAAGTCTCCTTGCAAGACGGCATAAAAAAATTTTTGGGAGCGTGATTGATATGCAGTGTCGGCGGTGCGGCAAAGAATTAAACGGCTCGCTGCGGTGCAATTTTTGCGGCTACGAAAATTCGGAAGGCAACGTTCGCGAAATGACTCGCACGGAAAAAAATTTCTTCAACGGCGTGACGATTGATGCCGGCTCGACAAATTCGCGCTCGTCGGATGAAAATTATTACGGTCGCACTCGCAACGGCGAACAATCTGCGCGGGGCACGTACATAAATTTCAGCGGCTCGAATATTTTCACGCGTGCAATCGGCTCGTTCATGCGTGCAATTTTCAACGGCAATCGTCTCGCGCAAATCGCCGCCGCGCTGATTTTCTTGGCATTTACCGCGCTGATGTTGTTTGTCGCGCTGCCGATATTGTTTGTGTTGCTGGCGATTGGATTGGCATTGCTGGCATTGTCAAGAATTTCTCGGTGACGACGTGGAAAAATTTTCAATCAACGGAACAACGCTTGACGTTGAATCGGCGGACAATTTTTTGAAACGACTTCGCGGGCTGATGTTTCGTCGACGGCTTGATTCGGGACGCGGACTTTTGCTCGCGCCGTGCAACAGCGTTCACATGCTCTTCATGCGCTTTGCAATCGACGTGGTTTATCTCGACGAAAATCTTTGCATAAAAAAAATCGTGCGCGACTTGAAGCCGTGGCTCGGCATTAGTGCTTGCTTTGGAGCATCGGGCGCATTGGAATTGGCAAGCGGCGAAGCTGAACGTTTAAAGCTCGTCGTCGGACAAAAATTCCTGAAAGCTGACAGCTGAAACCTAAAAGCTCAAACCTCAAACCTCAAACCTTAAAGCTTAAAGCTCAAACCTTAAAGCTCAAAGCTTAAAGCTCAAAGCTTAAAGCTCAAAGCTTAAATCCGTGGGAGTGACCGAATGAAAATCCAAACGATCGAATATTATTTCCGCGAAGTGCTCAGGTCGATGATTCGCAACCGCTGGATGACTTTCGCCTCAATCGGGACGGTGGCAGTGTCGCTGTTCATATTGGGCGTCTTTTTGATTTTGCTGATGAACATGAACAAGCTCGCCTCGTCGCTGGAAAGTCAAGTTCAAATTTCCGTTTACATAAACGACAACCTGCCCGAAGACGGTCGCAAAGAAATTGAACGCATGACACGCGCACTTAAAAGCGTCTCGGCGATTGAATACGTGCCGCGCGAAAAGGCGTTGAAAATTTTGCGCGAACGACTCGGCGACAACAAAAAAATTCTCGACGCGCTCGGCGATTCAAATCCTCTGCCGAATTCGTTCCTTGTGACCGTCAACAATCCCGATGACGTGAAAAAGACTGCCGCCGCGATTGCTGACCTTTACGGCGTCGATGAAGTCAAATACGGGCAAGATGTCGTTGCGAATCTTTTTGAGATGACGCGCTTGATGAGACTGTTCGGTTTGGTGCTGATGATATTGCTCCTTGCCGCGACGGTCTTCATCATTTCCAACACGATTCGCTTGACGGTTTTCGCACGCCGCAAAGAAATTGCCATCATGAAATTTGTCGGCGCGACTGACTGGTTTATTCGTTGGCCCTTCATATTGGAAGGCGTCGGACTCGGAATAATCGGCGGCTTTGTGAGCGCGGTGACGTTGCGCATTTTTTATTCGGTCATGGTCGATAAAATTTACGAATCTCTTGCGTTTTTCCCGATGGTTGAGCAAAATCCGTTCATGCATTATCTGACGCTCGTTTTAATCGTCGCGGGAATTTTAATCGGCATTTTGGGCAGCACCGTTTCGCTCAAAAAATTCATGGAGGTCTGAGGTCTTGAAAAAAATTTTGCTCCTGTTGATGATGACGTTGCTGATGACTTCAACCGCACTTGCCGACGACGACGAGATTGACCGGCTCGAACAGGAAAAGGCATCTTATGAACAGGCGGCGGAACAAGCTCGCGCGGTGTCGGAACTGATTCAAGCGAAAATCGATTCGGTCTCTGAACTTAAGCGGCAACTCGACGACGATGCGGCGGAAGCCACTGCGCTTTACGACGAACGACAAGCCAAACTCGACGAAACTCTTGCACGCATTGACGAGAACGAAAATAAACTTGTCGCGGCGAATAAGGAACTCAAAGCTAAGCACGGCGTCCTGGAAAAACGCGTTCGCGACATTTACATCAACGGGCAAATTTCTTATCTCGACGTTTTATTTGGCGCGAATGACTTTGCTGACTTTATCACGCGAATGGATTTGTTGAAACGCGTCATGATTCGTGATTCACAGCTCGTCGCCAACGTCTTGCAATATCAGAAAGAGATTCGCGAAGTCGGCAAGCAGTTGGAAGCAGATAAACGAATTCAAACGGAACTCGCCGCCAAAGCCGAATCAGCAATGAACGTCAAGCTTGAGAAAGTCGGCAAGCAGCAGGCGTTGATTGATTTAATGCAGAACGACAAAGAAGTTTACGATCAACAGTACGATGAAATGATGGCGTCATCGGAAGAAGTTGCGCGATTGATTCACGAAAAACAGTTGGAACAGCGTCGGCAGGCGGAACTGGAGGCGCAACGTAAACGCAAATCGCAAACCGTTGCTCAACGCGTGACTTCAAGCGGCATTGTCGAATTCGGCGAGGACGGCGGTTATGTCAAACAAGGCTCCGGCGGAATGATTTGGCCAATCAACGGCTCAATAACTTCAGAATTCGGTTGGCGCGAACATCCGATTTTCGGCAGTCAACGTTTTCACAGCGGCATTGACATCGGCGGCGATTACGGCATTCCTGTTCACGCGGCGGCAAGCGGTGTCGTCATTGAGGCAGGTTGGATTGGCGGCTACGGCAACACGGTCATGATTGAACACGGCGGCGGAATTGTCACGCTTTACGGGCACAACGAGAGCTTGGCGGTCAGCGTCGGGCAACACGTCAATCAAGGCGACGTTATCGCTTATTGCGGCTCAACCGGCAATTCGACCGGGCCGCACTGTCACTTTGAAGTTCGTCTCAACGGAGAGCCTGTCAGTCCGTGGAATTATCTCTAAGCGTGTAAAAATTTTCTAACGGGAGCTGAACGCATTGAACTTGAAAAAATTTTTGCCACTGATAATTTCAGCGGCTTTTTTTGTGCCGACGCCGACACTTGCCGCACCGATGACGCTAAGCGTGCACGATGCAGATTTGCGTTCAACGATAATGCTTGTCGCGAAAACCGGCGGGCTTAATGTTTCAGTTGATGATTCGGTCAAAGGAAAAATTTCAATCTCGCTCACGAACATTGAGCCGCTAAAAATTCTCGAAATCATTTCGCGGACAAAAAGTCTTCAGCTCCTGCAAGAATCGGGCGTTTACATCGTGACGGCGTCAAGCGTGGAGACAATGCAAAGTTACGTTTTCCCGATAAAATTCGGCGACGCGGAAACTTTAAAAGACGCGGTGATTATGTCGCTTGACCCGGATATCGAACGCCTGCCCAATCAAACGACGCGCATAAGAAATTCCGACGGCTCCATAAGTTACCGCTACACTTATCGCGACGACGACAGCGACAGTCGCGAAGATTACAAAGATATTAAGCGCAAGGACAGAGTTTACGTCAATCCCGAAGTCAACGCGCTGATTTTGTTTGGCACGCCCGCAGAATATGAACGCGTCAAAAATCTTTTGGCGACTCTCGACGTTGAGCTTAAGCAAGTTTCCGTTGAGGCGAAGATTTTGGCGATTGACAAGAACGCTACAAAAAATCTCGGCGTTGAGTGGATGTGGTCGACGCTCCCGCAATATCCCGAACATGACCGCGACTCTTACACGCGCACAAACAGCGACGGCGTTGTCACACATTACGAAGAAAATACTTACACGCGCAAATCCAACGACACGACGGGCTTCGGCATAATCAAATTCGGGCGCAGTCACGAGGGCTATCCTTTTGAATTTTATTACGGCGCGAGGATTAATGCTCTCGTCACCAACGGCAAGGCGAAAATTTTATCACGACCGAACGTCACGACGATTCAAGGGCGCGAGGCTGTCATCAACGTCGGAAGCTCCGTACCTGTGCCGCGTGTCGATGTGTCAAATTCTGTCACGACGACTTCGATTGAATATCGCGACGCGGGAATTATTTTGAAATACACGCCGCGAATCAACGTTGACGGCACGATAACCGCGAACATTCACGTTGAAGTCAGCACGCCGCAATACGTGGCGGCAATGGGTGCTTATCGATTCAACACGCGTTCGGCTGATACAACCGTCACCGTGCGCAACGGCGAGCCAATGATTATCGGCGGACTTATCGGCGCGGAAGAAGAAAAATCCGTCAGCAAAATTCCGTTTCTCGGCGACCTGCCAATTCTCGGCGCACTGTTCAGAAATCATCGCAAGAGCAAGAGCGAATCGGAACTGATAATTTTTTTGACGGCGCACGTACTCAAATAAAACAGGCGCATGAGCAAGAAAATTTCTTGTCCCTTGACTATTTTTGTTGTACAATGCCCGAAAAAGTTTTGCTAAGGAGTGATTACATGAACGGCGACGAAACCAAAACCGTTAGCGACGAAACCAGAATGTTCAGCTTCGGAATCGTGCGGAGAAGGTCATAAAGAACGCATATCGCGCAATGACTGAAAAGGGCTACAATCCCGTGCATCAGCTTGTCGGCTATCTTTTGAGCGGCGACCCTGCGTATGTGACAAGCCACCTTGAGGCGCGCAGTAAGATTCGCAAAGTTGAACGCGATGAACTGCTTGAAGAACTCGTGCGCACATATTTGGATCGACTGGAGGGCAAACGTTGAGAGCACTTGCTTTGGACATCGGCGACAAAACAATCGGCGTGGCGGCAAGCGATTTGCTCGGATTGACTGCTCAAGGTGTCGAAACAATTCGCCGAACGTCAAACAAAGACGACTTGAAACGGCTCGGCGAACTCGTCTTGCAATTCGAGGCGACAATTTTTGTCATCGGCTTGCCAAAAAATATGGACGGCACCGAAGGCACGCGTTGTGAGCTCGTGAGAAAATTCGCGTCGAAAATCGCAACGACCTTTCCCGCCGTCAAGCAAATTTTTTGGGACGAACGCCTAAGCACAGTCGCGGCAACTCGTTCGCTGATTGAAGCTGATGTTAGTCGTCGAAAGCGCAAGAAAGTTATCGACAAGATGGCGGCGGTTTACATCTTGCAAGGTTGGCTTGACGGCAGGTGCGCATTGAACGGCGACGGCAGTTAGTTAATTGCGGAGTAGTCCCGTTGGATGCAACGTCACGTTGCTTGGACAGTACGAAAGGAGATTTTTAGATGACTGATAAACGCGAAGAAATTTTGGACGATGATATTTTGGTTGAAATGACTGACGAGGACGGCAACGTTTTCTATTACGTCGAGGAGATGATTATTCCCGTTGACGGCGAAAATTTTGCGCTCCTTGTCGAAGTCAAAGACGAGCACGATCACGACGAACATTGCGACTGCGGCTGCGAGGACGATGACGTTATCATTGCGAAAATTGTCGTCAACGCGGACGGCGAGGAAGAATACATTGAGCCCACCGATGAAGAATTCGACAAAGTTCAAGCGGCTTACGAAAAACTTTTGGACGAGGAAGAATGAGCAAGCCCGACGACAAAAAATTAACCGTCGACCACGACAAAGACACGCAGGAAATTAAAATTCCGTCGCGCCGCGCAGGCAAAAAAAATTCTCTGCTCGATAAGCTCAACGTGTGGCTCGGCGGACTGCCGGAAGAAATTTCTTGGCATTACGTTCGCAACGTCGCGATTGCCGTTTTCCTGTGCGTTGTCGCCGTCGGTATCGCGCAACTCGTCGCCGATCCGTCCGTCGTGCAAATTCAAAAGCCCGTCGTGCCGACTGAAGTTGTCGACGCCGAATCCGACATTGAGCACCCGATTAACGTTAAAATTCGCGAAGGCAACTCGACCGCCGAAATTGCCGACAAGCTCGCGGAAAAAGGCGTTATCAAGAGCAAATGGAAGTTTAGAATTCTTGCACGTCTGCGCGGCTACGATGACAAGCTCCGTCCCGGCTCTTACACGTTCACTGCCGACATGGAAGACGATGAAGTTTTCGCCAAACTTTTGACCGGCGAAAAGCGTTTGATTAAATTCACGATACCTGAAGGCTTCGGCGTCAAAGAAATTGCCGAACGTTTGCAAAGTCTCGATCTTGCCGACAAAGACGAATTCCTCAAGGCGGCGACGGATTTTGCGCCTTACGACTACATGAAAAAGCATAAGGACGTTCATTACGCGGCGGAAGGTTTTCTATTTCCCGACACCTACAGCGTTGAAAGCGACATGGAAATTGACGAGATTTTGAAGTTGATGGCGCAGAACTTTGATGAGCGACTTTCAAGCGGCTTGCGTAAACGTGCGGCGGAAATGAATTTGTCGATTTACGATTTGATAACGTTGGCATCACTCGTTGAACGCGAAGTTCGTTTCCCTGAAGACCGTCCGATTGTCGCGCAGGTGCTGTTGAAACGTCTCAAGCTCAACATGCCGCTGCAAACCGACGCAACGCTGCAATATCTGATGGACACGCCGAAGGAAGACGTTTCAATCGAAGACACGCAAATCGATTCGCCGTACAACACGTATCAGCATATGGGACTGCCGCCCGGACCGATTGCAAGTCCCGGCATGGCGTCGATAACGGCTGTACTGCATCCTGCCGAGACCGATTATCTTTACTTTGTCGCCGACCGTCGCGGTCACAATCATTACGCCAACACTTACGAGGAGCACATGAAACTTGTCAATCAATATCGTTAAGCCTGAACTTTTGGCACCGGCAGGAAATTTTGAGAAGTTGCAAGCCGCGCTGATTTACGGTGCCGACGCTGTTTATTTCGGCGGAAAAAATTTCAGCCTGCGTGCTTACGGCGACAACTTCACTCGCGAAGAAATTTTGCAAGCCGTCGAATTCACTCACGCGCTCGGAAAAAAAATTTATGCCGCTGTGAATATTTTCGCTCACAATGCCGACCTCGACGCGCTGACCGACTATCTGAAATTTTTGAAACGTGCGGGCGTCGACGCGGTGTTGGTCTCTGATTTGGGCGTTCTGAATTTGGCAAAAGAATTCGCGTTGAACATTCACATCAGCACGCAAGCCAACGTCACGAATTTTCAAGCGGCGAAATTTTTTCACGACCTCGGTGCGAAAAGAATTGTCCTTGCCCGTGAACTCACTCGCGACGAAATTTTAAACATCAAGTCGAACTGCGCGGCGGAGCTTGAAATTTTCGTTCACGGCGCAATGTGCATTTCCTATTCGGGACGCTGTTGGCTGTCGAAATTTTTGACGGGACGCGATGCCAATCAAGGCGCGTGTACTCATTCCTGCCGCTGGAAATACAGTTTGGTTGAGGAAACTCGTGACGGCGAATTTTTTCCCGTCAGCGAAGACAAGCGCGGCTCCTACGTCATGAACTCAAAAGATTTGTGTCTGCTGCCGAATATCGACAAGGTGATTCAAAGCGGCGTCGCGAGCTTGAAGATTGAAGGGCGCATGAAAAGCGTCAATTACGTTGCGGGCGTCGTCAAGGTTTATCGTGCGGCGATTGATTCTTACTTTGCCAATCCCGACGAATTTTTTATCCGCGACGAATGGCTTGCCGAGCTGAATAAAGTTGTGCACCGACCGTACACGACGGGATTTTTTATGGGCGACAACAAACCGACTGAAATTTACTCGACTTCAAAGCCGAATCGTGCCGTAAATTTTTTGGGCATCGTTCGCGAATTCGACGGCTCAACGATGACGGCAACGATTGAACAGCGCGGAAAATTTGAACTCAATCAACGCGTGGAATTTCTTCAGCCGCACAACGAAACTTTTTCGCAGACGATAACTTCAATGCGCGACGTTGACGGTCAAGAAATTTTATCGGCTCCGCACGCTCAACAAATCGTCACAATTCCCGTCGTCAAGCCCGTTGAAATTTGGTCGTTAATGCGCGAGGAATTTTAGACCGTGAAAAAATTTGTAACGTTCGTTTCGCAAAACATGGCATTGTTCGCCGTAACAGTCGCCGTCGTCGCGCTGATTGTGCCCGCGTCTTTCAAATGGACAACTCCGCACGTCACGACGCTTTTGGGCGTGGTAATGTTCGGCATGGGAATGACGCTCAAGCTTGAAGACTTCCGCGAAATTTTCCGAAGACCTCGCGACGTTCTGATTGGATTGCTCGCGCAGTTCACGATAATGCCGTTGCTTGCTTACACATTGGCGACGCTGTTCAAATTGCCGGCGGAAATTGCGGCGGGCGTGATACTCGTCGGAACGTGTCCGGGCGGAACAGCCTCGAACGTGATGACTTACCTGGCGAAAGGCGATTTGGCTTTGTCCGTGTCAATGTCGATGGCGTCAACGATTCTCGCACCGATTGTCACGCCGATTTTAACTTTATGGCTCGCGGGCGCGTGGATTGAAGTTTCCTTCGCCGCAATGATGATGTCGATTGTCAAAGTTGTCATTGCGCCGATAATCTTAGGGCTCGTCGTCAATCAACTGTTCGCCGATTTCGTTAAGCGCGTGACGGAAATTTTGCCGCTCGTGTCGATTGTCGCGATTCTGCTGATACTCGGCGGCGTCGTCGCAGTTAATGCCGTAAAAATTTTGGAGACGGGCTTAACGGTGATGATCGTCGTCGTGCTGCACAATCTGCTGGGCTACGGGCTCGGTTACGTTGCGGCGAAAATTTTCGGCATGAATCTCGCCAAGTCGAAGGCTCTCACAATCGAAGTCGGCATGCAAAATTCAGGCTTGGCAGTCTCTTTGGCGATGACTCATTTCGGAGCGGCGGCGGCAATTCCAGGAGCAATTTTCAGCGTGTGGCACAATATTTCCGGCTCAATCGCGGCAAATTATTTTTCGCGCAAATGAACTTATCGAGGAGTTGATAACATGGGATTTTTCAGCAGAATATTCGGCGGCGATGAGGACGCTGTGACCGTTGAGACCGCTGACCTTGAAAATGCCGTTCGCAAAGCCGGGCGTGCAGTCGGTCGCGTGCAAGGTGTCGGCTTCAGATTTTTTGTTCAGAGCAACGCTCAAGGGCTCGGCATCACAGGTTGGGTTAAGAACATGAGCGACGGCTCCGTCACAATGGAACTTCAAGGCGAGGCGCAGACTGTTGAACGACTTATCGCCAAAATTAAACGCGGCAACGATTGGATTCAAGTCAACGAGTTTGAACTCTCTGATTTGCCCGTCGTGAAAGGAGAGAACAAATTTGCCATCAAATATTGAACGCAAAGCCGGGCGTGCAATCGGTCGCGTGCAAGGCGTCGGCTTCCGCATGTTCGTCCGCGCAGAGGCAACCAAACGCAAAGTCACCGGTTGGGTCAAGAACATGAGCGACGGCTCCGTTACAATGGAACTTCAAGGCGAATCAACTGTTATCGCTGAACTTGTCGCCAGAATCAAAAAGGGCAGAGGTCGTATCAAAGTCACGGAGTTTGAGCTTGACGATTTGCCCGTCGTGAAAGGAGAGAATAAATTTGCAATCAGACGCTGACGGCTTGAACGTCAAACGAATTCTGGTGCTCAACGGTCCGAATTTGAATCTGCTCGGAACGCGCGAGCCGGAAATTTACGGATACACAACACTAAACGACATAAACGAACTTTTGCGCGAGCGGGCTGAACGTGCGGGCGTCGACGCGATTGATTTTTTGCAGTCGAATTTTGAAGGCGAACTCGTTGAGGCAATTCAAAAGTCTCGCGGTCGTTACGATTTCATTTTGCTCAACGCGGGAGCTTTGACGCATTACAGCATTGCACTTCGCGACGCCATTGCCGCAGTACCCGTGCCCGTCATTGAAATTCATTTGTCGAACATTCATCGCCGCGAGGAATTTCGTCACACGTCGGTTATCGCGCCGGTCGTCATGGGACAAATTTGCGGCTTCGGCGTCGACAGCTACATTGCCGCGCTTGACATTGCCATCCGCAAAATTCGCAAGGATACCAAATGATGAGCGCGACGAGTTTTGATTTCAGCGGGCGATTGATGAATCTTTACGACAAACTTACGGCGGAAGAAGTCGAGGCGTTTTTGATAACAAAGCCCGTCAACGTCAACTACTTCAGCAATTTTCGCGGCGACAGTACGGCTCTGCTTATCGGAAAAAATTTTCGTCAACTCGTCACCGACGGCAGATACCTTGAGCAAGCCAACCGTCAAACAAAAAATTTCGCGGTCGTCGAGCAGACGGAAGGGCTTTACAAAAAGTTGGTCGACGTGATAAAAAATACGGGCTGCAAAAAAATCGGCGTTGAAGGGCTCGTGATGACGGTCGCGCAACACGCTTACCTTGCCAAAGAAATTCCCGGCGTCGAATTCAAATCCGTTGAGCTTGACACGTTGCGGCAAGTCAAAGACGCGGCGGAAGTCGTTCAAATTCGTCGTGCGTGTGAAATTGCCGATGATGCCTTCGCGAAAATTTTGGACTTCATCAAGCCCGGCGTGCGTGAGATTGACGTTGCGGCGGAGTTGGAATATTTTATGCGCAAACTCGGCTCGGAAGAAGTTGCTTTCACGACGATTGTTGCTTCCGGTCAACGCGGCTCTCTTCCGCACGGCACGGCGACCGATAAAAAAATCTGCGCGGGCGAATTGGTAACGATTGACTTCGGCGCGACTTTCAACGGTTATCGCTCGGATATCACGCGGACAATTTGCGTCGGCAAGGCGTCCGATGAACAGCGAAAAATTTACGACGCAGTGCTCGACGCGCAACTTTACGGCTTGGAAATTATCACGGCGGGCAAGAGCGGCAAAGACATTGATGCGGCTGTTCGCGAACGTTTGACGGCGGCAGGCTACGGAGAAAAAAATTTTGTGCACGGACTCGGTCACGGCGTCGGATTGGAGATTCACGAGGAGCCGCGACTTTCAAAGCTCAGCAAATGCGAAAGTCTCTTGCCGAATATGATTGTCACTGATGAGCCCGGCGTTTACGTTGAAAATTTCGGCGGCGTGCGAATTGAAGACACCGTACTTGTCACGAGCAGCACTGCTCAACCTTTGACACGTTCGCCGAAAAATTTGATTGAACTTTAAAATTTTTGGAGGCTGATACCAATGATTTCAAGTACCGATTTTAGGACAGGCTTAACGATTGAGATTGACGGCGCGGCGTGGCAAGTCGTCGAATTCCAACACGTCAAGCCCGGCAAAGGCGCGGCATTTGTCCGCACGAAAATTAAAAACGTTGAGACCGGCGCAGTCGTCGAACGCACTTTCAATCCCAACGAAAAATTGCCGCCCGCGCGTCTCGATACCAGTCGTATGCAATATCTCTACGAAGCCGACGGACAATATACTTTCATGGACGTTGAAACTTACGAGCAGATCGAGCTTAACAAGGAACAACTCGGCAACGCGCTCAACTATCTGATGGAAAATATGGAAGTCAACTTGCAGACGTTCAAAGGGCGCATTATCGGCGTCAACCTTCCCAACAGCGTCGAACTCAAGGTCACCGAGTGCGAACCTGCCGTCAAAGGCAACACTGCTACCGGCGCGACTAAGAATGCCACGTTGGAGACCGGTTACGTCGTGCGCGTGCCGCTGTTCATCAATGAAGGCGACGTTCTGCGAATCGACACCCGCACCGGCAATTACATCGAACGCGCATAAAA